>NZ_FNFO01000005.1:0-300000 GCF_900100765.1 Catalinimonas alkaloidigena | reverse complement strand
GCAAATCGCTGACCATTGCTAGTGAGATTGACTTCAGCCCCGAGCTGGCCACCATCGAGGTGGGGAGCCTGGCGTTCGAAGAAGGCACTGAAATAGAATCGCTGACGCTGCGAGGCATTCGTTTTACGGGCGAATTTTCGTCTCACTACGTATTTAACATCGACAAGGCCACCACCGTCGGTACCATCAAAATCGAATCGTGCGAAATCCACAGCCTGCGTGGGGTGGCCCGGATCAAGACGAGCGCCGTACAGATCGATTCGTTTCTGATCAACAACTGCGTGATCGACAGCATCAGCGGCTACGGCCTTGTCAACATGGACAACGACGACGCCCACGTAGAAAACATCAAGATTTCGAACTCGACCATTTCGCAGGCGGAGCAGTTTATCCGCAGCAAAACCAGCACCAATTCGATTGTGATCGAAAACTGTACGTTGTTCGAAGTGACCAAGACCGGCTCGACCATGTTCGATTACCGGGGCAGCGACGGCGCGAACAACGTCAATCAGGTCAAAATCTACAACACGATCATCGGGCCGGGCTGGGATAGCGGCGGTGCCGAAAGCGTGGCGATCAAAGGCCGCAACGGCAACCTGAACGGCATCGACGTTTCCAACTCGTTCATCACGTCCGACTTCGAACTGTCCGACCCGGCGACCGAAATTCCTGGTTTGTCGGCCCACGGACGCCCCGCCGACGAGCTATGGGCCGATCCGCTCAACGGCGACTTCACCATCGTCGACAACAGTTTTAACAGCGTAGCGGGCGACCCGCGCTGGAATCCCTAGGTGTTCATAGATGCGGGGGCGGCTGCGGTGCCAAAGCAGTCGCCCCTCTTTTTATTTTTTCGTCATTCCCCTTGCTATGGTTCGCTCTTTATCCCTCCTGATTGGAGGTTGTATCCTCGCGCTCTTGAGTTGCAAATCCGGACCGACCGGGTCTACACCCGGGCCTGATCCGGAACCTGAAAAGCCCACTCCTGTCGAAGAAGCGGCGCTCGCCTTTCCCGGGGCAGAGGGCTTCGGCCGCAACGCTACGGGCGGGCGGGGCGGCAAGGTGCTCTACGTTACCAAACTGACCGACGACGGTTCGCCGGGCACACTGCGCTACGCCATTAACCAGGCCGGTCCGCGCTACATTTTGTTTCAGGTATCCGGCACCATTTCCCTGCGGTCGCGCCTCGACATCAAAAATGGCGACGTCACAATTGCGGGACAAACGGCGCCGGGCGATGGCATTTGCCTGAAAGACTACCCCGTCACCATCAGCACCGACAATGTCATCATCCGGTACCTGCGTTTCCGGATGGGCGACGAAGCGCAACAGGAAGCCGACGCCCTGGGCGGGCGTTTTCACCACGACATCATCATCGACCATTGTTCCATGAGCTGGTCAACCGACGAGTGTGTCTCGTTTTATGCCAACGAAAATACGACGGTGCAGTGGTGTCTGATTGCCGAGAGCCTGCGCAATTCGGTGCACGACAAAGGCGCGCACGGCTACGGCGGCATCTGGGGCGGGCGAAAAGCCTCGTTTCACCACAACCTGCTGGCGCACCACGACAGTCGTAATCCGCGTCTGGGCGAAGAGGCCGGCAAAGCCTTTGCATTGACCGATCTGGTCGATCTGCGCAACAACGTATTCTACAACTGGGGCAACAACAGCACGTACGGCGGCGAAGCCATGAACGTCAACATCGTCAACTGTTATTACAAGCCCGGCCCGGCCACCAAAAAGCGGCAACGGATCATCTCGATCGATAAAAATACCAACGAAGGCACCGACGTCTACGATACCTGGGGCAAGTACTACATCGCCGGGAACGTGATGGAAGGAAGCCCCGACGTAACAGCCGACAATTGGACCTACGGCGTGTTCAACCAGTTTCACAGCAAGTACGGTACTGTATCGGACGAAGAAAAGGCCGCCATCCGGCAGGCGGAGCCGCATCCGATCAACGACAACGTCACGACACACACGGCCGCCGAAGCATACGACAACGTGCTGGCGTACAGCGGGGCCTCCCTGCACCGCGACACGGTAGACGCCCGTGTGGTACGGGAAGTCCAGACCGGATTGTTCACTTTTTCTGGCTCAAACGGCAGTAGCAACGGCATCATCGATACGCAAAGCGACGTAGGAGGATGGCCCGAACTGCGTTCGGCCGAGCCGCCGCTGGATACGTCGGGCGATGGCATGCCCGATGCCTGGAAAACCGAAAAGAAACTGGACCCCGCTCAGGATAATGCCAACGGCCACGACCTGAGCACAGGCTACGAGAACGTAGAAGTCTATTTTAATAGCCTGGTGCATGAAATCACCGAACGCCAGGTCCAGTAAGCATTACGCCTGGCCGCAAAACCTTCTGCGAGGGAGATGAGGACGATGTGCAGCGAAAGGGGGCCGAAGGGGAATTGAACGCCCCTTTCCTGCGCATCATTCATCCGATTCGGCAGGAAAGCGTCCCGAGTGGGTATACTCAGGGCCGGAGTTCGTCTTTCTTGATAAGGAGCAAAGCGCCCCCAACGTTTAATAAGGCTGACATGGAGAAGTTACGCATGAGTATGAACTGGATTTTTCGCCTGAGCCTGGTGGTCGTGACCCTGGGAAGCACCGTGGAAATGCACGCACAACCGCTGGCGTTTCCGGGGGCAGAAGGCTTCGGTGCGCATGCTACCGGCGGGCGGGGCGGAACGGTCTATGTCGTGGAGAACCTAAACGACGAAGGGCCGGGCAGCCTGCGCGAGGCGGTGCGTAAACACGGGCCACGCATCATCGTCTTTGCCGTGTCGGGCACCATTGCCCTGAAATCATCGCTGGACATCAACAACGGTGATCTGACCATCGCCGGGCAGTCGGCACCGGGCGACGGCATTTGCCTGAAAGATTATCCGGTCAACGTCAAGGCCGACAACGTCATCCTCCGGTACCTCCGGGTGCGCATGGGCGACGAAACCAAGCAAGAGGCCGACGCTCTGGGCGGACGGAAGCAGGACCGCGTGATGATCGACCATTGTTCCATCAGTTGGTCGACCGACGAATGTGCGTCGTTCTACTGGAACAAGAACTTCACGATGCAGTGGTGCATCATCTCCGAAAGTCTCAATGAATCGGTGCATCACAAAGGTGACCACGGGTACGGGGGCATCTGGGGCGGCGAAGGCGCCACGTTCCACCACAATCTGCTGGCGCACCACACCAGCCGTAATCCCCGCTTCAGCGGCTCGTCCTCTACGCCTAACACCGATAAAGAACTGGTCGACTTCCGCAACAACGTGATTTACAACTGGGGCGGAAACAGCATCTACGGCGGCGAAAAAGGGCACTACAACGTGGTCAATAACTATTACAAGCCCGGACCGGCCACCGAAAAATCGAAGCGCGAGCGCATCATCGCCCCGTGGGAACCCTACGGACAGTACTACATCCACGGCAATTACATGGTCGGCAGCGAAGCCATCTCGGCCCACAACTGGGAGGGGGGCGTACAGGCCGACAATCCGGCCGCAGCGCGTCACCCGGAACCCTTTCCGGCCCCGGCGTTGGAAGATGCGCAGGATGCCGTCACGGCCTACGAAGCGGTGCTCAAAAAGGCGGGCGCCAGCCGCGTGCGCGATGCGGTCGACCAGCGCATTGTCCGGGAAGTGCGTGACGGAACAGCCACGTTTGGCACGGGCATTATCGACTCACAGGCGCAGGTGGGCGGGTGGCCCGAACTGAAGTCGACCGATCCTCCGGCCGATCAGGATCGCGACGGCATGCCCGACCGCTGGGAGAAGAAGCACCGGCTCGATCCTCGCGACAGCGCCGATGGTGCGCAGCACACGCTGAACCCCCTGTACACCAACGTGGAAGTATATCTAAACGAATTGGCCGAGCGGCCATTATAATTTTACACCCTGACCTTCTACCTTCTAAAAACCTATTTCCGGATGCGTTTTCGTGCTCTCCTGCTGCTTTTGGGCCTGATGTCGTTTACCGTGCTCAAGAAACAACCGACGCAGGTGTTTCTGGTCGGCGACTCGACCATGGCCGACTATACGACTTACGACGAAGATTATCAGAAGAAACGCTACCCGCTGATGGGATGGGGGCAGGTGTTCCAGCATTTTATGAGTGCCGATAGCCTTGGCAAAGTGCGGAATCTGATCAAGACCGACAGCGTGTTGGTGCGCGATGTCGCGCGCGGCGGCCGCAGCACCCGCACTTTTTTTGAGGAAGGGCGCTGGCGGAACGTGTACGAATCGCTGCGGAAGGGCGATCTGGTACTGATCCAGTTCGGGCACAACGATGCCGCCAAGGAGAAAACGGAGCGGTACGTCAACGAAGCGGGATACAAAGAATACCTCCGGTTGTTTGTCCGCCAGACCCGCGAAAAAGGAGCGCGTCCTATTCTGCTGACGCCCGTGGCACGGAACTACCCTTGGGAGAACGGACACCTGGCCAACGTTCACGGCGACTATCCGCAGGCGATGAAGGAAGTGGCGCAGGAACTGCAAGTCGACCTGATCGACCTGAACCAGCTATCGATGGATGCGTTCTCGGACCGGGGGAAGGAGTACGTGACGGACCATTATTTTATGAATCTGCCCGCCAACACCTACGAGGCCTATCCCGACGGGCAAAGCGACAATACCCACTTTCAGCCCGAAGGGGCCGAAGCGGTCGCGCAACTGGTCTTTCAGGGACTGCAAAGGTTATAAAGCCTCACGTAGTGAATACATATAGGATGGAAGTAGAGGCCTGTGCTCAAAGCGCTTTTGTTTCTGTCATTTGCCCATTTGTTATTGATACATGAAGTATTTCGTAGCCGTCGGACTGGCGGCAGGTATGTGTAGCGCAGCGTTCGCGCAAAAAAGCGCCGCCCCCGTTTCCAGCGTGTGGGTGGCCGACCAAGGTGCCACGTACAAAAATCCGATTCTCTACGCCGACTATTCCGACCCCGATGCCTGCCGTGTGGGCGACGATTTTTACATGACGTCGTCGAGTTTCAACGCTGCACCCGGTTTGCCCATTCTGCACTCAAAAGACTTGGTGAACTGGGAACTGATCGGCCATGCGTTGCCCCGTCAGGTACCGATTGCGCATTTTGAGACGCCCCAGCACGGCAATGGCGTATGGGCTCCTGCCATTCGGCACCACGACGGCGAATTCTACATCTACTACCCCGATCCTGACTTCGGGATTTACGTGACGAAAGCGCAAAATCCGGCCGGACCCTGGTCTGACCCGATTCTGGTGGAAGGGGGCAAAGGGCTGATCGATCCGTGTCCCCTGTGGGACGACGACGGGCAGGTCTACCTCGTCCATGCCTATGCCGGGAGCCGGGCGGGCATCAAAAGCGTGATCGTGGTGAAGAAGATGAACCCGGAGGGGACCAAAACGCTCGACACCGGCGTGCTGGTTTACGACGGGCACGAAACAGACCCGACCATCGAAGGCCCGAAGTTTTACAAACGCAACGGCTACTACTACATTTTTGCGCCGGCCGGGGGTGTTCCCACGGGCTGGCAATTGGTCTTGCGCTCTAAAAATATTTACGGACCGTATGAACGCAAAGTAGTGATGGAACAGGGCCGGACGGACATCAACGGACCTCACCAGGGGGCGTGGGTCGACACCCCGACCGGCGAAGACTGGTTTCTGCATTTCCAGGACCAGGGACCGTACGGGCGGGTGGTGCACCTCAATCCCATGCAGTGGAAAAACGACTGGCCCGTGATTGGGGTGGACAAAGACGGCGACGGGACGGGAGAGCCGGTCCATACGTACCAGAAACCTAATGTTGGCAAAACCTACCCGAAGGTGACGCCGCCGGAATCGGACGAGTTCAACGACGCGCGGCTGGGCCTCCAGTGGCAATGGCACGCCAATCCGCAACCGTACTGGGCTTTTCCGAACCCCGCGAAGGGCGTGTTGCGCATGTACACGATGCCGGTGCCCGATAGCGTACCCAACCTGTGGAATGTGCCCAACCAATTGTTCCAGAAATTTCCGGCCGGTGTGTTTCAGGCCACCACAAAACTGACGTTTACCCACAATCCGAAACTGCAAAACGAAGAGGCCGGGTTGGTGGTGATGGGCTACGACTACGCTAACCTGACGGTCAAAAGCCAAGAAGACGGTCTGCATCTGATGCACGGCGTAGCGATGGATGCGGAAAAAGGGGCGCCCGAAAAAGAGACGGAAATCACCCGGCTGAAAGATCCGACCGTTTACCTCCGCGTCACGGTGACCCCCGGTGCGAAGTGCCAGTTCAGTTACAGCACCAACGGCAAAAGATTTACGCCGGTCGGCGATGTGTTCGAGGCGAGCGAAGGCCGTTGGGTCGGCGCGAAAGTGGGGCTGATGTGTACCCGCCAGGCGCAGACCAACGATGCCGGCTACGCCGATTTCGACTGGTTCCGCATCGAGCCGGTTAAGTAGCTACGCGCGCGAGACGAGCCCTCGTCAGGTATCCTTCTTTACTTCCATACCCAGTTATCTAGCAAGCAACTCGGGAGCGGGAGGGTGCCTGCCGGGGGCTTTGGCGTTAGACAAGGGCTTCGATTACCAACGTCCGGCCGCCGAATTGCACCGCGTCGCCGGTTGATTTGCCCTGCAAAAGTTGCCCGATGGGCGAGGCAAGCGAGACGGTAAAGTACGTCTGCCCTTCCGCGTCGACCTTTCCCAGTCCGATGGCCAGCAGGTAGGTGCCCTGGGTCGTAGCAACCAGACTTCCAAACTCTGCCTTTGCATACGTTTTGGTAAGGTCCACCCGGGCCAGTTCGTTTTTAAGGGCCAGCGCTTTGCCGAGTTGAGCCTCGTGTCGGTCCATTTCGATCTGCATCATGGCACGCCCGGTCTCGTATTTATCGCCTGCCGTACTCTTGGTCTCGCCGTCCCGCGACTCTTTCGCCGACGCAATGGCTGCCTGAGCCGTCGCGATCTTTTCATCCACCACAGCATGCAGCTGGGTCAATAAAGCTTCTTTCTGGGTACGGAGTGACATGGACGTGGTCGGAAACGGTACGGACGGCAAAGGTACTACTCACGATCAAAACCCTTGCGGGTCGCCCGCACTGGGGCACCAACTGTTGGGTTATGCGCGGTTACGCGTTGTTGGGTAAGCCCCACTAATCCCGCCCGTTACAGAAGGTCGAGCGGATATGGGCCTGATGGTGATGCAAAGAAAGCCTTGCCGGGCCGCCCGTCAGGAGCCGATCAGGTAGCGCGAATACTTGCCGAGTACTTTTTTAATCAACATGCTGACCCAAAGGGTAATCAGGCAAATCAGGGCCGTATAGAGCAGCGAAATCGGGGCAATCAGGTAAAGCGGCAGCGTCATGATCACCTCGTAAATCTGTTTTTTGATGAAGTACACGTCCACGATGGTGTGCAGAAAGAAGATGGAGAAACTGTACACCGCAAACTGGTCGAGCAATTTGACTTCCACGTGTTCGTACCGCATCAGGAATACGAAAATCAGGAATGTAAACGCCATTTTCTGTACGTAATACAGTGCTTCAAGCACGCCGTCGGGCTGGCTGGGGTACAACCGCAACCAGAAAAGCACACCCGACAAAACGACCGCCACCAGCGCAATCCCGTATTTGTACTGTTGAATGACCCGCACGAATGCGTCGTAGTTTCTGGCGGCGTACATGCCCCACAGGTAAACCGGCATAAAATACATGTAGAGCTCGAAGCTCACTTCAACGGCCGTGCGCGTACCGAACAGCGGTAGGAAGCTACAGATTAGCGTCAGGGCATTGAAAATCCGATCGGGAATTTTGAGCAGCAGGGGGCTGATGAGGAACACCAGCGCAATGAACGGAATGTACCAGTACTGCACCTGTATGCTCCCGGTCAGAATCGCCTCCGCCCAACCCTGGCCCAATTCACCCAGGGCCGCTTGCTTGATCAGCGAAAGATTGCTGGCCAGAAACAGCCCGGTCGTGATCAGTATATACGGCAAAAGCACGTTGAGGAACTTGCTTTTGTAGTACTTCCAGGTATCGAAATTGGAGGAGAGATAGGCAAACAGAAATCCGGAGATAAACAGGAAATAGATGGTCGAAGCGTGGAAAATCACCTCTCTGAAATGGCTGAGAAACACTACGTCGGGCGTGTCTTTGTACTTCTCCGGGAAAAACCAGATGTGAATGAACGCAATGTTGAGGATGGCAAAGCCGCGGAAATAGTGGACGTGCCGTAAAAACTTCCTTTTAGAAGACTTAGGAGCCTGAGGCACCTCGAGTGTCGTAGACGTTTCTGCGTTTGGATGCATAGTTTTCAACGTTGATGACGAGAGCGCAGCGCGCTGCATGGATACGTTCCGGCTCACCTATGGTCTGCTAAGTTGTACGAATACATGGTGATGAAAGCGCCAGGTGCCCTGCGCGACGACCGTACCGAAACGGACCGAAGCCAAGTGGCATTCCGAATGTATGCCCGTGAAGATCGGTTGGTAACCGTCGATTTTTCATAGAAAGCGAACAAACGTGCTGGTTAATGGTGCGATGTGTAAAAAAGTAGCCGTATGCTTCACAAAAGCGCTTCAAGCGTAAAAAAAGTCAGATAAAAAGCGCCCGCGTCGTCACGATCTGATAAGACTATTTTTGTGAAATATTGCTAAGATATAGTTATTTTTTAATACTATAAGACGGGGTTTAAGAAAAGATTTTCGGACACCATGGAGGACATTTCGTAAACCGCAGCCTGCGAGCGAGTTGCCGTTAAGGATGGTGAATTCGTTTGCCGGACGAAGGTAGGTATATTCCCTGGAAAAGAAGAGTGCCGCACCAGGAACCGGGGTGGCCAGAGGGCTGTATAATCGCCTCTTGCTGTAGAACAGGAAATGTAAAATCAGTCAACCACAAAAACTTGTCGTGTATGGGATTTGCCAGCCAGTCGCAGGATCGCTTTGAACAGAATCGTAACCTGTTGGGCAAGCGCACCACATTTGAAGCAATCAGCGACCGCTACCGCCGCTACCGCCGCTACCGCCGGGGTGCGCTGCACCTCAAAAAAGCTTCTCCGCAGGAAGTCGACGTATGGCGGCGGAAGATGCAAGCCGTTCGCCGGGACGAAAATTTCAAATGGGCTTTGGTGCTGACGGGCGTGCTGCTGTTGGCCGGTGCGCTCTTGTGGAGGGCTTTTGGCAAGTAAGCCTTACACGCGCGCGGGTTCGGCTTGTGTCAAGTGTTGGTAAATGCTGTCCCACAGGGCGATGCGTTGGCGCAACGCCGCCTGACTGATCTCCGTCGCTTCCTGCCACTTTTTAGGATCGTCGCCGCACAGTTCCTGAATCATTTGCAACGCCATGGGACCATGTTCGCCGCTGTCGACTTCGATATGGCGTTCCAGGTAATAAATCAACTTGCGCAGGTCCACGTCCGATTCGGCCTGTAAGTTCTTGACGATCTGAATGAACATATCAGGAATCAGGTCTTCGCGGCCAAACGTGAAAACGGCCGCAATTCGGTGCAGTTGGCCGGTGGCAATCACGTCGAACGTAAAGTCTACAAATGCCTGGGCCTGCGGCAGGTGCGCAAAGGCCGCCTCCGCTTCCGTGACTGACTGTCCCTGGTGAAGCCGATCGATAAACTCCCGGATCGGGGCGGTATCGGCACCGAGTTGTGCCATCGCTTCCAGGTACATTTCGAAGTGACTCATGGGCGCGCCTTCCTCATTCACATCGCTCTCTTCACCGAACACAATCTCGTTGATCAGTCGCCGGGCCACCGGGCTTCCCTGCGGCACCCACGGGACGGCCACGCAGGTCAGGTCGCGTTGCAACGCTTTCAGCAGCGACATAAAATCCCACACGGCAAACACGTGCGACTCCATAAACTGACGGATGTCGGCAACCGACCGGATGTGTACGTAAAGGGGATGGGTCAGGAGTTGGTTTCGGTACGGAACCAGGGTGCTTTCTAACAACTCGATGGCTTGCATAAATTCTAAGAATAAAATCGTTGATCGGGTGTGGGCGATTTAGGGCGTTGTGGACCCGCCGTGCCCGAAAAGTAAACGCAGAAGCGAGCCGGAAGTTTAAAAAAGAAGACTACGGCTTTTGACCGTAGTCTCGTATCGTTATCTGGGTAAGAACAGACTAGCTTTCCAGCTTCAGCACGGCCATAAAGGCTTCCTGCGGAATTTCTACGTTGCCCACCTGGCGCATGCGCTTCTTCCCTTTTTTCTGCTTTTCCAGCAGTTTCCGTTTCCGCGAAATGTCACCACCGTAACACTTGGCCAGTACGTTTTTGCGAAGGGCTTTTACCGTTTCACGGGCGATAACCTTGGTGCCGATGGCCGCCTGAATGGCGATTTCAAACTGTTGGCGGGGCAGAAGTTCGCGGAGCTTTTCGCACAGGCGTTTGCCCCAGTCGTAAGCCTTGTCGCGGTGCACGATGGCCGACAGCGCATCCACTTTCTCGCCGTTCAGCAGAATGTCGAGTTTTACGAGATGGGACGGCCGGAAGCCGATCAGTTCGTAATCGAGCGACGCATACCCCCGCGAAATGGTCTTCAGCCGGTCGAAGAAATCGAAGACAATCTCGGCCAGCGGCAGTTCGAACGTCAGTTCCACGCGGTCGGTCGTGAGGTACACCTGATTTTTCAGGATGCCGCGTTTGTCCATGCACAGCGCGATGATCGGGCCGATGTATTCGGCCTTGGAGATCATCTGGGCCCGTACAAACGGCTCTTCCACGTGGTCGATGTAGTTTGGCTCGGGCATGTCGGACGGGGCGTTGACCTTCGTCATCTCGTCCTTGGTCGTGTAAGCGTGGAACTGCACCGACGGCACCGTGGTGATGACCGTCATGTCGAATTCGCGCTCCAGGCGCTCCTGCACAATTTCCATGTGCAACATCCCCAGGAAGCCACAACGGAAACCAAAACCTAGCGCCGCCGACGTTTCCGGTTCCCAGATCAGCGCCGCGTCGTTCAGTTGCAGCTTTTCCATGGCCGCCCGCAGGTCTTCGAACTCCGACGTATCAACGGGATAGATCCCCGCAAACACCATCGGTTTCACGTTCTCGAACCCCTGAATAGCCGGACCGGACCGGGTGACGTGCGTGATGGTATCGCCGACTTTGACCTCGCGCGCTTCTTTGATGCCGGAAATCAGGTAGCCTACGTTGCCGGTCGAGATGGTGTCGCGCGCTTCCTGTTTCAGCTTCAGCACGCCGATTTCGTCGGCGTCGTATTCGCGTTTCGTGTTGACGAACTTAACCTTGTCGCCTTTTTTGATTTCGCCGTTGTACACGCGGAACAAGACTTCAATGCCCCGGAACGTGTTGTAAACCGAGTCGAAAATCAGGGCCTGCAACGGGGCCTGCGGATCGCCTTTCGGCGCAGGAATGCGCTCGACAATGGCTTGCAGAATTTCGTTGATGCCGATGCCGGCTTTTGCACTGGCACGGATGATCGAGTCGCGTTCGCAACCGATCAGGTCGACAATCTGGTCGCTGACCTCTTCGGGCAAGGCGCTCGGCAGGTCGATTTTGTTGAGCACCGGAATGATTTCCAGGTCGTGCCCGATGGCCAGGTATAAGTTCGAAATGGTCTGCGCTTCAATGCCCTGGGCGGCATCGACCACCAGCAACGCGCCTTCGCAGGCGGCAATGGCCCGCGACACTTCGTACGAGAAGTCAACGTGCCCCGGCGTATCGATCAGGTTCAGCACGTACGTTTCGTCGTTGTAGACGAAATTCATCTGAATGGCGTGGCTCTTGATGGTGATGCCGCGCTCGCGCTCCAGGTCCATATCGTCGAGCAGTTGCGCCTGCATGTCCCGATCCGAAACCGTCTGGGTGAACTCCAGGAGTCGGTCGGCCAGGGTGCTTTTGCCGTGGTCGATATGAGCAATGATGCAGAAATTACGGATGTGCTTCATGAATCAAGAATAATGTGCAAACTTAGCACGAATGCGGCGATTGTATGGAATGATAAAGCAAAAGGCCGCCGTTTGGTTCGTAGAAATCGCTGTGAAACGTCACGAAATCCCCCCGATCCCTTTTTTCTCGCTGGAGGCTACCAATGCCGACCTGGAACCGGAACTACAAACGGCGTTTGCCCGGTTCGTAGCGCGACAGTGGTACATTCTGGGCGAAGGCCTAGCTGCCTTCGAACAAGCCTACGCCCATTTCAGTGGAACGCGCTTTTGCGTCGGCGTCGGGAATGGCTTTGATGCCCTCTACCTGGCGTTGCGTGCGCTGCAGATTGGTCCGGGCGACGAGGTCGTGGTGCCGGCGCATACCTTTTCGGCTACGGCGCTGTCGGTATCGCATACCGGTGCGCGGCCCGTTTTTGCGGAGCCCGATGCGCAAACCGGTAACGTTACCGCTGCTACACTGGAGCCCTGCCTTTCGCCCCGCACGCGGGCGGTGGTGCCGGTCCATTTGTACGGACAACCGTGCGCGATGGACGCGATTCTGGCGCTGGCCGCGCGGCGGGGCCTCCAGGTGGTGGAAGACAACGCGCAGGCGCACGGGGCCACGTTTCAAGGCAAGACGACCGGCAGTTTCGGCCTGGTGAATGCGACTAGTTTTTATCCAACTAAGAACCTCGGCGCGCTGGGCGACGGGGGAGGGATCACTACAGACGATCCGGCGCTGGCCGATCAGTTGCGGCAGTTGCGGAACTACGGCTCTGCCGAAAAATACCACCATGCAGAAGCGGGTGTTAACTCCCGCCTCGACGAATGGCAAGCTGACGTCTTGCGATTAAAGCTGGCCCATGTGTCGCGCTGGACCGACCAAAGGCGCATCCTGGCCGCACGCTATCACACTGCACTGGCGGGCGTTGGCGATCTGCAACGGCCCGTCGTTGCAGAAGGCGCTTCGCCCGTCTGGTACCTCTACGTAGTGCGTACGGCCCGGCGGGACGCGTTGCAGCGTTACCTCGCCGACCGGCAGATCGGTACGCTGCTTCATTATCCTGTTCCGGTGCCGCTCCAACCGGTTTACGCCCGCGAGGGCTACCGACCCGGCGATTTTCCGGAAGCGGAGCGCTGGAGCGCCACCTGTCTTTCCCTACCCCTCTACCCGGGCCTGACGGAAGCGGCACAAACCCGCGTGATCGACGCCATTCGGGCCTTCTTCGCAAAAAAAGAGAGCGACGTTTAAGCCGCTCTCCCAGTTCAACCTGTTCCTTCGCCTCAACTCATTCTTCGACCAGGTGTTCCTCCAGCATGGACTGGTACAAGTGAAAATACTGAGTAGCCATGTGCGACGGTGAGAAATCGAGCGCCCGAATCCAGGCACGATGCCCCATTTCCCTGCAGCGCTTCGGGTTGTCGATCAGTTGCTGAAGGGTAGCCGCGATGGCGTCGTCGTCGTACGGATCGACATAAAGGGCCGCCTCGCCCCACAACTCGCGTAGAGTAGGCAGGTCGCCCACCACCAGAGCGCATTGAGACAAGGCCGCTTCCAGAATGGTGAACCCGAACGGCTCGTAGAAGGCAGGTAGGGCGTAGATGGCCGCCCGCGACAAACGCTCCGCGAGTTCTTCACGGGGCATTTCGCCTTCGTACACGACGTTCACCCGCCGACCCCGATCCGCGTCCGGATCGCTGGCCAGGTGCACCGGCCACGAAAGACGCGAAGCGATGCGTTCCAGGGCCATCACATTTTTCGCTTCGTTGCTGCGCGGGGCTGCACAGAACAGAAATTCTTCTTTGGGGCGTTGGTAGAAAGGGTCGCCCAGGCAAGCCGTCGGAATCACCTGTGCTTTGGGCAGGTCGCCGTAGTAATGCCGCAGCGTATCCAGCATCGCCTGTGTTGGCGTCACGATCCGGTCCACGGCGTTCAACTTCTTCCGTACGTTGCGGCGGTGTTGTTTCCACACCTCGCCTTCAATTTCTTCGCCTTTTACGGCTTCCCACCAGGAACAGACGCACGAATGCGCCACCACCACGGTCGGGACGTGCCAGGGCAGATGGGCGTACGTATAGCCATTCAGGTGCACCAGTTCAGAAGCGGTGCGGTGGGCTAGCGAGAGCAGCCATTCGCCGGCTTCTTCCGTTTCGTGATCGGTAATTTCAGGCCCAAAGGTTTTTTCGTGTAACTGGACAAGGGGGAGGTGGGCAAGCTGCTCGCGCTGCCAGGGGGTGAGTGTAGGACCGGTGTAAGCCAGGTTGATGTGAAATCCGAGCTTTTGCAATGCCCGGCAAAGCTCCACAGCGTAGGTCCAAATGCCGCCGACTCCGTCGACCGACATTAATAAAGTAGGCTGATACATAGGTGTAATCGTTTTGATGTGTAAGGCGGCAAAATGTGGTGTTTTACCGGTTGTTACGGTGGGTTGGTGGATGGATTGCTATAAAAAGGTAAGAATTATATACGGACTTCCGATGCACCGGGTTAGCCGGAATGGATTAAATCAAAGCTTTACACGTTAGGGTCCAATTCGTTTGTGGAAAACCCCTTCGGGAAAAGCGCCGTGGATGTGCCACTTGAAAAATCCGTAGCATTGCACCATGAGTACAAAGGCGCGTATATTTTTTCTGATGAGTTTTTTATGGGTAGTCGTAACGGGATGTTGGGATCGGTCAGCAACGCAGCCGGTCGCCGAAATTTCGGGAGATACGGTGCTACCCGCGGCGTTGCAAGTGAAGTATGCGCGTGGCTTTCATTTCAGCAAACAGGAGGCGTATACGCTGTTGCACCTGCACCCCGGGGAGGATACGCTCACGTTGGTGTTGGTACCTCGCGATCAGTCCGGGTCGATTGCGCTGGTGGAATCACCCCGCATTTTGGTGCCTGTCCAGAAGCTGGTGGCGCTCTCTACTACTCACGTGGCGCTGCTCCACGCGCTTGGGGCCGATTCGGTCCTCTCCGGGTTGATGCGGCTGCAAGACGTCTACGAACCCACGATCCGCAAACGTGCGGCCGCTGGTAAAGTGGTAGAGGTGGGCGTGGCGTACGAGCCGAATCAGGAAGTGATTCTGGGCTTGTCGCCCGATGTCGTCATGGTGTCGGGAGGGGCCAGCGGAGAAAATCGGCGTCTGGAAATTGTACAGGAGGCAGGCATTGCGGTATTGCCCAACACCGAATGGCTGGAGCCGCATCCGCTGGGGCGTGCCGAATGGCTCAAGGTAATGGGGGCATTGCTCGGCCAGGAACACAAGGCGGCCCAGGAGTTTGAGCGCATCGCCACTGCTTATGAAACGCAAGCTGCCCTGGTGGACCGCGTCGACAGTCGTCCGACCGTGGTGGTGAACCTCCCTTACAAAGACACCTGGTTTGTGCCGGGCGGGCAAAATTACCAGACGCAACTGCTGCACGATGCCGGGGCCGATTATCCGTGGCACGATGCCGGGCAGCAACAGTCGCTGCCCCTTAGCTTCGAAGCGGTATATCCCATCGCCCTGGAGGCGGAGGTCTGGCTGAACACCGGTACCGCCACCACCCGGACCGCTATCCGCGAGCAAGATGCCCGGTATGCCGACTTCCGGCCGATGCAGACGGGCCGGGTGTACAACAACACGCGGCAGATGGACGCCGAAGGCCGGAATCCGTACTGGGAGCGCGGCGTGATCGAACCGCACGTGCTACTGGCCGATCTGATCAAAATCCTGCATCCGGAGTTGCTGCCCGACCATCAGTTGCAGTATTATCAGCAGTTACCTTGAAGATTTGTCAGGCCAAGTCGGCGGTTTAGGCAGAGTTTTACCTTCGGCACCATTCCTGTGCAGGCACTCCCTTTTTGAATGTAACTGAACGAATCATGAAAATACACGCCACAACCGTCGTCGGGATTTTGCATAACGGACAAATTGCGTTAGGTGCCGACGGACAGGCTACGATGGGAAATACGGTCGCCAAAAGCAACGTACGGAAGGTACGCTCGCTGATGAACGGCAAAATCCTGACGGGCTTTGCGGGATCTACGGCCGATGCCTTCTCGCTGATCGACCGGTTTGAAGAAAAACTCAACTCGTACGGGGGCAACATGCGCCGCGCGGCCATCGAACTGGCAAAAGACTGGCGTACCGACCGGTACTTGCGCCGGCTGGAGTCCATGCTGATCACGGCCACGCAGGGGGAGCTGCTCATCATTTCGGGAACGGGCGACGTGCTGGAACCCGATAACGAAATTGCGGCCATCGGTTCGGGAAGCATGTATGCACAATCGGCCGCGCTGGCCCTGAAAAAGCATGCGCCACAGCTCACCGCCGAAGAGATGGTGCGCGAAAGCCTCAACATCGCCGCCGACATTTGTATTTATACCAACCACAACCTGGTGATCGAAACGCTGAAGTAGCGTTCTGACCATCAACCTTCTTTAAAAGACCGGGCCGTTACGCGTCCGGTCTTTTTTTGTATCGGCAAGAGGGCGTGCGCCTGGGCCAAATTCCGTTACTTTGCCCGTTAACGCAATAGCTTTTCATGAACGCAAAATCTTTTGGGTGGCTGTGGCTCGTCATCGCGGGCTGTTCTTCCGTACAACCCGCCACCACCGACGAAGCGGTCCTGCCCGCCTCGGCACTGTACCCGGTTGGACGGAGCCTGCCTGCCCCGCACGGAGGCGTGGAGCTGATCGGCTCGGCCGTGCACGTGGGCTTCCGCTTTGCGGGTGATAGCTGCCGGGTGGTGGCGCACCTGACGCAGCCGGGAGCGCACAATTACCTGCAATACGAACTGGATGGCGTCTACCAGAAGCGAATCCGGGTAGCCGATACCAGCCGCAGCGAAATCACCATTCAGGCAACGGGCGAGGGGCCGCAGACGGTTTGGCTCTACAAAGCCACCGAAGCGCACACGGGGCCTATCATCCTGGACGAAATTGTGGGGCAGGGGGTGCGTTCCCTGAAGCGTCCCGAAGCTCCGTTCATCGAATTTATCGGCAACAGCATTACCTGCGGGGCCGCCGCCGACCCGTCGGAAGTGCCCTGCGGAACGGGCGTATACCACGATCAGCACAATGCTTATCAGGCGTACGGACCGCGTGTGGCCCGGGCGTTGGGCGTCAACTACCTGATGAGCTGCGTCAGCGGCATCGGGGTGTACCGCAACTGGAACAGCGACGGCCCCACCATGCCGCAGGTCTACGAAAAGGCCGATTTGCAGCAGGACAGTGAACGCATGTGGGAATTTGATGCCTACCGGCCTGCGGTGGTGAGCATTGCGCTCGGTACGAACGACTACAGCAACGGCGATGGCCAGCGTCCCCGGCTTCCTTTCGATCCTGAAGCATTTGTCAGCCACTACGTTGCGTTTGTGCAGCAGGTCAAGGCGCACTACCCCGAGGCGCAGATTGCCCTGTTGAGCAGTCCCATGGTGCAGGGCGGGCGGCGCGATACATTGCAGCAATGCCTTACCGCCGTGAAAACGCAGGTCGACGCGTTGCATCCCGCCGCGCGGCCCGTTGCCCTCTATTTTTTCGAGCCGATGCAAGCCAGCGGATGTACGGGCCACCCGAGTGTGGAGGAGCACGCCCGACTGGCGGAAGAGTTACGGCCGTTTTTCCGGAAGCTGTTGCAGCACACGAACTGACCTAGCGCCGGGCAGCCATGATTTTCTGGATGTATTTGCCCAGAATGTCGAATTCGAGGTTCACCGTGTCGCCTTCTTGCAGGAACTGGAAGGTGGTGTGCTGGTACGTGTAGGGAATGATCGTCACACGAAAGGCATCGGCTTCCGAGTGAAAGACGGTGAGGCTAACGCCGTTGATGGCAATCGATCCTTTTTCGACCGTCAGGTTGCCCGTCGAGGCATCGTACGCAAAATCGTAAAGCCAGCTGCCGTCGCGCGACTCGACGCGCGTGCAGGTACCCGTCTGGTCTACGTGGCCTTGCACAATATGACCGTCGAAGCGGCCGTGCGCAGGCATGCAGCGCTCCAGGTTCACGGCGTCGCCGGGGCAAAGTTTCCCCAGGTTGCTCTTTTGCAGCGTTTCTTCCACCGCGAGCACTTCGTACTGACGGTCCGCAATCTGGGTGACCGTCAGGCAGACGCCGTTGTGCGAAATGCTCTGGTCAATCTTGAATTCGGTGGCCAGTTCGGTTTCGAATGTAAAAATGCGGTTGGTGCCTTCGTCGCGCAGTTGGGTCAGGCGGGCCAGGGTTTCGACAATGCCGGTAAACATGATCAGGAAAAGTGAAGCACAAAGGTGCACGAAATAAAAGAAATGCCCTGACGGTTTCGCCAGGGCATCGGTATCGACAGTGGAAATGTGGGCTTATTTGGGCGTATCGGCTACGTCTTCCATCGCGCCTTCCTCTTCTTCGGTAGGCGTGGCCTGGGCCAGTTCTTCCACTTTGGTATTGATTTTAGCCTTCAGCTCAGGATCTTTCCGGGCGGCCTTCTTGATGTCATTATAGCGTCCCAGCTCCAGTCCTGTTGCCTTGATGGCTTCGGTGGCGTTGCTGTTCAGGCTCGCTTTGATATCGGTCATCCGATCTTCGATCTTCTGAAATTGCATCCGCTCTTCCTCAGGCACGGCCGTTTCGAAATCATCTTTTTTGCTGGCGCGGTTTACTTCGTTGTAGCGTTTCGGCTCCATGCCTTCTTCCTGAATGATGACCAGCAGGGTGTCGTTGATGCCCTTTTTCAGCTGATCGATCTCGTAAACCGACTGCGCATACAATTCTACTTCCTCGTCAGTAAAGCTCTCTCCGTCTTGCGCAAAAACGTTTGTGACCGCAAAAACGCTCAGGCTCAACAGCATCATAAGAAAACCCGAGATTCTTAACAGATTATATTTCATGTTGATGGTAAGGGTTGATTATTGAATTAATACAACGATAATAGATTTTGCAGAGTTTCAGCACGTATGCCCTAAGCTACATACGTTCGAAACTGAAATTTACCAAAAACTATGGTGAGGGCAAATTGTTCAGAAGGATGTTCGCCAGAAAAAGTCGATCGCGGGAGGGGCAGAAGGCTCCTGATTTCGAGCAAAATATTGAAAATACTAAACTTTCGTTCCGACGTTTGGTGTTGTGCTAGCAATCACCTTTTTGCAGATAACTCCTTGATTACAAGACTTTTTATTCTCATGTGTCTGGGGCTTCTCCTGGAACCGGCGTGGGGGCAGTCGGCCGACCGAACCGACTACCGGTCCGTACCGAACCGGGAAGCACGGCAATGGCTGGAAAAAGCGTACCTCGCCTACGACCGTGAGGCCTATCCGGAAGCGCTCCGGGCGCTGGATCAGGCCGTTATGGTGCAGCACGACCTGGTGGATGCGTACGTGTTGCGGGCGCAAACGCGCGAACACCTGAACGACCTGGGCGGCGCCATCACGGATTATTCGATCATCCTGCACCTGTCTCCTGCGTATTCGGAAGCGTTGCTTGGGCGCGCGCTGGCGCTGTACCATCAGGCGCGCTACGAAGAGGCCATCGCGGACCTGACGACGCTGTTGCACGTGCCGCCCGGCGAAACCAACGCGGTGTTGTTTTCGGGATCGTATGCGGCCGACGGCTCTTTTGAAGCGACGGGACTGACCACCGTGCAGTCGGGCATGCAGGCCGACTATCTGAATTACATCGGGCTGGCGCGTATGAAGCTGGAACAGTACGATTCGGCCCGTGCACGTTTTTCGGAAGCCATTGCGCTGCAAAGCTCGCGCCCCGACTATTGGGTAAACCGGGGGTTGGCACATTTGGCCCTGACCGATACGGCCCGCGGGGTGTCCGACTTTGCGGCGGCTGTTGCGTTGGATGCCGATCACGCCGGTGCTTTGCGGAACCTGTCGCTCTTGCGTTACACCAGTGCCGGTGCGGCCAAGGCCTACGCCCGGGCTTTGGAAGAGGGGCAGTCGGAAGAAACCCTGCTCCAGCGTGGCATGCAACATCAGGCCGACGGCGATTTTCAGGCCGCACTGGCCGCCTACGATCAGGCCTTGCGGTTGAATCCGCGTTCGGTGGACCTGCACATGCAACGCGCTTTTACGCTCGAAAAGCTGGAGCGATCCGACGAAGCGTTGCGCGCCTACGAGCGGGCGCTGGCGTTGCAGGCCAAGCCTGAAGCCTACCTGAACCGGGGAAACATCTACTTCCGGCAAAAGGATTATACGGCGGCGCTGCGTGAGTACGACCGGGCGTTGAACATGGACCCTTTAAATCCCAAAGCCTTTTACAACCGAGGACTGACGCGCCATTACCTGCGGCGGAATCAGGAGGCCTGCGAAGATCTGCTGCGTGCCAAGCAACTCGGGATGGAAGTGGCGGCCAAGCCGCTGGAGGTATGGTGCAACCGTCCCTGACGGAAGTGAAAAAAATAGGCCGACGTAGGTTTGTAGCGGACTTTTTCTAATTTTGCTCCCTACCGATTGCGAGAGTAGCTCAGTTGGTAGAGCATCAGCTTCCCAAGCTGAGGGTCGCGGGTTCGAGCCCCGTTTCTCGCTCCTGAATCCTCCTTTTTCCGGAGGATTTTTTTATGCCCTTTGCGTAACTTTCTCTGGGGCGGGCTAACCCCCGAAGCCACCGCCGGATGTATAGCGCTGGGCTTCTCTGGAACACGGATGTAGCTTGCTACGAAGGTATCTCCTTCCCACGGGGTGCTTGCGACTAAGTACCCGTATCAATATTAAGCTAAGCAATGGCTTTTGCACATAAAAAAAGCCCCGGCACTGAGCGCCGGGGCTTTTTGCTTGGGTTCTTCTTTTACTACAGTTTTTGGATACGCTGCATGCGCACCGTATTGGTTTCTTCGGAACGATCGCCAAACTCGATTTGCAGGATGTACATCCCAGCGGCCTGCTCTTGCAGTTCGAATTTCCACTGGGCTTTTTCCACCTTGATTTCGCGCAGGGTAACGCCCGTCAGAGAGATCACTTTGATGCTGCCGGTTTCGGGTTGCGGACCTTCGAAGGCCACGTTGTACGAACCGAAGCTCGGGTTCGGGTAAACCGACACGTTCACCGTGCTCCAGTCGACCGAGGCACTGCTGGGAGCTGCGCTGCGCACCAATGCGCTGTTGCAGTTCGATGCAGCTTCGCCAAGACCCGTCGGCATCACCGCGCTAGACGTCACACACAGTTTGTCGAGGTTGGTGTTCGGCTCACGGTACTCTACGTCGATGGTGTTAGCACCTGCATTCAGCTGTACGGTGCCGCCATCTTTCTCGTACCACACGTAACCGCCGTCGGGTTCCATTTCCCAGAGCACCCAGTTGCCGCCGTTGACGCGAATCCAGAATGAGTTTCGGTTGCTGCTCATCGCCCGGATCCGACCGAAGACGTGATAGGTTCCGGCACTGCTCACACTAAAGTTGAAGCGGACCCGATCGGCCGCCTGGCCCGATGGCGCGGTGCCATAACCGCTCTTCACGGTAACGATGGCATTGTTCGAAGCGCTTGAGCTGCTAACGGTGCTCCAGTTGCTGCCCAACGTTGCGCACTCGGCTTCCAGCCAGTAGGTGCTGGCCGCAGGAGGCGTCGGAGGTGTGGGCTTCGTAGTGCCACAGTTAGAGGCCGTATTGCCCAGGCCGGTAGGCGCGCTGGTACCTTTCGTGAGGTACAGCTTGTCGAGGTTCGTATTCGGTTCGCGGTACTCCACGTCGATCGTGTTGTAGCCGGCCGCCAGTTGCACGGCACCTCCGTCTTTTTCATACCACGTGTAGTCGCTGTTGACCGGCATCTCCCAGAGAATCCAGTTGCCGCCGTTGACGCGAATCCAGAATGAGTTCCGGTTGCTGCTCATCGCCCGGATCCGACCGAAGATACGGTACGTACCTGCCGAGCTTACGTCGAAGCTGAAGCGTACGCGGTCATTTGCCAGGCCGGACGGTGCTGAACCGTAGCCGCTCTTCACGGTGACGATGGCACTGTTCGAGGCGCTTGAGCTGCTGACGGTGCTCCAGTTGCTGCCCAATGTAGCACACTCGGCTTCCAGCCAGAGGTCGGTCGATGCCGGCGGCGGGTTGGTCCCGTTCGAAATCACCTGGATGATCACATCGTCGGTGGCCGTAGCCCCCTGGTTATCCGTGACGGTCAGTGTAATGGTATGCGTACCCACTGCCAGCGTCACGTTAGGCGTAGCGCCCGTCGCAATCTGCGTCCCGTTCTCGGTCCATTTGTAGCTGGTGATGCTGCCATCCGGATCGGACGAGCTCGCTCCGTTCAGGGCTACTACTTCCGAGCCATTGCCGTCGCTGTCGGTCACCGTTTTGTCGGCACCTGCATTGGCGGTGGGGTACTGGTTGCCCGAGCCACCCGTAATGGTCAGGGTGTAGCTCGACGTCACGGCGATGCCGTTCACATCAGTAGCGGTTACCACAATGTTGAGCGGGCTTGCACCACCGGCCGTACCGCTGAATACACCCGTTTGCGGGTTCAGGTTCAACCAGCCGGGCAGCGCACTGCCGTTGCTCAGTTTAGCGCTGTAGGTCAGCTTGTTGCCTGGGTAGCCCAGGTTAAAGTAGCTGGCAACAGGGTAGTTCAACTGCGAACCAGCGGCTACCGTCTTGTTCGGAATGGAACCGGCAGACGGATCGTTTGCAGGCCGAAGGTTGATGACGTAGTGAATGTCGTCCTGGAAGTCACAGTTACCGCTGTTCGATGAATTCACACGCGGATCTGTAGAACCACATCCCCAGCTACGGATCAGGTCACGCGCCACGATGTAGTGGTTCGGAATGACGTTGCCGTTGCGGTCCCGCACTTTATAGACTCGGGTGCCCAACATCCGTTTGTCGTTAGGATCCCATCGGCCGTAGGTGTGGTAGCCTTCGATGTTGATGTAGAAGGTACCGCTCACCGTGCTGGACGCTGCGCCTGCAATGCGCGTGTTGTCGTTTTGAGCACGCGGCAGGATCGACTGGCAGTAAGCGGAGTCAGAATCGTAAATGACACCGCCTACACCTTCCAGTTTGCCCAATTCGGCTTGCAGGAAGAATCGACCACGGCCGGCATCCCGGAGTTGCAGGATCTGGAAGGCATTGACCGGCTTGTTCGGATCGGCGCGCTTGAATTTGGTCGACAACACCAGGTCGCCGTACACACCGTTGTTAACATCCTGATCGGTAGGATAGTCGGAACCCAACTGCCCCATATCGGTAGTGAATCCGAATGCTTTCAGGATGTCCTGTGCCGAGGCTTCGGAGCCACCTTGTACGTTGGCCTGTTGCGAGCCATGCAGCGTGACGCTAACCGAGCCGTTGCCCGCGTTAGAAGCAATCTGCAGCGTCGACTTGAACAGGTGTTTGCCGTAGTTGGTGTTCCCCACAAACTTGAGGGTCACATCCTGATAGGCGCCCGGCTGTACCGAGAAGGTTGACGGCGTATTCTCCAGCACGAACTCTTTGCCCGAAATGGTCAAGCCGGTCACGTTCAGCACGCTGGTGCCTTCGTTATGAATCCGCATGACGTTTTTCTGATGCCACGCTTTCGACGAATTGTCCTTGCTGGTGCTCAGGTTATGGTTGAACGAGTAGTAGTCGTCAGCCGGGAACCCTACGCTGGTAAACGGAATCTTCGTCATGTTTTCGACCCGGATGAAAGGACCCGTAGCCGAACCGGAATTGACGTTTGCAACGATCTGCAGCGTTGCCGACGTAAAGTCAGGGGCCGATGCGGTCACCGTCGCCGTGTAGCTGCCCTGTGCCAGACCTGCCGTGTTAACGTCGAACGACATGGGGCTGCCTACCGACTTCTGCGGCAATACGACCCACGATTGGTTAGACGTGAGCGTCACGTTCGAGGCGTTGATGGAGCTGCTGGCCGTCAGGGTTGCGCTTTGCGGTGTAGAAGCACCGTTGTACGTGTTGAACGTCAGGTTGCCAGGGCTAAACGACAGGGTTTTGCCGCCGCCGGTGTTGCTGGTCGGCATGACGTTGCGGGCAATTACCACCACGTCGTTGTAATCGAAGCCGGTCGGGTTTTCTTCCGTCGCGATCAGGTACGTGTTGGCCTGGCCGGGTACCTGGTACACCCGTACGTGGTGAGGAATAGCACCTGAGAAAGTATTCAGGGCGTCTTCGCTAAACACCAGCCGGTTGTCGAAGTAAGGCCAGCGGCTGTAGAATCCGAACTCACTAATGCCTGGATCAAATTCCAGCGCACCGTCGGCAATGGGGTTGATGCTTTCTGCATACGTGTTGCTGACGGTAAACAGCGGGTTCAGTGCACCGGCGTTGCCGGACGGATACCATCCGAAAGCAACCGTCGGGTTAACTGCACCAGGACCGTATACGCTGATCAGTTCCAGCGTGACCGGCGCATCTTCGGCGCGTACAAAGCGCTGGGCAGAAACTTCCTGACCCAACAGGGGCGCACCGGGAGTTGACGAGTGGATGGGTTCTGATGCCTCGTTGTCGTCGCCGATGTTGATGAAGTTATCACCGAAATACGTATCGGCAATCCACTGCAGCGAAGGCTCGCCGTTGGCCGGCAGGCCGACTGCTTTCAGGCTGACCTGCTTGGGCGCTACGCTGCCCGTCGACGTAGCGATGGTCAACTGCGCGTACTTCGGACCTTGACCCGTCAGGGCGGCGTTGAACGTTACCGTAAAGCTCGACGTTTCACCGGGCGCGAGGGTGCTTTTCAGCGACGATTGGTTCACCGTGAAGCCTCCGGCATTGGTACCACTCTTGGTGATAGAAATGTTCGAGAGGTTGGCGTTCCCTTCGTTGGTGATGAACACCGTCTGCGGGCTGCTGGCACCGCCGCTGGTGTAGTCCTGGAACACCAGTGTTTCGGGGCTAACCGAAATGATCGGTGCAGGAGTAGAGGCGGAGTTGGGCTTCAGAAGCGTGATTTTGCTGGAGCCGTATTCCGAGACGTAAATGTTCCCGTTCCGGGTGTCTTCTACCAGATCGAGCGGATCGCTGAAGCCATTGAAGCCCGGGATACCGATGCGAGACGAGCCGATGTTGCCACTGGTGCCGTTGGGAAGCATGGCGACGATGTCGTCTCCACCGCTGTAGCGCACCACCAGAATGGCACCTTTCAGTTTGCCTCCTTCGGCGTTGCTTTTGTATTCGATCACCCCATTGGGCGAAACGTTGAAGCCGAAATCGTAAGCGGCGCCACGGTAGTTCGGGTCAGGTGCCGTTCCGAACGGATAGGCAGGCACGTCGATCGAACCGCGGTTCATCACGTACTCACCACGAAGCGGGTTGGGGTGGCCGTAGTAACCTACGCTCTGGGCCGGATCCACCCGGAACAGCCAGTCGCGCTGTACGACGTTGTTGGTCGTGGCCGGAATTTCTCCGAAGTTATAAGTCGTACCGTTGGGACGGCGTGTGCCGTTGACCGAAGCCGGTGTGTTGCTGCCACCCGCTGTTCCGTTGGCCGGAATATAACACTGGCCGTTTGTGTGCCAGATCAGGTCGTACGCATTCCGGATGCCCGAGCCGTAGATGGTCAGCGGCGAGTTGGTGGCATACGGGTTGTACGTGCCGTCGGACATGAGAATCGAGTTGCTGGGCGCGTTGTTGATCACCGACGGGTTGGTGGTCGTTTTGGCATCGAGCGGCCAGCTTGACTGCGGCAGTTTGTTCAGATCCAACCGCAGCATGGCAGCCGACAGAAGGCACTCCGAACGGTTCCCCCAGGCATTGTCGGGGGCACCGCCTGCGCTCGTGCTACCTTGCATGAAGTACAGCACGTTGTTTTCGCCGGGTTTAAAGGCGATGCTGTTGGTCAGGTGATCTTTGCGCGAGCGCGGCAGGTTGGTCACGACCAGTTGTTCGGTCTCCAGGTTAGGACCTGACAGGCGCGAAATTTTGCCATCCCATTCCGGGGCGTTGTTGAAGCCGGCAGAGCAATGCGAAACCCAGGCAATCAGGTTGCTGGCCGTTGACTTCGGATCGAACGTCAGGCCGACAGCCGTGCGGCTATTGGCATAGTTGGCTTTCCAGGAGCTGACCGCTTCTTTGTTGCTGAGGGTCCCATCGCTGTTGATGGTCCAACGGTGGATATCACCGAAAATCGTGATGCCGTACAGTTTGGTATCGGGACCGATTGTGAGCGTCGTGTACATGCTGCCCGACGCGACGGTGCCGTACTTGATGAACGAAACGCCATCGAGCGTACCGCCGTTGCCCGTGTTTGAGCCCGAGCCCGTTGTGAAGGTCGACGAGAACGGCTCGAATTCGACGCCGGTCAGGTCGCGTACGCCGTTGATTTCGAAGCGATACTGCGTGTTGGGTTCCAGCGAAGAAGCGGGCGTCAGGATGATGGCATCGCCACCACCAGTACCGTTCACGTTGGCCGGAACCAGGGTCGTGCCTTTGTACAGACGCACTGTGCTCTGGGTGATGGTTGTATTGTCCACCCCGTAGAGCCCATCGGCCGTTGCATTGGGCAGTTCCAGTTCGTTGGCTGAAATGCTGCTGTTAAGCGGCTGGTTGGTAGCGCCGTTGGCCGGTGTTACGCCCACCACGCGCGGCGTGCCGCTGCCCCCGCTGGTTGTGGGGGTGATGGTAACCGAGTTGATCTTCGTGTTAAAGCCACCTACCGCCGTCAGCGTCAGGCGTCCGTCGTTCACCGAAACCGTGACGCTGGCGCTTTTGTGCAGTGTAGCGCTGCCGTCGCCACCCGTCGGAATGTAACGGTTAATGGCCGTTACGTTCTCTACGTTAATGGTGTGGCGCGGATTGTTGCTCACCTCCGCGTTGGGGTCACCCACCATCACCGATACCGCATAGGTGCCGTTCGGGAGGGCCATTTCCCAGATCCCTTCCGTTTTGTTACCGCTGGTACCCGTGCCGTTGTCAATGTCCCCGTATTGCATGTGAATCAGGGTATTCTTCCAGACGTCGACGCCGCTTTTGTTCCGGTTGCGGGCATTGGTGGTCAGGTTCAGACCCGTCTGGCCATTCAGCGTCAGCCAGCCGTAGGTCAGACCGTTGCCGCGGTCGCCGTAGGCTTGACCGTAGTCTTTCAGCCAGCCGTTCGGTGTGGCCGTGGCCTGGTCCGAAAAGTTGATCTGATAGGCATTCGTAGCGGCGGCCGTAGCCGGAGCGTTGTCAGAAACCACCAGCGACAGCTCGACCGAGGTGCTTTCGTAGCCAGCTGCAGAGGCCGTTACGGTAGCTTGGTAGGTGCCGTACTTCAGACCGGCGGCATCGAACTCGAACACCAGCTCAGAGCCACTGGTATACGGAATGCCTGTCAGCAGTTTCTGATTGACTTTTAGCCAGGAGGGTGCCGCTCCTGATTTCGCGTCGACTGCCGTAAGTGTGGTACTGACCGGGTCGGTGTAGTCGGCTGTGCTGAGGTAGTTGTTCAGCGAGCCGCTTCCGTTTTTACCCAACTGCAGGGTATTGGGCGTTGATTCCAATACCAACGCGTGCGACTGGGCGAAGGCCACTGACCCACCCCAGACCAAGTACATAACAAGGAATGTAAAAAAAGTGCGAACGGTGAGTGCCCGCTGGAGTAAATGGGGGGGGGATACCCTTGCAGGGAAAGAACCTGCCGATCGAATCCCACTACTTTCGTGGATGTGTTTCATAGTTTTTTAAAAAGATGAGCTGAAAGAAGAACCAAGAACTTAATGGATATGGATTGTTGCGTAATGTCGTTGGCAGTCAGCGTTGATGCATCTGTGGCTACAGAATTGGAAGTTAAGGTTGGTTAACTCCGATTCTCGGGTTACAGGTTGTGGTAAGTGTGTTTCTCGAAAGCTCTACTTATCTCAGAAAGATGCCTCGCTGAGGTAAGAAAGCGTTATACAAACGTATACAGGCAAATAGCTAACTACTTGACCTTCAGGTCCCAGATATGTGAAGGCTGCAAGTTACCACTGCCCTCCAAACAATTGCAAACCAGTATGAAAACTTACGTGTGGCGGTTCTGTCCGTAATTTCATTACAATGTTATGGAAGAAATGGATCTTTTTCAACATTTTCAAGGTTTTTTTTAAATAAAATTAGAATTGTTGTACAGAGTATCTATTTCTTCCGCAAACGGCGCTTAGGCTTCACGCGCTTTGAACTCCTTGATTGCTAAAAAATTAGCCTTCTTTTTTGGCAATCTTTGAAAAATAAGGCAGGGTTGTAGGATTATTACCATTGTTGATATGTTTATTTTTGTAGCAACAGTGACAAACCCTATAACGACCGCACCTGGTCGATAGTTACCTGCAATTTTACTTATTTTTCATACATAGTTTTACTGTGCTGACTATCATTCGATTAAAGGTTCGCTCCGGGATGATGATTGTTACTAATATTGCCATCAGAAGATTATCTTATCGCCTTACTTACGGGTAAGGAGGAAAGTCCGGGCAACGCAGAGTACCGTACTTCCTAACGGGAAGGCACCCCGACTGCAGACGGGGTGACAGCCAGTGCCACAGAAAACGAACCGCCCCGCCATGGGTGGGGTAAGGGTGAAAAGGTGGGGTAAGAGCCCACCGGGCCGCCGGTGACGGAGGTTGCAGGGTAAACCTTACGGGTTGAAAGGCCAAATAGGTCGGCATCCGGCGCAAGCCAGGATTAAGGGTGACTCGCCCGACGCCGACGGGTAGGCTGATGGAGCGGTTTCGTGAGGGACCGTCTAGATAAATGATAAGACCTTTGTCGGCGCCTTGTGCGTTGGCAGAGCGACAGAACCCGGCTTATCGATCTTCTGCATCTGCCAGAGCCTATCTGTACTTGTTGCAGGTAGGCTTTTGTTTTTTCGGAGGTTATTCGGTCGGCGTCACCAACCGACTCTGGGCGACGAGCGCTTCGCTAAAGGTCAGGTCGATTTGCCCGGCCAATTCAGGGTTCAGGATGCTTTGTGTCGCGGGTTGGTACGGTACCTCAAGCGGGCCTGGTTGGGCTCCGTCGAGGAGGCGCTGTACGACGGCCGCCGCCCACTGCCCCCGCGTACGATTGTCTTGTGTTATTCCCCATACGGCGTAAGGGACCATGTCGGGTGCGGACGTAAGCACCGGACGGCGGATGTACTGACGGGCCACGTCGTAGGCAAGGGTGTCGTTCCAACCGGGCAGATCTGTAGCGGATGCCAGGTACAGCAGATCGAAATTCTCGTTCCCCGACGTGTACTGTGCAGTCCACTCCGCAAAGTCGTTGACCCAGGCAAACATGGGGCGGAGTCCGGTCCGTCGGCAGAGGCTGTCGAGTGCAGGCTGCGCCGCTTTCTCGGTGGCGGGCAGCAAGAGCAGCACCGAGCGCAGCGGTTGGTCGGTCAGGCGCAAGGTGTCCACCATCGACGGAAGTGCCGAAGGCGAAGAGAGCGCAACGACCGGAGGGGCGTTGGGCGGTGGCGTCCATGCGTAAGCACCGCAGTACACGACGGGCTTGGACCCTAACGCCACGTGTTGGTCCAGCACCGCCTGCAAACTGGCCAGATCGCCGGCTACCAGCACATCGGGAGAGAAGGCTTGCACGGGTTCCCACCCGTTTTGCACCGCCCCACTGTCCTGAGCGGCAGCCGAAGGCAACACGAACGTGCTGATGGACAGTGAGTCGTCGGCCAGCGTGGTGCGCAGCGCCGCTTCGGTTTCCTGGTGCGGCGAACGCGCAGAGGTAGCCGTAGTGAGGTACGCGACGCGAGGCGGGCTATGCAGCGAATGCTCGGGCGACGTACAGCGGCCTAGTGCCAGCAGCAGGAGAACAAAAAGAATGCCTTTGGGCAGGAAGGTGTCCATCATACGGAAAAGTGCAACATCGGCTGAAACCGCAAAGCTACGGCAGCGGGGGGCTTGCGTCCTAATGAGCGGTTGCCGGGACACGGGGCCGGCGGATGCCCTGGTTTTCGCTAGGGGTGACACTGAAAAAGTATTATGTTTGTCCATCGCTGGACACGGGCTGTTTTTGCCTGCCTGCCAAACCCGACGTTGATGCACCAACATAACGCAACAAGCCCGCTGGGCGACACCCTTTTGCGGAAAAGCCTGGCCTTGGGAACAACAGCCCGTTGTTGGCATGCCCCATCGCTTCGCAACTCTCATCCTGTTTATCTAGACAACCCTTATGCAGTTTCAAACCATTGACTTAGTTATTTTCATCGCCTACTGCCTGCTCATCATCGGCATTGGCCTCTGGGTATCGCGGCGCAAAGGCGGTGAAGAAGAAACCTCTCAAGATTACTTTCTGGCGAGCAAGACCCTGCCCTGGTGGGCCATCGGGGCGTCGCTGATTGCTTCCAACATTTCGGCCGAACAGTTCATCGGCATGCAGGGGTCGGGCTTTGCCATCGGGCTGGGCATCGCCACCTACGAATTTATGGCGGCCGTAACGCTGCTGGTCGTGGCCAAGTTCTTCCTGCCTATTTTCATCGAGAAGGGCATTTTCACCATGCCCCAGTTCCTGGAGGTGCGGTACGACAACCGGGTGCGGACCAGCCTGGCGGTGTTCTGGCTGCTGGTCTATGTATTTGTAAACCTCACGTCGGTGCTGTACCTCGGCGCGCTGGCGATGGAAACCATCCTGAACATTCCGCTGTGGTGGGGCATCGTGGGGCTGGCCATCTTCGCGGCCGTCTATTCAATTTACGGTGGACTGAAGGCGGTGGCCTGGACCGACGTCGTGCAGGTGATCTTCCTGGCGGGGGGGGGCCTCATCACGACTTACCTGGCGTTGCAGGCGGTGAGTGGCGAGAACGGCGGTTTCTTCGATGGGCTGGCGATCTTGTGGGAAAAGGCGCCCGAGAAGTTTGATATGATCATCAGCAAAGACGGCGTTAATGCTGAACATTATAGCAACCTGCCCGGCATTTCGGTGCTGATCGGGGGGATGTGGATCGCCAACCTGAACTACTGGGGCTGTAACCAGTACATCATCCAGCGGACCCTGGCCGCCAAAAGCATTCAGGAAGCGCAGCGGGGCGTGGCCTTTGCCGGTTACCTGAAAATTCTGATGCCCCTGATCGTGGTCATTCCCGGCATCGCGGCCTACGTGTTGGATGCACCCATCGGCAAGCCCGACGAAGCGTATCCGTGGCTGCTGGCCAATTTCGTCCCGGCGGGGATTAAGGGCCTGGCGTTTGCGGCGCTCATCGCGGCGGTGGTGTCGTCGCTGGCCTCGATGGTGAACAGCACCGCGACCATCTTTACGATCGACATCTACAAACACTTTATTAATAAGTCGGCCTCGGAACGTACGCTGGTAAACACCGGCAGGCTGGTTGGGGGAATTGCGCTGGTCATCGCCGTGCTGGTAGCGCCGCAACTGCGCGTGCTCGATCAGGCCTTTCAGTTCATTCAGGAGTACACCGGTTTTGTGAGCCCAGGGGTGGTCGCCATCTTCCTGCTGGGGCTTTTCTGGAAACGTACCACCGCCAATGCAGCGTTGTGGGGCGCTATTTTGACCATTCCTTTGTCGGTGCTGGCCAAATCGTTCCTTGACTCCATGCCGTTTATCGACCGGATGGGCGTTGTGTTTCTGGTGATCGTCGCCGTGATGGTGGTTGTCTCGCTGCTGGAAACCAAACAGCCGAGTCCCAAGGGCATTGCGTTGTCGCGCTCGCTCTTTCACACGGGGCCCATTTTCAACATTCTGGCGATCGGGATCTGCATGATCATCGCCGCGATTTACCTGCTTTTCTGGTAGGGGACGGAACACTCATTTTTTAGTGCCATACACACGTACGCATGGAAGTACAGGACATTGCCGACAAATTCAAACAGCTTTTCGACGCCACACCGCTGCTGGTGCGCTCGCCGGGACGGATCAACCTGATCGGGGAGCACACCGACTATAACGACGGGTTTGTGTTGCCGGCCGCCATCGACAAGGAGATCATTTTTGCCATCGCGCCGAACCAGACGCGGAAGGCACGTTTCTATGCATTTAACTTCGATGATTCGTTCGAGGTCGATCTGCTGGAGCTGACGCGGAATGAAAAAAACTGGGCGAACTACTTGATGGGCGTGGTGTGGGAACTGCAACAACTCGGCCACCGGATCGAGGGGTTCGACCTGGTGTTGGGAGGAAACGTGCCCATCGGCGCGGGCCTCTCTTCGTCGGCGGCCGTCGAATGCGGCCTGGCCTACGCCCTCAACGCGCTGTTCGAACTCCAGGTGCCTACGCTCGACCTGATTCAGCTGGTGCAACGTGCCGAAAACAATTTTGTGGGCATGAAGTGTGGGATCATGGACCCGTTTGCGGTGATGCTCGGCAAACGCGACCGGGTCATTAAACTCGACTGCCGTTCCCTGGAATACGAGTATTATCCCTTCGAAATCGATGCGTACCGGGTGGTGCTGTGCGACTCGAACATAGAACACGCCCTGGTCGATTCGGAATACAACGTCCGGCGGCACCAGTGCGAAGAGGGCGTTCGGATCATCCAACGCCGTGCGCCCAACGTGCAGTCGCTGCGCGACGTGACCATGGGGCTGTTGCGGCAATGTCGTGACGAAATGGACCCGCTGATCTACCGCCGGTGCAGCTACGTGGTGCAGGAGAATACACGCGTCGAACTGGCCTGCCGCGACCTGGAAGTGCGCTCGCTGAACGCGTTTGGCAAGCAGATGTACCGGACGCACCACGGCCTGAGTCACGACTACGAAGTCAGCACGCCTGAACTCGATTTTCTGGTGGCCCGCAGTCAGGAAGATCCCCACGTGCTGGGTGCCCGGCTGATGGGCGGCGGCTTCGGGGGGTGTACGATCAACCTCGTGGAAGTCGACCACGTAACCGATTTTGCCGAGCGTATGAAAAATGCCTATTACACCGAAACCAAACGCGACCTGTCGCTGTACGTGACACGCATTGTCGATGGCGTCAGTCCCGTCTAAGTGCGGACAGATTCACCGGGCGGTAAACCACAATAAAAAGGCGCATGCGATCTGGATCGTATGCGCCTTTTGGGTAAGGTTCGTAAGGAGGTAAGCCCTTTCTGCCCGCCGCTCTATTCGTCCGGGTCGGAGTCGATGCTGATCAGGGCCGGGGGCGCCTGGTCGATTTCTTTCGATAACACTTTGAAACTTTTCTTATCCATGCCAATGGGGTCGTACGCGAGGTTTTTACCCAAATCGGTGAAGTAAAAACCGCCGTCGCACCACGACCAGTCGTCGGCCGCTTCGCAGGCCATGGTGTAGCGCACCACATAATGGAAGTCGGACGCATACTGTTCGTATTCTTTCGCGGGCACCACCTGGTACGTTACCTGCTGTTCGGTGAACAGTTCCTGCAGCTCTTTCAGACTGGCAAGGTGCTGTTTGTAATAGGAGACGCGTAGCTCGTCGTCAACGTCCTCCAGATCACCCTGTACGGTCGCCATCAGGTCGTCGAATTTGTACTGCAGCAGGAGGACCCGTGTCTGTGCCAGATCGTTGGGAATGTTGGCCTTCAGCGCACGTTGGGCTTGCACCGAAGCCGAGGCGAACGTGAAAGCAAGCGTGAGCAGAAGGAAGTGCCAAAGAGTAACCGGGGACCGCATAAGCCAGTAATTACGTGAATAATTAACAATATACACTCAGAGGAGGAGTCCTGCCAAGTGGGGCGTTCGAGCGGGGGACCACGGGGATGTAAGGTTAGACCGGAACGCTCCGTAAAAAATCAGGCGCCGGCGCTCAACCGAAGGGACCGAGAGCCGTAGACACGAAATAAAAGTGGTTTGGTAAGAAATCCAGCAACTTTTGTAGAAATTAGATGTAGCGACAAGTAATTTGTAGTATCTTGAGACAGAATTGCTTTTACGCGTGTCTTACACAAAGGGGATTACGGAGGCCCTTTGTATAGGACGGAGATTTTGATCAATTGTAACGTATGTCCCCGATTCGGATCATTTTGGCGGATGATCACCCGATTTTTCTCCAGGGACTGACGCAACTGCTGGCGGACTTTCCCGACCTGGAGGTCGTCGCTACGGCGCGTAGCGGGCTGGAACTCCTGGCCCGGCTTGCGGCCCATCCCTGCGAGGTGGTGATTCTCGACTTGCGCATGCCGCAATTGGACGGCTTGCAGGCTACTTATCGCATTCGTCAGGAATACCCCGCGGTGAAGATCATCATGCTGACGGTGGAAGATCATCCCCACATCGCCCGGCAAGCGCTGTACGGGGGCGCTTCAGCGTACCTGTTCAAATCATCTTCCCTGCAGGAAGTGCACCTGGCCATTCGGAAGGCCATGCAGAACGAACTCTACATCGGCGAAGAGCTGCGGGAGAGTTTGCAGGAACAATGGAGCGAAACCGAATTGAGCGAGCGCGAGCTGGAAATTCTGGGACTGCTGGCCCGGGGGCACACCAGTAACGAAATTGCACAACAGCTCAAGATCAGCATCATGACGGTCAACACCCACCGGCGGAATATCCTGAAGAAAGCGGGCGTCAAAAATACCGCCGAGTTGGTACGACTCGCACTGCGCTATGGCTTAGTCGATTAGCGGGATCGGTACGCCCCGCACTGCGAGGCACTGACGCACCCGGCTCGTTTTCTGTTTGACACAACCTACCAGAAAGGCGTATTTTTACCTGCCGCCGCGCTGCCCGCCACCCTGCACACGGACTGCCGCGGCCCGGGGAAGTAGAACCGCTTCGTCCGCTGACGCTCCTGCAGGAGGGTTAGCCACAGACCATTGTTAAGAACGCATAAACCCATGCATACCAAAGAATCACGTCAGGCACTCCGCAAAGTAGACATCGTGGGAGCGCCTGTAACCACGGCCCCTTACGCAACCATTCGGGAAGAGATCCTGCAGTTGGGCCGGGAACGGCGCGGCTACGTCTGTTTTGCCAACGTCCACATGACCATCGAAGCGCATCAGGACCCGACGTTTGTCCGCGTGCTGGAGGAGGCCACGATCGTCAGCCCCGACGGGCGGCCCCTGTCTATTCTGATGCGCCTGCTGTACGGCATTCCGCAGGAGCGCGCCTGTGGCATGGACCTGTTGCCGGAACTGTTGGGCGAAGCGGCCCGGCGCGGACTCTCGGTCTACTTTTATGGTTCTACGGAAGACGTGCTGGAAGCCTTGGTGAGTCAGGCGCTCGCGCAGCACCCGGACCTGACCATTGCAGGAACGCATTCGCCGCCCTTCCGGCCCCTGACCGCCGAAGAAGACGCCGCCGTCGTCGAAGAGATCAACGCCTCGGGAGCCAACCTCGTGTTTGTCTCCTTGGGCTGCCCAAAACAGGAAAACTGGATGCATCAGCACCAGCATTCCGTCCAGGCGTGCATGCTGGGGGTGGGGCAGGCATTTCTGACCTACACAGGACGCGAGAAACGACTTCCCAAATGGACGCGCGACCTTTCTCTTGAGTGGGCCTACCGACTCTACCTCGAACCCAAACGACTCTGGCGGCGCTACCTGATCGGCAACAGCCTGTTTTTAATGCTTGCCGCCAAGGCCATGCTCAAAAAGCGCCTGCGCCCGTCGTAAAAGCACAGGGCGGCTGAAGCACTTGTCGCTTGCACTAAATTTCTTACGCTTTTTAAGGGACGTCTTGTCGTTGTGTACGAATACAGCACAGCGGCAAGACGTTTGTTTTGAGAGGCGGCCGGACGAGAGGCGTGAGGCTGATCCGATGCCGCGACCCTTCTACTGGACAAGCCGAAAAAAGGTTTTTACTTATTTGGGAATTGTTTTGAATTATATCAATAAAATGAAAAAATGAAGGCCGTTGACGTCCGATCAGCGCGGTATACCTAAAAATAGGTATTGCGTTCGGAAGCGATTGCTTGTAATATCGCATTGATAATCGGTAAAATTTTCTATGCTTCCGTAGCAGTCATGGTTGTTTTATGACAAACGCACCAGCACAGAAGATCAACGCATTCACCACCACGCGGGAGCGTTTACTGCGAGTTAGGTAAGGAGAGACACCAAAAAAGACACTCGATTAAACACCTACACAAAAAAACAGGTACATATTTAAAGATGTTAAAATGTTTTCGAAGCTAGGCCGGTAACTGTAAGAAAGTCCTTGATTTACAAGGATCTATTTCTACCTTTGTTATGTACGTTTGCGATTACACTCACCACCTCGTATTGATTGAAAGCAATCGCCAACGTCCTGCTGTACACTGACCACCTGTCTGGATACCATCAACGTTATTACTGGTTTTCTTTGGAGAAAGGAGCAATCCGTACCGGCGTTGCATCCGACCATATTACACACCACCAGGGAGAGGGCCGTAATATGTTTTTAGTATAGTATAAGCCACCACCGTCTGATGTGTTTGTAAAACTTGAATAAACTAAATTCAGGGCGGAAAAGGTATGTCTTGAAAGAATTGTTTTAGTCGTGTGAGGAATTTTTAGTGAGTGATGCGAGTGAATTATTTTTAGCGCATGTCTGTCTTATGAGTAAAGAACTGAAGTACTCTAAACTGATTGGGATTATCCTGCTGGTGGTCGATGCATTTTTGATCGACTGGTCGTGGGAGCTGGCGAGCTACGTAGAGGTCGATCCCGTGTTTATCAAATCGGCACGGTACATGAACCTGCTGATGCTGTTCAAGCTGACCTGGGTTGTCTCCTGGCTGACGATCGTATCGTTCATCTCCTCCAGCCTGATCAACATCCTGATCAACCGCAGAGAGATTTTGAAGAGTGTCGTGTATGCCTTTGGGTTTCACCTGCTGTTGCTGTCGGCCTACGCCATCAGCTTCCCGGCACTCTCATGGAATTCCCTGGCCATCCTCTACGGCATCTCCGGGACGGTGGTTCTGCTCATCCGGCTCATTTTTCGCACGGTGTTGCGGCAGTTTGTGCGGATTCGGCGGAAGAACCGCAAAGCCGTGATCGTAGGGGCCAACCACGCCGGTCAGGAACTGCACCAGTACCTGGTGAGTCATAAATCGTTAGGCTACCAGTTCCTGGGCTTTTTCGACGATGAGCCTGAGCTGAGCTACCTGCCCTTGCAAGGCACCCTGGCCGACGTAAAAGCCTTTTGTGTGGAGCGAAAGGTCGACGAGATCTATTACGCCCTGCCGCTCGACCAGGCCGACCTGATCAAAGACCTCACGGATTTTGCCGACGACAGCTTCATCAGCTTCAAAATTGCGCCGGACCTGCGCAGCTTGCTCAAGCGGAAAGTCAACATCGACTTCTACGGCGACGTGCCCGTCATGAAATTCCGGAAGGACCCGCTGCAAATCTTCTTGAACCAATTGCTCAAACGGGGATTCGACATCGCCTTCTCTTTGCTGGTCCTGTCAGTGCTGGTGCCGTTGGTCTTCCCGATCATCGCGCTGCTGATCCGCCTCGAATCGAAGGGGCCGATTTTCTTCGAGCAGCCCCGCTCGGGCCGGAAGAACAAGCCGTTTCTGTGCTATAAGTTTCGCTCGATGTATGTGAATGCCGAAGCGAATGCCCAATCGGCCACGCGGGGCGACCGCCGCATCACGCGCGTAGGCGCCTTCCTGCGCAAAACCAGCCTCGACGAACTGCCGCAGTTCATCAACGTGCTGCTCGGGCAGATGTCGGTCGTGGGACCACGTCCGCACATGGAAGCCCACACCCGCGAATATTCCCAATCGGTCGACAAATACCTGGTGCGCCATTTTGTGACCCCCGGCATTACGGGCTATGCGCAGGTAAACGGCTCCCGCGGCGAGATCTCCAACGCGGATATGATGAAGAAACGTGTCGAATACGATACCTGGTACATGGAAAACTGGAGCCTCTGGCTTGACCTACGGATCATCCTGCGGACGGTGACCAACGCCATCCGGGGCGAAGAAAATGCTTACTAACGACTATCAGCTCCCTCTGTACCTCCAATGCGGTACGGCACGTGCAGTTGAATCAGTGAACTTTACATGAGAGTACTTATTTATTGCCTGCTGGGGGCAATCTGTTTCACGTCGTGCACACGACGCAACCTGACGTATTTTAGCAATCTTCCTATTCAGGGGATATATCAAGATAGTGTCAATAATGCTACTGAGCCGAAAATTCAGCCTGACGATTTGCTGAATATCACGGTGACAAGTCTGAGTCCTGAATCAAACATGCTGTTTAATCGGGGAGTGGTTATGCCGACAACTACTACCGCATATGGTGCAATGGATAATCCACAAAACGTTTATCGAGAAGGATATATTGTAGATAAAAAAGGCTTTATTGACTTTCCAGTATTAGGAAAAACAAGGTTAGCTGGGCTTACTAAAACACAGGCAAAAGATACCCTTACCAAAGCTTTATTGTTGTACTTGAAGGAGCCTATTGTATACATACGGTTCTTGAATTACAAAATTACTGTGGTAGGGGAAGTAAACCGACCTGCCACCTTTACAATTCCTTCTGAGCGAATTAGTGTTTTGGAAGCTTTAGGTATGGCTGGTGACATGACCATTTTCGGTAAGCGTGAAAACGTATTAATAATACGTGAAGAGCAAGGGGCAAGAACAGCTACACGATTGAATTTAAATGATAAATCTGTTTTGAATTCTCCATACTTCTATTTGCAACAAAATGATGTGGTATATGTGGAGCCAGACCGTATGAAGCAGGTACAAGCTAGTACAAATACAAGAACTATTTCTATAATAGCCTCTGTCACTACACTCCTGATTGTAGTGGCCACAAGAGTATTGTAAATTATGGTAGACAAAGGGTTAACTCAAACTCAAATTGAGGTTGAAGAAGAGATTGATATAAGATTGATTCTTAATAGATACTTGCGTTACTGGTATTGGTTCGTTGCCAGTGTTTTATTGTGTTCAATAGTAGCATTCCTGTATTTAAGATACACTTCGCCTAAGTACAATGTTAGGGGTACTCTATTAATTAAGGATGATGAAGCTGGCCCTAGTTTCTCACGACAAGATATATTTCAAGAGCTTGATATATTCCAGACTTCTAATAATTTAGAAAATGAAATTGAAATATTGAGATCAAAGAGTTTGATGGAAAGGACACTTTCTGAACTATCTCTCCAAACTAGTATTTATGTGAAAGGAAGGATTAGAGATGTAGAAGTCTATGGTTATGAGTCACCGGTTAAAGTATTCGTAAAGGCGATCGATTCGAGTATGTTTGATGGTATTGTGACAATCCATGCTACAGGTAACGATTTTCAATTAGAATATGAAGATGACAATGGAAATATAGAAACTACGTCACATCAATTTGGACAAGAGATACAAAAAACTTTTGGAACTTTTACTGTTGTAGGAAATAGCGGAGCCTTTGAAAATAAGGACGTAATTGTAAAGTTCCATGACTTGAGAAAACTGGCAAATGATTACAATGAAATTCTGTCAATCAGAACTGTAAACGAGGATGCTACAGTACTGAGCATTAGCTTGAACGATCCAGTGCCTTTAAAAGGCATAGATATTATCAGTAAATTAATAGAGCTATATAACAAGGAGTCAATAGAAGATAAAAACCAAATCGCATCAAATACTATTGAATTCATAGATGAGCGCCTTAAAAGCTTGACAATCGAGTTAGCAAATGTGGAGAAAGATGTAGAGCAATATAAGCGTCAAAATGAGTTGACAAATGTCAGCTCAGAAGCGCAATTATATCTTGAGGGTGCTAGCGAATATAATAAACAGCTAGCTGAGTTTGATATTCAAGTAGATGTGTTAAATTCCATAAAGAATTATTTGCAGAAACCAGATAATCAATATGAGTTTGTTCCAAGTTCGCTAAGTATCCAAGATCCTACTTTATTAGGTTTGGTTAATAAATATAATGAATTGCAAATAGAGAGAGATAGACTACTTCGACTCAGCAAACCAGAGAATCCTATAGTATTAAATGTAAATGAGCAGTTGATAAATCTGAAGTACAATATTTTAGAGAATATTAAGAATATTCAGAGCGGATTAGAAATAACACGTCGAAACTTAAAGGCTAATTCTAGGCAATTTGAATCTAGAATCCAGAAGGTGCCTCTCATTGAGCGTGAATTGCTAGAAATTAACAGACAGCAAGTTATTAAGCAAGAACTTTATCTGTTTCTATTGACAAAAAGAGAGGAGTCCGCTTTGTCATTAGCTTCTACGATTCCAAATTCCCGTGTTATTGATCCGCCAGTGGCTGACGATGATCCTGTAAGTCCTAAAAAGTTACTTATCCTATTAATTGCTTTTATTTTAGGAATAAGTATTCCTTTTGGGGTCATATTTGTTAGTAGCATATTTGATAATAAAGTAAATGATTTGAAAGATCTAGAGCGTGTTACAAAAACACCGGTAATAGGAGAAATACCTAATAGTGGATTGAAAAAAACTCTAGTTGTTACTGAGAATAATCGCACGCCAATAGCGGAATTATTTAGGTTAATTAGAACTAACTTGCAATTCACAACTTTGGGGAAGAAAAATAAAGTGACTGTAGTAACATCAAGCCAAAGTGGAGAAGGTAAGACTTTCTTTAGTATCAACTTGGGAGCTACATTAGCTTTATCAGGAAAGAAGGTGGTTATAGTGGGATTCGATCTACGTAAGCCAAAATTGATGCAAGAGTTAGGTATTGTAAATAATTTAGGTGTGACTAATTATATAATTTCTGATGATCTTATAGTTAGCGATCTAATCAATGCAGTAGTGGAAGTGCCTCAACTCTATGCAATTGGGTCAGGTCCTATTCCTCCTAACCCCGCAGAGCTAATGATGAGTAGAAAAGTTGAACAGTTAATCAGTGAACTTGAGACTGAGTTTGACCATGTAATAATTGATTCGCCTCCTGTAGGCCAGGTGGCCGATACATTTGCATTGGCTCCATATGTAGACTCAACTATTTATGTGGTTCGCTACAATTATACCTTTAAAGCGCAATTAGCCATTGTAGAAGATATCTATAAAAATAATAAAATGCCTCATAGCATGGTCATATTGAATGACTCTAAAAATAATGGGTATGGGTATGGGTATGGGTATGGGTATGGGTATGGGGAGAATGGAACAAAGAAGGAAAAATTGAAAAGAGCCCTTAATTAGCTTTAGCTTCATGCAGGCCATGTGGGTTAAAATAAAAGAAAAATTACGAGGCGATGTTGAGCTAACTGAACTGATAATAAACTCAGGTGCAGCATTTGGAATCAAGCTAATGGGTGTCCTTTTTAGCTATGTTTTTACTTTTCTAGTTGCAAGATTTTATGGGGCGAATGCATTAGGAATATTTTCTATCTGTTTGTCTTCTATCAACATAGCTACTATAGTAAGTAAACTTGGGCTAAATACAATTTTACTTCGCTTAACTGCTAAGTACAAAGCGTTAGCTCAGAATCATAATATCATTGAAACTTATCAAAGGGTTTTTGCCTTAATCTCTTTCTCTTCTTTGATGGTTACTTTGATTGTTTGTGTTTATTCTGATCGGATTGCCATAAGAGTATTTGATAAGCCCTATTTGAGCGAAAGCTTGAAATTAGTTGGTCTAAGTGTTTTCCCATTTACATGGATGTATATCAATATCGAGGGATTGAGAGGTATAAAACGCGTTTACCTGTTTTCGTTTTTTGAGAGCTTGTGGCCGCAATTGGGTGCTACCATCACATTAGTACTCTTATTTTGGTTCTATCCTTCAAATGGCGAAAATGTACCCTATTTAGCCTATTCAATTCCAGCCACAATTGCTGCAGTGTCTAGTTTCATGGTGTTGAATAATAATATTTCAGTTGCATCATTTTCACGTTTAACGTTAAAATGGTTTGGCCAGGGTTCAAAATTTAAATCTCTTCTGAAATCTTCAATGCCATTACTATTAGCAAGTTCTTTGCAATTAGTAATGAATACTACAGATACCTTAATGCTAGGAGCTATGCAATCCGATAGTGAAGTAGGAATATTTAATGTTTGTGTAAAAATTACAAATATCACGACTATTGGTTTATTAGCCGTCAATAGTATTGTAGCACCTAAGTTTGCAGAAGAATGGGGGCGTAATAATCTTGTAGGATTACAGAAGGTTGCTCGTCAAGCAACGGCCTTAACTTTTTGGAGTTCATTACCTTTTTTCGTAGGTATCTTCCTTGTTCCCGAATTTATACTAAATCTCTTTGGACAAGAGTTTATTGAAGGGAAAGCAGCGATTCTTATAATTGCCTTGGGGCAATGCGTTAATATTGGCTGTGGCTCAGTAGGGTATATTCTGCAGATGACCGAACACGAAAATGCATTTAAAAATATCATTCTTATTTCTGGTATTCTTAATGTAATACTGAATTTCTTTTTGATACCGTCATATTCTTATTTTGGAGCAGCCTTAGCAAGTCTAGTTGCAACATGCTTTTGGAATATTGCAATGAGTTTCTATTTGAAAAATAAATTAGGGATTTCTGTTTCTATTATTAGTTACAAGTTTGATTAATATGAGCTTAGGAAGTATAACTCCTATATTTATTTTTTCTTTGCCCAGGTCGGGCTCCACATTGCTCCAAAAAATAATAGCGAACCATGAAAAGGTTGCTACTACTTCAGAACCCTGGATATTACTGCCTTTATTAAGCCCATTGAGGCAAAGTGGTAGTACTTTTTCTGATTATGGTTTTGAGGCAAGTAGTAATGCGTTAAAAGAATATTGTGGTAATCTGAAATTAGGTCTTGGTGCTTATCGCCAAGTAGTACATGAAGTAGCTATAAAGCTATACCATGGTGCAGCACATCCAGAAGCCTCATTCTTTATAGATAAAACCCCGAGATATCATTTGATTGTTCAGGAAATTATTAAGTGTTTTCCTGAAGCAAAATATGTGTTTCTCTGGAGGCATCCTATTGCAACAGTGAGTTCACTGATGAGCACATTTAATGATGATAAATGGAATTTATATAGGTATAAAGTGGATTTATTTAACGGATTGCATAATTTAGTAGATGCTTATGAAAGCAACAAGTCTACCTCTTTTAGTTTAAATTATGAAGAATTAGTTAATCCGGAACTGAATAATATAGTGCTTGATAAACTATTTGATTATTTGGGCTTGGTTTACGATAGTGAAATAAAAAGCAGCTTTCAGAATGTAACACTGAGCGGAAGCTTTGGTGATCCTAATATAAAACTTAAGAAGAGTATCTCTAGTGATTCGGTTAGCAAGTGGAAAAGTAACATGAATAGTGTAATAAGAAAGAGATGGGCTATAAATTATGTGAATTGGATTGGGGAGGAGAGATTGAAAACTATGGGATACGACATGAATACGATACTGACTGATCTTAAAGATATATCGCCAACTAGTGCGCATCTGCTTTCTGACGTGAGAGGATACTTAGAATATGCATTAAGACCTTGGATTGAGCCAAGCCTTTGGAAAGCTAAGCTAAGAGAAAATAATCGGAAGTTTAATGTGCAGCACTATTAAGTGTTTATAATAAAAAAAACAGGAATGTATGGGTGTGGTGAAGGGTTATCTCCCTAAGATAACAATCATAACTATTGCTTATAACGCTGTAGATTCTATTGAAGCAACTATTCAAAGCGTAATTGAGCAAAAATATCCTAACTATGAATATATTATTATTGATGGCGGAAGTACAGATGGTAGTACAGATATTATCAGAAAGTATGAAAATAATATAGATTACTGGAGGAGTGAACCAGATGAAGGGATATATGATGCTATGAATAAAGGCATTGCTAAAGCTTCTGGCCATTGGATCAACTTTATGAATAGCGGTGATACATTCTGCTCTAGTCAAGTTTTAGAATCTATTCCATGGGGCGAGTACGAGAGCTATGCTATTATTTATGGTAATTCAATGTATAAAGGCAATAATGATCATATACGATTGCCGTTGCCTCTTAAGGCTCTTGAATATGGTATAATGATGGGCAACCATCAATCTATGTTTTTTAATAAAAGAATATTACAAAAACAATTGACTTATGATACAAAGTATAAAATATATGCTGATTATGAATTAGTTAATAGGATATATCAGACCAAAAGATATGGTTTTAAATACATAGATACTTTGGTTGCAGTCTATGAAGGAAACGGGATTTCAACTCAAAGAAGTGCGAGGGTAAGAAAGGAGAAGTATAGATTGATATTTAATAATTATGGCTATATCAGAGCTATCTCCTGTTTTGTTGACAGAATAATAAATGGAACTTCATTGGAAAGGTTTAAGGACGTAATTTAATATTATTAATGACATTAAATTTAAAAAAAAGAGTTACTGTTATAACCTATGTCCTTAGTCTATCAGGACTGGCTATTGTTTCTAGCATAGTAGAAATATTAAATATCTCTACTGATTCAAGCGTGCCTTTTATATTATTCAGACTTCTCTTTCTAATGCTTTCTGTGGTTTTGATAGCATTCAATATACAAAATGTAAAGCTTATTAATAGTATTGATGGTTTGCTATTTGTGGCATTTGTGTTGATGTATACCTTGCGGATTTTGCTAGATACTGTTTTCTTTACTACGCCCCTACGGCTCCCATCTTATAATTATATATTATTCGCATATGGAGTGTGCTTTATACCTTTTATTGCTTTTAGGTTTAGTCAAATTAAGCTCTTTAAAAGAGAGATAGTAATTGCCTTGCTGGTGATTCTTTTGATTGCGTCGGTTTTTGTTTTGATTTCAGTTCTTGATAAGATACAGTCTCAGGAATTTAGAAATGGCAGGTTGTCTAACGATAAATTTAGTCCTATATTTTTAGGTCATCTTGGTGCCTCTTTGTTTGTGATGTCTCTGTATTGCTTTTTTAGTAAATTGATTGATGGTAATATTTATGTTAAGTTGGTTAGTATTTTAGGTATTGTCGTAGGAATGATAGTAGTCATTATGGCTGCCTCTAGAGGTCCTATTTTGTCGTTGATCATTGTCGCTGCGGTGTATATGTTTTATTATAGTAGTAAAAAGTTTTTTATTTATCTGTTTTGTGTATTTGCTTTTGGATTTATTTTTAGTGGTGAAATTTTTTCTTTTATTGATGTCTCAGGTAGTAGTGCTGTTAGGAGGCTTGAGAGAATGTTTGACGGTGAAGATGAGTCAGGTAGTATAAGGCTGGATGAGTGGGATGGAGCAATTGATCAATTTGTTGATTCTCCATTAATTGGTAATTCTTTAGAAGAGCAGAAGTATCACTTTTATCCTCATAATATTTATTTGGAAGGATTTATGTCTACCGGTGTAATTGGTGGCATGCCATTTATTGGGTTGTTGCTTATGGCAATGTATAGAGCTTTTAAACATATACAGTATAGTTCAGAGTATACTTGGGTTGCATTGCTTTTTATTCAATATGCAATTGCATCTTTTTTCTCAGGAGCCATTTATTCTAATGGGCCATACTGGTATTTTATGGCATCTGTTTTTTCAATAGGTCTACCTACTAGATTAGTCGATTCTAGAATTATATTTAAGAGACGTTTGTTGAAAATGTATTCGCGGTTTTGATTGTTACAAATGTTTTATTAATACAAAGTATGACTTTACTTTAAAATGAAAAAAAGAGCTATTGCCTTGTTTGTGTATAGTAGGCCTGATCATACTGAACAAGTTCTCGCAGGATTAAAGGAAAATGGTATTGATAAGCTTTATGTTTTTGCCGACGCTCCTGCTTGCGAAGACGATATGGAGGGGGTAGTGAAAACTCGTAAATTAATAGATGAGATAGATTGGTGTGAAGTTCAAAAAGAGTACAAAGGGAAGAATGTAGGACTAGCTAAATCTATCATAAGAGGAGTAAGTCTATTGTTCGATAAGGGCTATGATAGAGTTGTGGTCTTAGAGGATGATTGTGTTCCAAGTAATGATTTTGTGTCTTTTATGGATGCTTGTTTTGATTTTTATGAAGCGGTGCCTGAAGTAAAGCATATCTCAGGATTCGGGCTTCCTCTAAAATACAAGAATCATAATGATACCTATATCGCTCCATGGCCTTGTTCCTGGGGATGGGGAACTTGGAAAGAGTGTTGGGAAGAATGTGACTTTAATAATGAGGTTGAGTATAAAGCCTTATTGTCGAATCCCTCTGAAGTTAAAAAGTTTAATTATGCCGGGGATACGTTTTCTAGTTTTTTGCAAAGTTATTTAGAAGGCAGGGTTAACTCTTGGCAAATTAGGTGGTATTTTTATTTGTTTAAAAATAATGGGCGTTGTGTGTGGAGTGCTCATAGTAAAATTACGAATATTGGATTTGATGGTACAGGTGTTCATAAAGTTAGATTGAACTGGCGCAACCAGAAAAAACAAGTAAAATCTCATCCTGTTACGTCTTTTGAGTCTGATATGAACTACAATCAGAAGCTTATATCGGAATTTAGGACCTTTTTCCCTGGCAAGTCTATTAAAAGTAGGCTGAGCAGTATGCTTACTGTTTTGCGAGTTAACCTGATAGAAAATTAATAAGAAGCTCAGCTTTGTTGATATGAGAGCTATGGTGGAAAAGCACTTTATTTCACAGGTAAAGCTTAAAGAGTTTAATCCTTCAGTAGGATTAGATAGAGGTGTTGCGAAGTGGAAAGAAGGCTTTTGGTACGTTGTGAAAATAGTGTTCTTTTTATCGGCGTTGCCGTATCCACATCACTTAAAGGCTTCGATACTTCGTTTATTTGGTGCGCATGTAGGAAGTAGAGTGGTTATTAAACCACGAGTGAATATTCATTTTCCCTGGAAGTTGGAGATAGGTGATGACGTCTGGATTGGAGAAGAAGCCTTTATTCTCAACTTCGAACCCGTGCGTATCGGAAGCAACGTATGCATTTCGCAGCGCGCCTTCCTGTGTGGTGGAAATCACGACTTTCGGGTGCCGTCAATGCCCTACCGCAATGGCCCCATTACCCTGCAAGACGGGTGCTGGATCGGTGCCGGCTGTTTTATTGGACCTGGCGTAACCGTAGGCACTGATACCGTAGTAACGGTAGGATCAATTGTGACTTCCGATTTAGGCGCAAATCGGATATGTCGGGTACATCCACCTGCGTTTGAGAAAATCCGTTGGAGGTCTGAAATTGACATTAGTAAGTAGAGGAAATATAGATGACGAGCTTGTTCCATGAAATGCATCTGGCTATTTCTCGCCTTTACTTTTGCTGGATTGATTTTTCAAGGACATGCACAACGCAGTACCTTTCACTACAGTATGTCTGTAGAAGGCAGTATTACATCGCTTCAATCCATTCCCTTTTGGATGCAAGCCAATCGTTTCGGCAGCGTTCCTGTTGCAGGCCCCTCTGTCAGCATCGTAGGAAGCCTTCGAAAAGACTATCGTACCGATCGCAAACGTTTGGTGGATTGGGGACTCTCTTTTGAAGGACGCGGAAATGCAGGCAAGACGGCCGAATTCTTATTGATCGAAGGTTACGCCAAGGCACGATTGAGCATTTTCGAAGCGAAGGTAGGGCGGGCAAAGAGTCAAATCGGATTGGTCGATTCTACCTTATCTTCTGGTTCCATTGCCCTTTCGGGTAATGCCCTGGGCATTCCGAAGGTGGATCTGGCCATTCCTGAATTCTACAGTATTCCGATCCTGGGAAGGAGGCTGGCTATCAAAGGGAACTTTGTACACGGGTGGCTGGGGAAGACAGACATCAGGTTTGGAAATGCTCCCCCTAAGTTAAACACTCGGTTTCATATGCTATCGGCTTACGGCAGACTCGGCAAACCCGATAGCCCCTTAAAGTTGTATGCAGGAATTAATCACATGGTCCTCTGGGGTGACGAGCAACAGATTTTCGGCGACGATTTTACCATCGCTTCTAAGAAAGCTTACTTCTATGTACTTACGGGAAAGAAAGTAGTCGGTAGCGAAAATATCTCGAAAATTGGTAATCAACTCGGTTCTATTGATTTTGGGTTTGATTATGACTTCCCCACGGTGAAACTAGCGGTGTATCGTCAGCACTTTTACGACAAAGGAGCCATTCGCTACTTAGCCAATCTACGCGATGGCTTGAACGGCGTAAGTCTCACCAATAAGCAGCCAGTTACCCAGAAGCTTCAGTGGCGGAAACTATTGCTCGAAGTCTTGTTCACCAAGAACCAGGCCGGCGAGATTTGGTCTCCCTGGACACCTTCCGGGCCAGAGCACTATTACAATCATTCGGTCTATGCGGATGGATACTCGTATCGGGGCAGGGGGATTGGTACGCCTTTCATCACGCCTCGACACATGGCCCGAGAAGGGCAGGCTTCCGCTCCGCAAGACTATTTCATCAACAATCGTGTCTTCCTGACCCATTTAGGCGTTGAAGCCTGTTACCAGCGCTGGACTTTTACTGGCAAGGTTTCTTACTCACGCAATTACGGCACGTACTGGACCAGTGATGTCGAGTATTTCTGGTTTAACAACCAGCGGGTACCGCACGATCCCGGCGAGAATGTCTTCCGGGAAGTGGGGCAATTTTCCGCCTACCTGGAAGGAAAAAAAAAATTAAGTAACGGTTATCGGGTGCGTTACAGTACGGCCTTCGACGTGGGCAATCTGTTGAACAACGCCTGGGGAGGAAATGTGTGCGTGACCAAGATTTTTCAGTAAGCTGACAGACAATTTATCACTAGCTTCCGCATTTGGATGCGTTAATGCCTCCTTGCCGGTGAAAAGAGTTTTCTTGTGCATCTTGTTTTTCTTTACCCAGAGGTTCTGCCCTGCGTTTGGGCAAAGCGAAGTCTCTTTTTTTATCCTGAGCGGACAGCCCAACGCTGACCTCCTGGCCCGTGCCTACTTTATGCCTGTTGCTAAAAGCATCAACAGTAATTTAAACCGGGGGTGGTTGTTTGGCGGAGAGGCGCTGACCCCCGGTCGTGTAGAGGTAGGCGTCACCCTGACGACCGCGTTTGTGCCCCCTGATCAAAAGAGCTTTGACGTGACGGCGATTGGTCTGGAGGCGACGACTCAACTGGCAGCGGGCTACGGAAGTCAGACGCCTACAGCCTTGGGTGCGCATACGTTAGGACCTCAGCTTAACGTCACCACCACTCTTCCCGGTTCAGGCGAGGAGGCGGTTATTGCGACGTATCCTATGCCGGAAGGGGTGGGGGTTCCGCTCATTCCTTTGCCTTCGCTTCAGCTAAATTTAGGCCTTATGAAAGGTACCGAACTGCGCACCCGCCTTTTGCCTAGCATCAAATTTCGTAGTGATGGTACTAATTATGCAACGGCGATGTGGGGGATAGGAGTGACGCACCGGTTGCATCAGTCTTTTGTGCGCTACCTGCCCTTTTCCGTAACGGCCGGGCTCACCTATGCGCGTCAGCGCGTGCAGGGAAACTTTGAGCGGGTTGGAAGTTGGCATCAGGTACTTAACGGCCAGGAAGTAGTACGTACCGAGCAGCAGAAAGACCCTTCACATTATGATGACCAGAAGCTACAGCTGCGAGCGGAATCCTTGATTCTGGAATGCATTCTCTCCAAAGAGGTGCGTGCATTTACATTCTTTTCCGGGTTGCGGTACAGCATCGGAAGAACGTATGTGGAAACATTGGGAATTTATCCTCAGATAGCAGTTCGTCCTACAGATGAAGACCCTTATTATGAGTTATACTTTAAGGATGTGAAGAACCCAATTAAAGTCGCAATTCCTTACTATCCTTTGGCATTGCAAGCCGGAGTAAGCTGCCGGCTCAGCGCCTTCACCCTCGGGTTATCAGGCACGTATGCGACGTATACGTCTTTGAGCGCCGCCTTGAGCGTTTCGTTTTGAGCGGAATTGCCTTTATGAAATGACAAACCCAGCTGATCACGGTAATGAGACGTCTGGCTGGGGAGCACAGAAAAATGGGCTTTCACGCTCTTACAGGGTCGTGATTGCTGGTTAGACATCCGAATTTTAGACGTAGAACGGCGAGATTGTAACACGATATGAAGAAAAGGATACTGTTGATCGGGGGAAATTTTTCGCCTGAACCTACCGGCATCGGAAAGTACAATGGCGAGATGGTGGCCTGGTTGGCGCGGCAGGGATACGCCTGTACGGTGATCACCACCTATCCCTACTATCCGTACTGGCAGGTACAACCTCCTTATGCCAAGAAACGATTTGGGTACTTGCAAGAGACCTTGCCTGTTGAAGGGGGCGTTCCGGTGACGGTTTACCGCTGTCCTCAGTACGTTCCTGCACAACCCTCGGGCCTGAAACGTATCTTACAAGATCTGACGTTTTCTTCGTCTGCTTTCCTTCGCATGCTGCCTCTGCTGGTACAGCAACCTTTTGACGTGGTGATTTCGGTGGTGCCCTCGTTTCACATCGGACTCCTGGCTGTTTTGTATCGGAAACTCCGGGGCGCGCGCATGGTGTACCACATTCAGGATTTGCAGATAGAAGCCGCCCGCGATCTGCAGATGATCAAGTCACCTCTGATCATTCGCCTGATGTTTCGCTTAGAAACGTTCATCTTTCGCCAGTCTGACCGGATCAGTACCATCTCCGAAGGCATGGTGCAGCGTGTGGAAGCAAAAGCCGAGAAGCCCGTTGCTCTTTTACCGAACTGGGCAGACACCCAGCGGTTTTACCCTCTTGCTGGCCGGGATCAGCTCAAAACAATGTTCGGCTTTGCGCCTACCGATCAGGTGGTACTCTACTCGGGAGCGATCGGCGAAAAGCAGGGCCTTGAATCCATTCTGTACGCAGCTCAGGCCTTGCAGAACGATGCAACGGTCAAATTCGTGATCTGCGGTTCGGGCCCTTATCAGGAGCGACTGCAACAACTGGCACAAGCGCTCTCGTTGCCTAATGTGCTGTTCTTTCCGTTGCAACCTCTCGAGAAGTTTACGCAGTTTTTAAACATGGCGGATTTGCATCTGGTCATCCAGAAAGCAAACGCCAGCGACCTGGTAATGCCGTCGAAACTGACAACTATTTTGGCGGTAGGCGGACTGGCGTTAATCACGGCAAATGAGGGCTCCAGTTTACACGCCTTGGTGCGTAAATATGGGGCAGGCCTTTTGGTAGCAGCCGAGAACCAGGACGCTTTGAATGCGGGCATCAGGCGGGCACTCTATGCCGATCAGGAAGACGTGCGGGAGAAAGCCCGGCAATACGCAGAGCGATTTCTCGACATCAATACGGTGATGAAGGGGTTATCCTCATTTATAGAGGGGGCAACCAAAGTGCAACATGCCCACTGATGCTGTTGAGGAATTGACGCAGCCCACTTTTGCTTTTTAGAAACTGCCTGTTGAGGCAAGTGTAACTTGTCGGTAGGGCATCCCCAGGAGAAATGCATCTTACGTTATCAGAGTACTGTGGACGTGCGTGTAAGCGCAAGGTTGGTAGGCAAACTACTTGGTTGAGTGGCCGGACGCTCTGGGGACTTCTGATTTTTCTGCAAGGAACGGTAGCTGCCTCCGCGCAAGGGCTCGATTCCCTGCAGATTACGTTGGGCGCGGTGGGAACGGTGGCGGCTCAGCCGTACCAGCCGTTGTGGCTTGTCTCCAATCAATTCGGAGCGCTGGCCGATCAGGGGATGGACCTGGCGACGCACGTCCGGCTCAGCAACGCACACGTGGATGTTGAGTACAACACGCAGGGCGACTTGATCGATCCGCGCACGGGGCTGATTCAGGTGACGCCCCCGCGGAAAGGTCTTTACCTGAACTACGGCCTCGACGTGTACAACCACCGCAGTTTCGGACGGACGTTTGTACAGGAGGCTTTCGCAAAAGCCGGCTATCGTCATTGGGAAGTGCGGGTCGGTGCCTTCGAAGATGTACGTGAGGAAGTCGATCCGGTGCTGTCGAGCGGTTCTCTGGGCATCAGCGGGAACGCTCAGCCCATTCCACAGGTAGGCCTAGCGGTCACCGAGTTTACGCCGGTGCCTTTTACCGGCGGCTGGTTGCAGTTCAAAGGGGGAATGAGCCACGGCTGGCTGGGCCGACAGCGTTGGTACCAGCACTCCTACCTGCACGAGAAGCACGCACTGTTGCAGATCGGGAAACGTCGCTTCCGTCTGTTCGGGGGCTTTCATCATTACGCGATCTGGGGCGGTCGCCGAAGTGAACAGGCTCCTGCCGATCGGTCTACCCGCGAATTTGCCCGCATTGTTCTGTTGCGGCGCGGTACCGGGGCCGACCAGCGGGCGGTGGTGGAAGGGGGGCTGTCGTACGAAACGGCGTGGGGCATGCTTCGCCTCTACCACCAGACGCCGTATGAGCTGTCGGTGGCCACCCGACTGTTGAACCTGGATCAGGTGACCGGCGTGAGTTTCGTGCCGCGTTACGCCGATGCGGTGCTGCAGCGCCTCGTGGTGGAGGTGATCTATACGAATTACCTGCAGGGAGAACGCTACTACAACGATTACAAGTACGCGACCGGCTGGGAATACCAGCAGCGGGTGATCGGTGCCCCCTTGTTAACCAACCGGATACGTGCCCACCACTACTTCCCGGCGATTGTGCCCTTCTCGTGGGAAAACACGTCGGGCGGCGTGCCCGGCAATGACAACATTGTCAATACGCGTGTGGCAGGGGGGCACCTGGGCGTCGTCTACCGGTTAGGGGCACTGTTCACCGGAAAAACGGTGCTGACGCTGGTGCAGAATTACGGCAATAATCCACGGAGTCCCTTCTACCAGAAAATGCAAAGCTACAACCTGCAGGAAATCACCTACTGTTCTCCGCACAGCGGCTTCTCGGTTTCCGGAGCCATCGGGTTCGACGGGGGCGAGCTGACCGACAACCTCGGCGTGCGGCTATCGGTACAGCAGCAGATCCGCCCCTTCCGATAAGCGTGAGACTTAGCACAGCCAGCTTGTGGCTGCTCCCGCTTTCTTCCTGCAACACCGGCCATTTTGTGTACGCTGTCCGCTCCACCGGCGTTACCTCTGTTGGCCATCGACGCCGTGACGACCTACACCGGTCGCGGGGGCTTGTCTCTTGGCATCAAAATATGTTGAATCATACATGTGTGATGTGACGTGATTTATGCGGGCTACGCCGCAACGTCGGGTTTTATCTTTGGCCCCGAAACGAGAACAGTCGCTTGACACAGAGCCCACTACACGGCAAGGGTCTGTTCTCGTACACCTGACTTGCCCTCGGCACGTCCCTACTTTTTGCTTTGGGTTGGCGTCACCGCCACCGACCGCAGATCGCCACGGACCCACACCGGGATCAGGTCTACACATCGGGGATTTTAGACACATCGCATGTTGATTCGAAAGGTATGTACCTTGCTTCTCACGGGGGCAGGATGGTTCGGGATGGTAGGGGGGATGCAGGCCCAGGGCCTGGACTCATTGCAAGTCTCGTTGGCCACGACCGTGACCGCCGCTACGCAGGCCTATCAGCCGTTGTGGCTGGTGTCCAACCAGTACGGTGCGCTGGCCGACCGGCAGTTGGATCTGTCGTCTCATCTGCGCATCACGAACGCTCATTTTTTAGGAGGGTACGACGGGGCCCGTTCCAAAGTCAACACCCAGACCGGGCTGATCGGGGGGGGGCCGCCGCAGCAGGGCTTTGCCGTGCGCTACGGGCTGGACCTATACAACAACGCCGCATTCCGCCACACGTTTCTGCAGGAAGCGTACGTGAAACTTAGCTTTCGGCGGTGGGAAGTACGCGGCGGGTTGTTTCGGGAGACGATCGGCGAAGTCGATCCGGTCTTGTCGAGCGGCTCGCTGAACATCAGCGGGAATGCCCTGCCCGTCCCGCAGGTGGGCCTGGCAGTGGTCGAGTATACAGAGGTGCCCTACACAGGCGGTCTGCTGCAATTCAAGGGCGGCCTCAGCCACGGCTGGCTGGGAACAAATCGCTGGTACAAGCACGCCTTTCTCCACGAAAAATACGGTTTTTTGCGCCTGAATCGTCCGACTTATGCTGTGTACGGCGGCTTGCATCACTACGCCCTGTGGGGCGGGATGGCCGCCGATGCGGAGCCTCAGGAAGCAACCGCCGGCTATAGTACGCTACACAACTATGGCGTAGCCGTTTTTCCCCGCCCTCAAAGCGGGGTGGATCACCGGGCCATCATCGAATTCGGGGGCGATTACAAAGCCGATTTCGGGACGTTCCATCTGTACCATCAGACGCCTTATGAGGTGAGCCAGGGCATGAAGTTGCTGACGCCCGATCAACTGACGGGTGTAAGTTTTACTCCCAACCAGGCCGATGCGGTGCTGAAACGGGTAGTAGTCGAGTTTATCTATACCCGCCACATGGCCAACCGGGTTTACTACAACGATCACAAGTACCGTACCGGGTGGGAGTACGAAGATCGCGTGCTGGGCAATCCGCTGTTGACCAACCGGATGCGGGCCAGCCACTACTTTCCTGCCTTCGTGCCCTTCGACTGGTCGGGTGCAGGAGGCGTGGTGCCCGGCAATGCCAACATCGTGAATCCCAAAGTAGCCGGCATTCATACGGGCGCGCAGTACCGACTGGGGACGTTGTTTACGGCCCAGACGCGGCTGACGCTGGTGCAGAACTACGGGCAAAACGAGCGAAGCCCTTTCTACCAGACGACCCAATGTTACACCGTGCAGGAGGTGACTTATCAGCACGAACCCCTGGGCCTTGCCGTTTCGGGTGCGATCGGATGCGACTTGGGGCAACTCACCCGCAACGTAGGCGTACGCCTCACGGTGAAAAAGCAACTTTTCCCCAGTTCCCTTTTCTTCTCGAACGGGCGCTGATTCTCAGCCTTCTATCGTCGAACGAGGCACGATTGATCGGCGCAAACCGGAGGCATCGGTGGGCCGGGCAGAGCATTCCCGCGTTGCCTGAGGAGGCATAACAAAAGCATACTTCGTGGAAATCCGTCGGCAGGGCCGCTTGGGAACCGAAAAAAAGTATTACTTTTGTTTTGCGTATTACATCATTTCATAAGGAAAGTATTGTCTGATTTCCTTATGCACGATGAGGGACCTCCCTTCCCGACGCACGACTGAATCTGTAACCTGAATTTCAGTGCTCATCCATGCGACGCTTTCTGCCTCTTTGCCTTCTGTGTCTTTTTTACGGTGCGGTTTCAGCCCAGGATGTCATCTACGAAACCGACGGAAGTAAGGTGCTTTGCCAGATTGTGGGCATGGAGCCGGACTTTATCAAGTTCAAAAAACTCGACAACCTGAGCGGCCCCAACTACGCGGTCGAAAAGTCGCGTCTGCTGATGGCGTTCAGCGAAAGCGGCAGCTACGTGGTATTCGACCAAGACGGTAAAGATTACACCAACGCCGAGAGTCTGGAGGCGTTTGTGAGCAACAAACCGGCGAATGCGTTCGACCTGATGGTGACGCAGCAGAAAGAGGTCATTGCCGGCACGATCCGCGACAGCACCGAACAGGAACTGATTTTTGAGCGCCGGGGCCGGAATGGCGTCAACGCGGGCATCCAGAGTGTGGCAAAAGATCAACTGCTGGCCGTGATTTACCACGACGGCAAGCACCGTTTCTGGGCCGCCCCTACGGTAGTATCCGACGCGTTGAAAGGCGTGTCGGCGCAGATTGCCGAGGTAGTGCCGGGTGCCCCAAACGGCCAGACCGACGTGCTGAACCCACCCGCCACCAAAGAAGTGAACGGCGAGTTTACCCGGGTGGAGTTCGAAGAGTTCAAAAACAAGGCGCTGCTGAAGACCGAAGAGCTGGCCGGCTACATGCAAACCATCGTTTCCCAGGACGTTACGTCGGAAGAGTCGAACAAGGCCATCGATCTGGCGGTGGGGTTGTTCCTGAGCGAAGAGTCGCAGGTAGAAATCACCAACGCGTACGACAAGTCGAACAAAATTGTCCGCAAAATCCGCGATTACCTGCGCAAGCTGAAGCTGCTGGGTGAACAGTACGACAAAGTCAAAATCTCCTGGTCGGACATCAGCTACGTGAGTGACTTACGCAAAGGCGCCGACGGCAACTACTACGGCGTGGTGACGGTACAACAGAAGTTCGAAGGGTTTTCCGAAGGCAAACTGGTGTACAGCGACATCACCCAGAAAAACATCGAAGTGGTGTTGAAAGGCTACCAGAAAGTGGCCGGTGGCGTTACGCAGGATCTCTGGGACGTGTTTCTGTCCAACATCGGGGTCGTCGAAACCAGAAAAATTTAGGGGCGTGCGGGGCTGGCGAATGGTCTGGGGTTGGGCACTGTGGGCGGGCATCGTCGTGAGCGCACAAGCCCAGTGGCCGAGCATGTCGGAAGAAGAGATCAACTTTCTGTTCTCCGTCAAGCAGGTCGACGAGTTCATGGAACGTTTCAACCACCAACCTACGCTTTTTACGTCGTGGATGAACCGGATGGACTCTTCGTTGCAGGTCTCGCGGCAACGCATGATCCTGAGTCTGTTCAACCAGGAAGACCAGGCGTGGAACCTGAACCAGGTACGGAGCTTTGTCGAACAGGTCGACGACAGCCTGCGCCCGGCCCACCTCGACTACTACGACCATGACTGGTATGCCGACCTGGAGTGCCTGGTCCAGTACCAGGGCAAACCCCGCACCGTCCATTTGCTGCTTCGGGTGCAGGCCGAGCCGATCAACGCTTCCCGGTGGGTGATTGCCGGAGCGCAAGCCGACTTTCTGACGGTACCGGCTTCGGTCGATTCGACCACTTCGCTGACGCCCTTTAGCCACGGGACCGATTTTATGAACCTGACCCGGGCCTTGCACGATCGGCAAAACATTCGTAATTATTTGCCGCAGGAGTTTGAGGTCAATACGCTAAGCGTGTTTACGTTCCTGAGCGCCACCGGGCAGCTCGAATTCAAACAGGTAAACCGGATCGTTTACCATTTTCTTCAGGTCGAAGGCTGGATCTTTACGGTCGACCATTTCAACCGGCCGAGCCGAAATTCCGGCTGGCTGATCAGCAGCCTGCAACCGGCCGACGCAGCGGCCAAGCAACGCTACCGGCACGAGGTGCTTTCCCTGCAGTAGGAGCGGTGCCCTATTTTCTTAACTTACGACTAAACAGTATCAAGATGAAAAAGAGCGGAATTCTCATCGGGGCGATGGGCTGGCTCCTGTGGTGGCCGGCGGTGGCTCAGGATACGCTCACGATTCGCGAAGGGGCGGAAATCACCCACCAGGCCGAATTGGTCGTTTACGAACTGGAAGATCTGCTGAACGTCATCACCAATACCGACATCGGGTCGAAAATGACGCAGGACCTGATCCGCAACAGCTACTCCAGCTCGAAAAACCAGATCTTCTACGACGAGAAAGTCATCATCGAAAGTGACGACGATCCCGACGCTACGCTCAAAAATTTCAAGGATGCGGAAGTGCCGAAGTACCTCAATACGTTGGATCTGTACTACGAAAAAAGCTCCGAGCCCAGCGTTTCGCTCACCAGCGTGAAAACCTCTCCCGTCAAAAAGAGCGACTACTATTACGTTCGCACCTACTTCGAACGGAACTTCGAGAACAAGCACAAGCAGAAAAACAAAGGGTACGCGACGGTACCACGGGTGGCCGATGTGCGGGTCGACAACGTGGACGGGAAGTGGCAGGCGCGGATCATCGGCATCAGCTTCTTCGGACCGGAAGAGGACCTGAACACCCCGGAAAACAACGTGGAGCTGATCGCGGGCGATGACGATGTGCTGGGCAAAAGTGTCGCGTCGCTGGAGCGGAACCGGTCGGTCGATGCGGACATGATCAAACAGGAAATCGCCAACCTCTTCGCCGAAGAGATGCGCAAGCTGAAAGAAGTGGGCTCGGCCGAGGAGACGGAAAAGAAGAACGAATATGAAGAAGCGATCAAGATGGGGGACCAGGCCTACGCCGAAAAACGTTATCAGGCCGCGAAAGACGCGTACGAAGCGGCCATTGTGATCTACCCGTACAAATACCACCCGAAAGTTCGCCTCAACGAAATCGCCCGCCTGACCGAACGCTCCAACCAGTACGAAGATTTTGTGCGCAAGGCCAAACACGCACGGAGCATTCGGAAGTACGAGGACGCCATTACGTTCTATCAGAAAGCCCTGGAACTTCAACCGGATCAGCGGAAGCTGAACGACGAGATCATGGCCATTTCCAGCACGATCCGGGAAGTGTCGCTGCCGAAAAACGAGATGATGGCCGGCGATTACGATGCCGCCATGAAGAGTTGCAACAAGCTGATTCGTACGCACAGCGACCACCCGGAGCGCTTTCCGGAGCTGTTTCTGATGCGCGGCATCTGCTATGCGAAAGAAGATAAGACCAAACAGGCACTGAAAGATTTCACCGATGCCATCAGCTACGATCCGCAATACCTGGATGCGTACCGCGAGCGGGGACAGTTGTACGCCAAAAGCGGCGAATTGGCCCAGGCTGTGGCCGATTATGACGTGATCGTCAGCTTTCTGCCCGACGACCCGCGCTACCTGTCGGAGCGGGCCAACCTAAAACGGCGCATGGGGTCGGTCGACGGCGCCATTGACGACTATCAGAAAGTGATTGCGCTGGCGCCCAGCAGTCAGGTTTACTACGAGAAAGCCATGCTGCATTATCAACAGGAGGCCTACCGCAAGGCGCTGGCCAGCCTGGAAAACGCCATTCACCTCGATGCACATGACGGTAAAATGTACTTTCAGCGCGGTTTGACCCAGGTGCGACTGCAGAACTACAACGAGGCCCAGCAGGATTTTACATTGGCGCTGGAGAAAGGGCTGGGTACCGAAGAGCAGAAAGCCATTCGGCAGGAAAGTGAACAGCTGTACCGCGAGGGGCTGGCGGCGCTCGATCAGAAAGCGTACGACACGGCCCTCGAAATCTTGCGCAACGCTGCCGTGCTGGACCCGACCAACGTAACCGTCTGGTTTAAGCTGGGTGAGGTGTACGAGTTGCAGCGGCGCTACGAAGACGCGATCGGGGCCTACACGCAAATTATTGAGCAGGAGGAAACCAATTGGATGGCGTGGTACAAGCGAGGCGTGAGTCAGCTCAAACTTCGTTCGTACGACAGGGCCGTGAACGACCTGTTGCGGGTGCGGCAGTTGCAGGTGCACTATTTTCCGGCGCTGGTTGGCCTTGGCGATGTCTACGCGGCGCAGCGCGATTTCGGAAAGGCGATTGACGAATACGAAAAAGCCATTGCAACCATTCGGGATCGGCAGAAAAAAGATAAAATCGATGATTACCAAAGCCGGTTGGCGGATATCTACGTCCGAATAGGCGATGCCAAGATTGAATTGGCCGACTACAAAGAAGCGATGGAAAAGTTCGAAGAGGCCACCAAGCTGGATAAAAAAGCCGGAGCACCCCTGTTTTACCGCGGGAAGGTGTACTACATCACCGGCGATTACGATAAGGCGCTCAAGGATTTGAGCGAGGCCATTACGCTCAAGTACGACAACCCCGAGGTGCGTTTTGTGCGGGCGCTGACCTACCAGGCCAACAACGATTACCCCAACGCCATCAAAGACCTGGGGGTGGTGATGGAGTCGTCGGATACGGCCGAGTATCCTGAAGCGTTTATGTACCGAGCCATGGTGTACCGCCGCAAGACCAATAATTTGCAGGACGCCCTGCACGATCTGGAAACGTTCCAACATCGCGTGGTTACGCCGGGGCCGCTGTTCCACACCACCCTGGGGCTGGTCCAGTTGGACTTGAACAACCCGGAAAATGCTAAAAGTCAATTTGCCCGTGCGCGTGCAGCGGCCGACAATTACGGACCTGCCTGGTTGGGCGAGGCGTGTCTGGTGGCGCGCGAAGCAAAAACGGACGAAGCGCTGGCGTTGTGCGAGAAAGCGTTCAATGCGGGGCAGGTAACCGTTCCGATGATCGACGAAGCGGAGAGTACCTACCTGGCCGATTTAAAAAAATCTAAAAAATACCGGAAGCTTAGAAGAGCCTATGAAGCTAAACTCAAAAAATAGCCTGCGTTTGACAAGCCCTGTCGCTGCGTGGTTCCTGAAAAGGATCTGTCTGCTCGTAGGGTTGTACTGCTGCGTAATCGTGTCGGTCCGCGCGCAATCGGATAATTCTCAAAAGCCCGACATCATTTATAAAACTGATGGCACCACCCTCGAAAGCATTGTGGTGGAAATTTCTCCGACGGAAATACAATACCGGCGTTTTTCTTCACCGCAGGGGGCCATTTTCAAAATGTCGACCGACAAGGTGCGGAAAATTGAGTACCCCAATGGCATGGTCGACGATTTCGATGCGCCGCTTTCGCCCGATCGGCCGTTGCCGTACATCGACCGTGCCGAACCGGCACCGGTCTTTACCAACACGCCTTCCAGTCAATCGGCGGGCATCGAAATGGACCCCATCGGCGACGACGAAGAACGGGTGGAAGGCTCGGAAGAGCGCGAACGTTCGCGGAAGCGCTATCGCGTAGCCAATACCGAAAATGCCGAGATGGTGATGAAAAAGCGCAAGTACATGCGTGGTCCCGACATCCCGGTGGAGCTACCGGCGCGTAGCGTGACGGGGTTGGACATTGTGCGGGTGCGTCTGGACAGCCTGTTGCAGGACGAGCGGCCGGTGGGCGAATACGCCGGTGTGTACGAGTGGCAGGGAGTCGACTTTGCCAGCCCCAACGCGCGGGTCGCCTGGAAAATTGAGTGGGACAACGTCTACCTCAATCCGAAAGAATGGACGGGCTACTCTTGGCGGAGTCACCCCAAAGCCGACAAGAAAGTGAAGATCAAGGGCAACGAACTCTTTGTGGGCGGAACAAAGCTAGGCGACTTCGTGATGCTGGAGCGGGGCGATAAAATCGTGAGGGGGTTTTTGTATACCAGCAACAACGGCCGCGAACTCTTTCTCTGGAAAGTGGAGTAACTGCTACTCCCAGAGAGGATAGGTTTCCAACTCTACCTTTTCCCCAAAAAACAGGCGCGTCTGGCTCTGGAACGTGCGCGTGAAGTCTGAAACCAGAAATCTTTTAGTACCTTCACCGGACTGATTGAGCAGGTGATGCTCCTCCAGCAGTTGGTACAGCGCCCGTGCCACCATCTCGGACGAGTCGATCACCTCAAGTCGATCGCCATAGTACGCCTCTACCTCGGGACGGATAAGCGGGTAGTGTGTGCATCCTAAGATAAGCGCTTCGACCGACTCTAGTTGTTTGTGAGTCAGGTACATGTCCAGGATGTATTGACTCAGCCGGTTATGAACGAACCCCTCTTCAATCATGGGAACGAGCAGAGGCGTCGCCAGCGATTTTAAGGTGATGTTTCGTCGTAGTGCTTTGATTTTCTGGCGGTAGACCCCGGAACTTACCGTACGCCGGGTGCCGATAAGGCCCACCGTGCGGTTTGCGTAATTTTCGCCTATGTAGTGTACTACCGGATCGATGACGTTCAGTACTTTCGCGCGGCTCCCGACGTACTCACGCACCAGATCGTAGGCCGACACCGATGCCGAGTTGCAGGCAATGAGAATGACTTTAGCGCCCTGTTGCAGCAGAAGGTCGCAAATCTTGATGGAGTAGGCCTGGATGGCGGCGGTCGACTTATCCCCGTAAGGAAGGTGGGCCGTGTCGCCGAAGTAGATGATGGATTCGGAAGGAAGCAATCGGGTGACCGCATGCGCCACCGTAAGTCCTCCAATTCCACTGTCAAAAATGCCGAGCGGTTGTTCCGGACGTAACAAATTGTTTTCCAAGGAAGTAAATCAGTTTCGGAGCAAAGATACGGAAGCAGTCCGCAACGTGCGCTCCGACAATTGGCCGAGTATTTTCATAATATTACATAAGCATAATGTCGCTTTATGGCGTAAGTCTCGAAAATTTATTATGGAAATACGGCACGAAACGTTAATTTTCGCCCCTTATTGGATACTGGACACGCAATCCTAACTTATACCAAAAAATTGGCGCTAATTACGCAAGGCAAAAAGTAGTTAGTTTACTTTTGAATTCTAGTCGCACGCCTTTAACATTTGCCTTATGACACACGATATATCGGACGAGAAACTTCGATTGATTGCAGAGATGGATCGGAAAATCGGGGAATTCATGCAGAAACGAGCCGATGTAGTCAACAAGATTATTTACACGACCGCTACACTGCGTGCGGGAGATGCCGTGAAAATATACGATCAAGCTGGCGTTCTCCTCGGTACCGGAACCATTGTGCAACCGCTTTTTCTGAAGCGGCAGGGCATCATTACGTACCGGGTACGCCGCGACGAAGGCGACGTGTTTACCAACGAAGAGTATCGTCTGGAGCGCATCGACTAAAAAGAACACGACACGTTGACGATCACCGGAACCGCGGTTTCGGTGATTTTTTTATGCCCGACCGGCCGACGTATTTTTGAGTTCTTCCAGTTTTTGCTTGATCAAAACGATAACCCTTTTATTGAGATTGAGCAGTTGGGCAATTTTTTTCTTGATGACCTTGAAATCGATTTCCGATAAGTCGACCGTTTCCAGTTCGCCGGTAATGTCGCGGTATTCTTTGATGCGCAGGCTGCCGTAGGCCGATTTAAGCTTGTGCACGTAGAAGCGGTAGATGTCGCGATCGGCCTGGTCGCGGGCAATGACCAACTGTTCGCCGAACGTGTGCATCTGGTCGGAGAACATCTCAAGGGCGCGGATGGCAAAATCCGGATTGTCGCCGGAGAGGGTTTCCAGGTAGCTGAAGTCCGCTGCGATGGCGTTGGCCGAAGCGCTGCCCTTTTCTTCCATAAGTTCGAGGTTTGAGAGAGCCGCCGGTGTGGCTTGTGGAGCATACCGGCCAATGGTCTCGTACAGTTCACGTGGGTCGAATGGCTTGGAGACGCATCCGTTCATGCCGACTTGTCGGATGTCCTGCTCAATGTCGGTAGTGGCCGATGCCGACATGGCGATGATCGGTACTTGACTGACAGCAGGGTTTTCGTGCTGGCGAATGCGGCGAGCCGTTTCGTATCCGTTGATGCCCGGCATGTGGATGTCCATCATCACCAGATCGTATACTTGCGTCTGGAGCTTTTCAAGCGCCTCGAATCCGTTTTCGGCCAGGTCGGCTTGCACCTGCCATTTTTCCATGAAGCGGCTGGCCACCAGGCGGTTGAATTGATTGTCTTCAACCATCAACACCCGCACATCGCCCAACGGCGAAATTCCAGTGGTTTCTGCAGGTGCGGGCGCTACCTGATTCTCGGCAACGGTAAACGTAAGCTCGAAGCTGAACTCAGAGCCAACCCCGAAGGTGCTTTTCACGCCAATGTGACCGCCCTGTAATTCGACCAATTTGCGGCAAATCGCCAGGCCCAAACCCGTACCGCCGTACTTCCGACTGGTGTCGGCGCTCGCCTGCTGGTAACTTTCGAAAATGGCGTCGAGCTGATCTTCCGAAATGCCGATTCCCGTATCGCATACGCTAAACCGCAACGCAATGCGGCGCTTTTTCTGGGCCAGGAGTTCTACCTTGATGTCGACGGCGCCTTCTTCCGTGAACTTGATGGCGTTGCTAATCAGGTTGGTCAGGACCTGGTTGAGGCGCATGGAGTCACCTTCCAAAAACGAAGGGATGCGCTCGTCCCATTGCAGCGTAAGCGCCAGATGCTTTTCTTTCGCTTTGAGAAGGAGCGCTTTCCGGATGTCCTGCAACAGTTCGTGGACGTGGAACGTGTGGTTTTCGAACGTGATTTTCCCCGCTTCGATTTTGGAGAAGTCGAGCATGTCGTTGATCAGCGACAGCATGTTACCCGACGAGAACCGGATGGCGTTCAAATATTCCAGCTGCGTAGGGGTGAGCGTTTCATCGAGCAGCAGGTGCGTCATCCCCACCACGGTGTTGAGCGGTGTGCGCAACTCGTGAATCACCATCGAAACAAACTGCTCCTTTGCCTCCAAGAGGGCCTCAGCCGCTTCCTGGTTGCGCCGTAACAGGGCTTCGTTATGTTTCTGCTCGCTGATGTTGCGGAAAATGGACAGCCAGGTCATCTGCCCCTGATGCTGATACGGCGAGGTTGTAACGGACATGTCGAACAATTGCCCGGTGCGCGTAATGCCTTTTGTCTCGAACGAAGATGCCCCCCCGTCTTCGGACGGAAGCGGCAGGGTATCGGTTAGTACATCGTCCAGCCGTTTGCCGTTTAGTTCCTGCGGAGCATACCCCAGCATGGTAGCCAAGGCTTGGTTTACTTCAAAAATCTTTCCGTTTGTATGCAGGGCGATGCCATCGGATATGGCGTTGATGAACGACTGGTGCTCGTCCGGTAAAGGTTCTGCCCCCTCGCGCCGCCGTTTGGTCGGCGCCGGGGTCGTCAGAAAGTCACTCATGCTGTCGGCTAGCAGCTCCAGAAGCTCCATTTCATGAGGTGCCGGGCCTGTGTGGGCGGGTCGGTCATCAAAAAAGAGAAGAACGCCTTCGGACCTGCCGCCCCAGGTTACAGGGATGCCCGCAAAGCTACTCCAGGTATACAGCGATTGTTCGGGTGCGGGTGTATCGGTCGGAGCATGCGCCTGTCCCATCAGTTTGCCCTGACGGGAAGTCACTTTTTGCGCGAGGGGATCTTGCGTTGTGCGTTGGAGCAAGCTGCGGACCGCCTCGCGGGGACTGTGAACGAACTCGGGACAAAACCCATCCGGAGTCATGCGGGTGAAATAGCCGTGACGCATGCCCAGCATCTGACAGCCCAGGCGGACATGGTGCTGAACCATACTTTCGCGATCCGGGTAGTGAGTGCGTTGAAGCGTACGAATGAGCTGTAAATTATGAGCCTGCCGGTGCGTGGTATAGGCCTCTTGCGATGCTGCAGGGTCCGGTTCAACGCGTGGGCTTTGCGGATATAGCGTAATAAGCATGTCTCGATGTTGGTCTGCGGTGACGTAGGCCCGGAGTCGGCAGGAAGTGCCGGAAGCCGCGTATTCGAAATCGACAGCCGCCGCAGCCCCTGTTTGCTTGCTGAGTTCGTAAGCCTGTGCCAGGCGGCGAATCAGCCGTAGGGGAAAGTGCGAGAAGATGGACTGCCCTACCAGCTTGCCGAATTCTTCACTCCAGATACTGGCTTCGGCAGCTTCGTAGCTTTTGATAATGCCCTGCATGCTGATACAGCAGGTCAGCAACAGCGTCTCCGCTGTGGGATGCTGCTGTAGTGATGCAAGTTTGACGTTTCGATACGCTGCCGTCATACGAAGTTGGGACAACGTTACTTCCTTCATCAAGGGGTGATCGAGAGCCATTCTTGCAGGTTTGGGGCGGCAAATAAACAATTATTCAGTTCCTCACCGAATCTTCCGAACCCCTCTGTTCCTACTTGGCCCGTCGGTGCCTTGTAAGGTTTTACGTCGGTTTATTTTGTTATTAGATGCAAATATATGAATAACATTATAAAATCTAAAATTATATTAATAACGAAATTGCTCTATATCCTACTCATTCTGTTCACAAAAGACGCCCTGATCTCGGGGGGCGTTGTTGTATATTTGCGAGGATTGTACGCATCCATTCTTCAAACCATATGCCTGTATTTCTATCCGCTCACGAAATTTCTAAGACCTACGGAGACCGCTGGCTGTTTCATCGGGTGTCGCTGGGCGTGAGCCAGGGCGATAAAGTCGCGCTGGTAGGGGTGAACGGCTCTGGAAAATCCACGTTGCTGAAGGTGTTGGCCGGGTTAATTCCACCGGACGAGGGCGAGGTGGCTGTTACGGCTGGCATACGGGTCGGGATGATGAGCCAGAATCCGACGTTCCACGAAGACGCAACGGTGCTCGACAATGTGCTGTCGATGGACCATCCGCTGGCACTTGCGGTAAAAGCTTACGAGCAAGCGCTGACCGGAGGCAAGGCGGCAGAAATAACAGCGGCTACTCTGCGCATGGACGAGCAGCAGGCCTGGGAATTCGAAACACAGATTCGCCAGACGCTTACGCAACTGGGAGTGCCCGACTTGCACCAGGTTGTACGCCAACTCTCGGGCGGTCAGCGGAAGCGCCTCGACCTGGCCCGGGTGTTACTCTCCGAGCCGGATCTGCTGATCCTGGACGAGCCGACCAACCACCTGGACCTGGCTACCATCGAATGGCTGGAGGGGCATTTGGCCTCACGGCAACAAACCCTGCTGTTGGTGACGCACGACCGTTACTTTCTGGAGCGGATCACCAACGTAATCGTGGAACTGAACGAAGGTCAGTTGTATCGCTACGAAGGAAATTACGCTTACTTTCTGGAGAAAAAGGAGGAACGGCAAGCACAGCAGGCGTCCGAAACCGACAAGGCGCGTAACCTGATGCGGCGCGAGTTGGAGTGGATGCGCCGCCAGCCCAAAGCCCGCGGTACCAAGTCGCAGGCCCGCATCGATGCGTTCTACGAACTGGAAAAAAAGGCCCAAGGCCCCGGGCAGAAAGCCGGCCTGGACCTCAGCGTGCCTACCGCCCGGCAGGGAAAGAAAATTATGGAGGTGGAGGACCTGCAAAAAAGCCTGGGCGGCAAGCGCCTGGTCGACGACTTTTCTTACGCCTTTAAACGGAAAGACCGGATCGGCATCATCGGGCCGAACGGTACAGGGAAAACAACCTTCCTGCGCCTGCTGACGGGGCAGTTGTCGCCCGATGCCGGCGTGGTCGATGTGGGCTCTACCACCGTGTTTGGATACTACGAGCAGGAGGTGTTCGATCTCCCTGCCGACAAACGCGTCATCGATGTGGTGAAAGAAACGGCCGAGGTAATGACGGTCGGAAAAGGCGAAACGGTTTCGGCTTCGCAGTTGTTGCAGCGCTTCCAGTTTCCTCCGGCCCGCCAATACACCCCTGTCGGCAAATTGAGTGGTGGGGAGCAGCGCCGGATTCAACTGTTGCGCGTCCTGATCCGACAGCCCAATTTCCTGATCCTGGACGAACCGACCAACGATCTGGACCTGATCACCCTGAATCTGCTCGAAGAATTCCTGCTCGATTTCGAAGGGTGTCTCCTCATCGTTTCGCACGACCGCTACTTTATGGATCGGCTGGTGGAGCACCTGTTTGTGTTTGAAGGGGACGGAAAGATTCGCAACTTTCCGGGCAATTACACCGACTACCGCGCGTTTGCCCAACAGCAGGAAGCTACGGCGGCAGAAGTGAAGTGGGCGGAAGAGAAAAATCGGCCAACGCCGACCCCGTCGACCGCTCCAAAAACCTCATCCGCTAAGAAACTGTCGTTCAAAGAGCAGCGCGAGTACGAAAGTCTGGAAGCCGAAATTGATTCGCTCGAAGGTCGCAAGGCCGAATTGATTCAATTGCTGAGCAGTGGTAGCGAAAATCACGAGGACCTGACACAATGGGCCCAGCAAATCGAAACGCTCGACGCAGAACTGGAGCAGAAAACAGACCGCTGGTTAGAACTTAGTGAACGTGCCGAATAATGTCTTCGATCAATTACCATAACCGCCGTTTCCGTTCGGTGAGCAACTCTGATAACGGCGAAGTCAGCAGCGATACGCTGTTTGAATACCAACAAGAGGGCTCACTGGTGTGGGCTACGTATCAGGGTGGGGGCATCCGCTTCGGAACGCTCATCGCTTCGGTCGATGCGGCCGGGAATCTCGACATGCGCTACCAGCATATGAACACAGCCGGCGAGCTGATGACCGGCGTTTGTCAGTCGCGCCCGGAGTGGTTACCCGACGGCCGCCTCCGCCTGCACGAACGTTGGCGCTGGACCAGCGGCGACGCCTCGGAGGGCGAATCGATGATTGAAGAGGTGCGCGGCACGTAAGGGGCCCGGCCGCTTCGCAGAACGCAGGTGCACCGGCTGACGAAGCTCAGTCATCAGACAAGACTTTGCCGGTTTCTCGCGCGACGAACCAATCGATCAGTTGGCGGGCAATGCTGAGTTTCGGTGGGATGGGGGGCAATTCGTCGGCACGGAACCAACGCGCCTCGGCCAGTTCGTTCGGGTCAATTTCGATCTCGCCAGAAGCATGTTCGGCCGTAAAGCCCACCATCAGCGAGTGCGGAAAGGGCCACGGCTGGCTACCGAAATACCGGATGTTTTTGAGCTTGAGACCTACCTCTTCGTGTACTTCGCGCTGTACACACTCTTCCAGCGATTCGCCCGGTTCGACAAACCCCGCCAGCACACTAAAAAAGTAGGCCGGGAAACGATTGGCCCGTCCGAGCAGAAGCTCATGGCCCCGCGTAATGGCCACGATCACGGCCGGTGAGATGCGCGGGTAGTTGACCAGCCCGCAATTAGGACATCGTTTGGCCAGTTCGCCCGGTTGCTCGGTGGTCGGGGTGGCACAGTGACCACAGAAGCGAAAATTCCGATCCCAGTCCAGAACCTGAATGGCATAACCCGCCAGGTGAAACAGCGCATCGGGCAAAAGCCCGTACACTTTGCGCAGGTTGACCCACTCGGCCTGCGGTGGCGCCTCAGCCTCGTGCTCTACTTCCCCGGCCGAAAAAGAGGTGTCCCCCAGGCTTCCCAGGTAACGCTGGTTAGGCAGAGACAGGTGCTGTACCTCTGCGGGGCCGGGGAGGCGGACCGCATCGCCCACTCGCATTAGCAATACGTCGCGGTTCCGAAAAACGAACCACTCGATGCGTCGCGTCGATGCATCGAGTGGTGGAGTGTCTCTGACAAAAAAGTGCATAGTATCTTTAAACAAGCGGGCGGCTTGCTCCGCCCAAAGCGCAAAAGTAACCCTCCGTGTGCACTTGCGCCTACGCCATCTGCTCCTGTTCCTGGCGCTGCCGCATCATCTCTTCCTGCGTGGCCTGCATTTCTTCCAAGTTCTGGAGCAACTCTTCTTCCTGAGCTTGCATCCGTTCGGTCAGTTGGCGCGACTGTTCCAGCAGACGCGAGGTTTGTTCATTGGTGCGCACGGAGATAACCGTCGATGCGATGCTCTCCGCGCTCTTTTTCAGGAAGTCCAGTTCGTGCGGTTGGTATTCGCGGAACGAGGCCAGTTCCATCACCCCGACGGTTTGCCCGTTGAGGCACAGCGGTACCAGAATGAGCGAGGTCGGCGTGGCCTCCCCGAGGCCCGACGTAATGCGGACGTAGTTCGAAGGAATTTCCGTCATGTACGTCAGGTCGCCTTCCAGGTACACCTGACCCACCAGACCTTCGCCCGGCGCGATTTCCATCTGCATGTATTTTTTGCGGTTGTAGGCGTAGCATCCCCGCATAATCAGACGGGGGGCCGCGTCGTCGTCGTTGAGCAGGAAGATGGCCCCCTGGTTCAACTTCAGGTAGCTGACCAATTCGTGCAGGACCTGGTCGGCCAGCTGGTCGACGCTCTGGTTGTTTTGACGGAGCACTTCGTTCAAACGCGAGTGACCCATCGTGGCCCAGTTGCGGCGTTCTGTAGCACGTGCTGCCTGTTGGAGGCCGTCGCGCATCGAAATCAGCGCTTTGCCCAGGGTATCTTCTTCGTCGAGTTCGTAGGCTACTTCCAGCTCACCCGAAGCGATGGCGTTTGCAAACTGCACGTTTTTCTCCTGGAGGCGACGCTGTTCTTCGCGCAATACGCGCTGCGTAAGGCTGTACTGGTGGTTGCGGTGGGCCCAGAAGCCACAGAGCACTACCTGCACCACAAACAGACCGTAGTGAAAGACGAGGGTTTGCAGGCCGACGTAGTCCAGTTGCGAGAAATACACCTGGCTGTAGCCTACGTTTTGCAGGTACGCAAATGTGGTGTGGTGTACTACGACCACCAGCGTAACGGGCACCAGCACACGCCAGTCTTCGTAGAGGATCATGACCGTGACGACCACAAACAACGTAAAGTGCATTTCGAAAAGACCGTGCATCTGGTAGATGTACTGCACAGCCAGCACACCGAGCACGGTGGACGTCACGTAGCGGTGCAATGCCGACGTACGTGCAGTCATGTAGGTAAGCACGTATGCCAGGGTCGCACACGTCCCAACGCCCATGCCTACCACCCAGGTGTCGTAAAAGAGCGCCAGAAAGACACCGAAGCCAAACATACCGAGCACAACGTACCGGATGATGTATTCGGCCTGTTTGTATTTTTCTTGTGTCACCGCTTCGCGCAGTGCCGGCGAAAGCGAGGGTTGGGTTGAAGGATTCTTCATAGCTGGTCGATAAAAGTTCGTTTAGTGTTGGTTGGCGGGTAACTGACAGCCGTAGGCACGCAATGCCGTCTGGGGCCACAGGGGCGGGGGCATGGGGCTGGTGCCCTGGCCAAGCAATCTTTCGATCGCTTGCTGCGCGTAGTTGGTACTGGGTTGCGTGCAGTAGCGTGACTGGTTGTAATTACCGCGATAAAAAAGAGTGCCTGCCGTGTCGATCACCACGGCCTGCGGCGTAGCGTATACGCCGCACTGCTTTGCCCACTGGCCTTTAGCATCCCATACCGCTTCTACGTCCAGATCGTAGTCGGCAAACTTTTCTTGGGCCGTCTGTTCGTGGTCGGACTGCAACACCGCAATGAAGTTGACTTCATCGCCGTAGCGCCGCACCAACGCCCGAAAGTGATCGATGTTGAACCGGGAGCATGGGCACTCCGGATTGAAGAAATGAAGGACCGTGGGTTTGCCGTTGGTCGGTAGGGGCAGGCCCGGCGTACTTCCTGGCGCTACGGCTTCGTAATGGGCAGGTAGTGGCGTGGGCTGCGAGTAGCGCAGGTCTTCGTGCCAAAAAATATAGACGATGGTCGTAAGCAGGCCAATAAGGGCCGCTCCAATCAATAAAAAGCGTGTCATCATGGTTCCGTTATACCTTAGATCTGTTTGCACTAAGGTGGTGGTACAAAACGCACCTGCGGAGTAGGGGCCGGAGGCGAGAGGTAAAAAACGTTTTGTGGTACAATGATCAGAATAAATAGGACTGGATGCAAAATGAGCGGGGTGTAGGCGAGAAGATGCAAGTAAGACGCCTAGAGTGAACAAATAAATCGGTTTGCTTTTCTAGAAAATGTGAAGATTCCGTACGCTTTTGTGACGCTTGCTTCGTTCGATTGGGCGATAAAAATCAAAAAATAATAGGAATATTTATATGAATATGCTCAAAAATGCGGGTAAAGTACAACCACAAGTAGGCGAACCTTAGAATTCCTTACTAGTGTAATTATTGTTATAAATAGTGACTAAATTGCCTGTAGGTACATATGCCAGAGTGCAATGATTTTCCGATTATTGGCATAGTACTCGCCAAATCAGAGGACCGGTACCTACTTTTGCCCCTCATCTACCTGCCCCGACCTTGTTACAAGCTCCTTTCTTACCCTTATCGGATGCCGCCCTTGCCTTACCAGACGTAGCGGCGCAACTGGACCAACTCACCCCTCAGCCATTGACCCACGGCTGGTTCGATCGCTATCCTTACAGACCGGATGTTGCTTTCGTGATTGCGCATCGCGAAGAGGCGATCTACGTGAAGTTTTACGCCAGCGAACCCTACGTCCTGGCGCGCTTTCATGCCCCGAACGACCCGGTCTACCGCGACAGTTGCGTGGAGTTCTTCGTCGCGTTCGACAACGCGGGCTATTACAACCTGGAGTTTAATTGCCTGGGTACCTGCCTGATGCAGTACGGCAAAGACATCACCCATCGGGAGTCGATCGATCCGGCGATCATCCGGCAAATCAAAACTTACGCCGCCCTGCAACAGGAAGGCGTGGGGCCATGCCGCTGGGAGCTGACGCTGGCCATTCCGCTGACGGTGTTCAAGCACCATCGCCTGGCTTCTGTAGCCGAACGCACCATACGCGCCAATTTTCAGAAATGCGGGGACGACACGCTACAGCCCCACTTCCTGACGTGGCAGAAAATCGAAACGCCCGGCCCGGATTTCCACCAGCCGCGCTTTTTTGGGGAGGTCACGTTTTTGCCGCGGCCCTAAACAAAAACGCCGGACCTGCGGGGCCCGGCGTTTTGCAAAAGCGTGTACCAGCGATCTGCTATAAGAAGTGGTGCCGCACAAACGCCTCCATGGCGGCGTATTCGGCCAGGCCCAGCTTGTTGTACAACTCGGCTGTTTCGTGGTTGCGGTCTTCGGCGCGTTGCCAGAACTCGCGCGAATCGCTTCCCTGAAAGACCACCCCGTCTTTTTGTGACTGGTGTTTGAAGATGCCGTAGCGCTTCTGCAGCACCTGATCGGGACTCATCGGCACGGCCATTTCGATCTCGTGGATGGCCCATTCGGCCCAGGCACCGCGGTACATCCACACCCAGCAATCCTGCATGTAGGGTTCTTTCTTCAGACGCTCCAACGCCTCGAGCACGGCGTCCAGGCAAACTTTGTGCGTCCCGTGCGGGTCGGCCAGGTCACCGGCGGTGTAGATCTGGTGCGGTTGAATTTGCGCGATGATGTCGACGGTCAGTTGAATGTCTTCTTCGCCGAGCGGTTTTTTCTGAATGGTACCGGTTTCGTAGAACGGCATGTGCAGGAAGTGGACGTTCTCGTCCGGGATGCCCACGAACCGGCAGGTCGCTTTGGCCTCGCCCCGGCGGATCAGTTCTTTCACCTGACGCACTTCCGGGCTGTCGATTTCGCTGTCTTCTTTCGTACGCAGAAATGCCTGGGCTTTCAAGAAAATCTCTTTGGCGGGCGCTTCGTCCAGTTGGAAATCCTTGTTGAAGTCGACCACAAAGTCAATGAACCGCAGGGCTTCGTCGTCGGCAACGGCAATGTTCCCGGACGTCTGGTAGGCTACGTGGACGTCGTGTCCCTGGTCGACCAGCCGCTGAAACGTGCCGCCCATTGAGATGATGTCGTCGTCGGGGTGGGGGCTGAAAATCAGGCAGCGTTTGGAAGCCGGTTGCGCGCGCTCGGGGCGGTGCGTATCGTCGGCATTGGGTTTGCCACCGGGCCAGCCCGTGATGGTCCGCTGAAGCCAGTTGAACACGTCGATGTTGATGTCGTAAGCCGAGCCGTATTCGGCCAGCAGATCGCTCAGGCCGTGTTCGTTGTAATCGCGGTTGGTGAGTTGCAGCACGGGCTTGTTCAGCGACAGCGCCAGTTGCGTTACCGCTTTCTTGATCATCGGCCGGTCCCAGTTCACCTCCTGTACCAGCCACGGCGTCTTGCGGCTGGTCAGCTCAGAGGCACACGCCTCGTCGACCACAAACTTGGCGTTCTGGTGGGTTTGCAGGTACGAAGCCGGTACCAGCTCCGTCATCGGGCCTTCGATGGCTGATTTTACGATGTCGGCCTTGTGCTCTCCCCAGGCAATCAGCACCACCCGGCGGGCGTTCATGATGGCCCGTACCCCCAGGGTGATGGCGCGGCGCGGTACTTTGGCAATGCCGCCGAAATCGCCTCCGGCGTCCTGACGCGTCACGGCGTCGAGGGTCATCAGGCGCGTGCGCGACGAGATGTGTGAACCCGGTTCGTTGAACCCGATGTGACCGTTGCGGCCAATACCCAGTAATTGAAAATCCAACCCGCCCAGGGCTTCAATCTTTTGCTCGTACTGTTCGCAGAACGCTCTGACATCTTCCAGCGGCAGGGTGCCGTCCGGCAGGTGATAATTCTCCGGCTGAATGTCGATGTGGTCGAACAACTGTTCGCGCATAAACCGGTGGTAGCTCTGGATGGCGTCCGGTTTCATCGGATAGTACTCGTCCAGGTTGAAGCTAATCACGTTGCGGAAGCTGAGACCCTCCTCGCGGTGCAGGCGAATCAGCTCGCCGTACACTTTTTTCGGCGAAGATCCCGTAGCCAGTCCCAGCACAACGTGTTGCCCGGCCGCCTGCTTGTAGCGAATCAGGTGGGCGATTTCCAGCGCTACCGCCCGCGACGCTTCGTCGGCGTTGCGAAACACGCTGGTCGGCACCCGCTCGAACGAGACACTTTCTGTGGGTAAAAGATTTTCGAGTTGTAACTCCATGGTAATACAGATGGATGGATTGGATTAGAGCCCAAAGATAGGACGGTTTGACTTCCATTTCCCACGAGTGAAGTCAGGAATTTCGATTGGAGCCGATCCCTGAGCGATCGATTGCTCGGAAAGCGGGCTGATTGCCGACCAGGCCGCCGCATCGTAGACGTCGATCGGCGGGGCGGTTTGGGTCTTCACGGCGTTGATAAAATCGCGGATCACGAAGTAGTCCATGCCGCCGTGCCCGGCTCCTTCGGCCACCGACGCCGACGCCTGCCAGTAGGGGTGGTCGTACGTTTTCATGTAAGCCGCGTCCGATTCCCACTCGTCGTTGGTCTGGGTCGTGCCTTCGATGTAAATCTGGTCGCCGTCGTCCAGCCAGAGGCCCTGCGTGCCCTGTACCCGGAAGCCCAGCGAATAGGGGCGGGGCGAGTTGGTGTCGTGGGTAATCAGGATGGTTTCGCCGTTGGCGCATTTGATCATGGTCTGCACCACGTCGCCCAGCTTGAACTGCACCTTGGCGTTGGGATGGTTCGGGCCGCCGTTGTCGACGATGTATTTGTGCAGCCCCCGGCTTTTGGTAGCCATCGAGGTTAGGTACAAAAACTGGTTGCCCCGATTGATGTCGATCATCTGCGCGACGGGCCCCAGGCCGTGTGTCGGGTACAGGTCGCCGTTCCGGTCGACCGAGTGTTGCGTCCGCCAGCGGGCTTCGCTGAACGCCTTCTCCCCGAATTCCACGCCGCCTCCGTAGGGCTGTTTGCCGTTGTTGAACTTGACCGGCCGCAAGTCGTGCTGGTAGCCGCATTGCAGGTGAATCAGCTCGCCGAACAGGCCCTGGCGCACCATGTTGAGCACGGCCATCACGTCGCGACGGTAGCAGACATTCTCCAGAATCATGCAGTGCGCCCCGGTTTTTTCGTAGGTATCGACCAGATCCCACGATTCCTGTAGCGTCACCGTGGCCGATACTTCCACCCCGGCGTATTTCCCAGCTTTCATTGTTGCGACCGCCATCGGCACGTGCCACTCCCACGGCGTCGCGATGATCACCCCATCGAGGTCGTCGCGCTTCAGCATCCGCTCGAAATCGTGGTCGCCTTTGGCGTAGGCCGCGGCTTCTTTCCGGCCCGATTCCCGAATCAGCTTCTGGGTAGCGGCGATGGCTTCCGGATCAACGTCGCAGATGGCCGGGATTTCCACGTCTGCGAAGCCGAGGGCGTTGTGGACGTGGTTGCGCCCACGCAAACCGACGCCGATGAAGCCTAGACGGACTTTTTTGTCGGGTTGGGCGTAGAGCGACTGGGGCCAGAGGGCCGCGGCAGCGGCCGCAACGGAAGACTGACGGAGAAAGTCGCGCCGCTGAATGGGGTAGTTCATGCTGAAAAATCCTGGTAATGGTGGAACAAGTAATCCTGTACGAGGCGGATGTCCTGCTTGCTGGTCAGGTCCGGCACCTTTTCGGCCCGAGGAACAACAAAGAACGAAAGCGGGTGCTCTTTTACAAATCGGTTGACGGTCGTGGGCAACTCTTTTTCGTTCCGCACCGGATGGAAGGGCGTCGTCGCGAAATATGGGAGCATCGCGGCGGCTTCCATAACGAAGATGTTCATGCTCACTTCCACGCGTCCCCACGTGCGCACGGCCTCGGCCACCTCATCGTCCGAAGGTTTTTCGGTGATCTCTTCCAGAAAACCGTCCTTGTTTTTTTTGATCAGGGCGAAGGCGCGGATGCGCTCCTCCGGAAAGTCGAGGGCGTCGCGGTCGTAGCCGATCAGGGCATTGGCGTGCGCGCCCTCCCAGAGCTGCCGCATCGCTTCGATCGAATAAAGATTGTCACTGTTGCACACAATCAGGCGGCCCTGATGCCAGTCGGGGTGCTGTTGCAGCGCCTGGTAGACCGCGTCGGCAGTGCCGGCCGGTTTGGCGCGGTCGGGCGCGATGTGCTGCCGTGCGAAGCGGATTTGCAGGCCCCAGGCATTGCCTTCGGCCATCATGCGTTCGTAATACGGCTGGGTTACGTCGTCCTGCGGATGCAACAGCAGCAATACCTCTTCCATGCCCGCCTTGTAGGCGTTGTAGAGCAGATAGTCGATAAAAGGGCGACCGGCGTAACCGAGCCCGATCATGCCTTTGTTGACGGTGTCGGCCTGGTCCAGCAGATGCTGGTCGATGTCCTGCACTTCGGCGGCTTTTTTCATGCGGGAGGCCACCCCCCCGGCAAGGATCAAGATTCGTGGTTTCATTTCACGGCAAAGGTTTCGGTAGGAGATTCGACGCGGGTGCCTTCGTCGACGGTCACGATGTAGGCCTTTCCGCCCGCCCGCTCTACGGCTTCGGCCACCACTTCGGGCTGGTCGGGGGCGTAGGCAAACATGCAGCCGCCGCCGCCCGAACCGTTGATTTTGCCGCCCACCGCCCCGGCCCGAAGCGCGGCGTCGAGCATGGCGTCTATTTTCGGGGTAGAAATGCGCTTGGCGTCGCGCAGGTTATCCTGGTGCTGATTGAGCAACGCACCCAGGTGCAGCCCGCGCCGTTCGTCGGAAAGGGTTTCGTTTTCCAGCAACTGTTTGGCGTCGCGCAGAATGTCGCGGTCCGACAGGTTGCTTTGCAGCAGTTGCAGCTCGTCGGCCGTCAGAATCGTGCGGTACGCTGCGGCGCTTTCCTGGGGCGCGTGGTGCAGGTCGAACGTCGGGTCGTAGGCCTGAATCTTCCGGAGGGCTTCGAGCATGCCGTACTTCACCCGACGCAGAATCCCGATCGTATCTTTCGGTTCCAGCGAATCGCCCAACACGAACGTGCCCAGACTCGGCCGGAATTTCTCGATGTGGATCGTGGGTTGCGACTCGAAATACATCACGTTGCCCAGCGCGGTCGAGTAGTGGTCCATCATTCCGCCCGGTTCCCCGAATTCCAGCACTTCCGCCCGGTAGGTCATGTCGCCGATGGCCTCCGGCGATTGCGCCAGCGTGCCGTCGAAACAACGGAGCAGAAAATGAATCCACGTGACCAGCAGCGCCGACGAACTCGACGTCCCCGAATTGATCGGAATGTCGCCGCGCACCGTCACTTCTACGCCGTGGTCGATGGCGACGCCTTCGCGTTGCAGGATGTTGACCACACTGCGGAAATAGTCGCGGGGTTTTTCATACGCCAGCGTGGGGGCCAGTTCGAACGTTTCGCGGGCGTTGATGTCGGGCAGTTGGATCACCACCCGGCGGTCGGGGCGCAGTGTGCCCGTCATCCGGATGCGCCGCGAAATGGCCGCCGCAATCACCGGCAGGCCCAGGTAATCCTGGTGTTCGCCAAAGAGGCAGATCCGTCCGGGCGTCGAGACGGTAAGCGGAGAGGGGGTCATGCGCATAAGACGGCAAAGGAAGGGCGTACGGAACGCAGCAAGCGTAATTGTGAAAAGAGCAGAGTCAGGATCATCGTCATAATTCTAGGTCAAAGTAACGATCTGTCGTAGGTTTAATCAATTCGTCGCCGGGGGGGCGGCAACGGGAAACGCTGCTTAATCGGTTGCGCACGACGCACAAACGGTTGTGCAACTTGTGCAAAGCGCCGATCGCAGGGCCATTTCAACATATCTTGTAAATTACAGGTTAACGCGACGTAAATTGCAGGTTAATCCGAAGCGCTCCTCATGCCCTCTTCTCCTACGACCATGAAAGAGATTGCCCGCCAGTTGGGCATCTCGATTACCACCGTTTCCCGGGCGTTGCAAAACCACCCGCGGATCGGGCTGCGCACGCGCGAAAAGGTGCAGGAACTGGCCGAACGGCTGAACTACATTCCCAATTCCACGGCCATTTCGCTCAAAAAGCGCCGGACGTTCAACATTGGGGTGGTGTTGCCGTACCTGACGGAACAGTTCTTTTCGCTGGCGATTACGGGCATCGAAGATGCCACGATCGACAAAGGCTACAGCGTGTTGGTGGTGCAGTCGCGGAACGATTTCGAGCGGGAGCGGACGGCCATCCGGTCGCTCATCCGGCACGGCGTCGACGGCATTGTGGTGTCGGTGGCATCGGGTACGCACACGTACCGGCACTTTGACCGGGCCAACGAACACGGCATCCCGATTGTCTATTTCGACCGGGTGATCAAGCGTTTGCACAGCAGTTGCGTCTATTCGGACATCACGAGCGGCGCCTTCGAAGCGGTCGATTTCCTGGTGCAGAAAGGGCTGACCAACATTGCGTTGCTCAACGGCCCCATGACCCTCCAGGCCACCGACGAGCGGCTGAACGGCTACGCCCGGGCGTTGCAGAAGCATGAAATTCCGGTCAATCGTCATTACATCGTCGGGTTAAACCTGACCCGGGAAGATACCCTCAAGAAAACCGCGGCCCTGCTCGACCTGCCCGAGCCGCCTCAGGCCATCCTGGCCTTTCACGACTACATCGCCCTCGATGCGATGGAGGTCTGTCGTCAGCGCGGACTGCGCATCAACGAGGATATCTTCTTCGTCAGTTTTTCCAATCTGTCGTTCTGTTCTTACCTCGAACACCCGCCCATTGCTTCCATCGAGCAATTTCCCTACGAAATGGGCGAGAAAGCCGCCAGCCTCCTGATCGAAGCCATCGAACACCCCGACCAGCAAACGCGTCAGGAAGTCGTCATGCAACCCCAACTCGTCGTGCGGTGAGCACGGCGAGCGTTGAGTCGGCAGCTCTTAACGCTTAGCGCCCAACGCCTCCCGCTCTGCCCTTAGCACTCTGCTCTTTGTCCTACGCCCTGTCTTCATTCCGTTACGGTGAGCGTGTGCTGGAGGGCGTTGTAGCCGGTAGCCGCTTCCCAGACGTTTTCGTTGGCCAGGCGAATGCTGTATTCCGGGCGGGTAGCCAGATCGGTGGCGGCGTCGGGCAACTGTAAGAACATTTCGTAGTCGCCGGCCGGGAGGGTATCGGGGACGATAAACGAGGCATCGAGCGAAACGGACCCGGTAAACCAGCGACGGATGTCGGTCGCGAACGGAAACGAAAATTGCTGTTGCGTGGCGTCCTGACGCAAGACCAGCTGCACCGGCCGCGGGTTGTAGGGCGAGGCGTACCCGAGGTTTTCCAGCGCAAGCGAAACGGCCAGCGTGTCGCCTTTCGCCACGCGGTCGGGCAGGGTCGCTTCCCGCAGCACCAGCCGGTAGCCGAGCTTGCGCTGGATGCTGGCCATGCAACCGCCGTCGACCCAATCGTTATTGACGTCCACGTTGTAAGCCGCATTGAGGTAGCTGTAGTGCATCTCCCGAAACGCCTCTTCGGCCTGTCCGGCGGGGGCACAGTCGTTCTGCGGACTGTAGGCATCGCTGCACGTTTCCCCGCCCACCACCGTATAGCGGCTGTCCATCTTGGCATAATTGCGCAGGGCGGTGTTGGCGTCCTTGCGGGGCGTCGACGAGTTGCCGTAATCTTCAAACGTGCCGTAGTCGGTAGCGCTGGCCTGAAAACAGTCGTTGTGAAAGCCGATCCTCGCTTTGTCGGTGGCTTCGAACGCTTCCGATTCCTGGAGTGCCGCCGCCGAGACCGGCGCGTTGACGCCGTATACTGCCCGCTGTTTCATCTGTGGCGTCCGTACCTGCACCATCCGGTCGTCGGGCAGCGCGTCGAGAAGGGCCTGGAGCACTTCGGTCCGATCCTGCCAGTTCTCGTCCAGAAACTTGCCCTGCGTTGCGTTGGTCGAGGGATCGCCGAAATAATCGGTGTAGTAATTCTCGCCCCAGATGCCGATAAAGCCCATTTGCAGGCAGGCAATCACGTCGCTGTTTGCGCGCAGCACCGGTTTGAGTTGCGCAATGTGGTTCAGCACGACCTCTTTCGGCGCGTCGCCGTAGGGTGGGCAGGCAAAGCCTTCGGGACAGTTGCCCGCCCGGGCGGCAACGGTGTAGGCAAACCGGGGAATCAGCTTGACGCCCGCCTGCCGCACGGCCGCAAAGTCGGTCTCCATCCGGCTCAGAAACTCGGCTGGCAGCGGTTGGTCCGTGTAGCCGTCGAGTACGTAATACCGAAACACCAGCGTACTGGGCACGCTGTAACGCGCGCCGCTCACCGTTTGCGGCTGGCGGTACGACGCCAGTTCCGTTGCATCGAGCGGGGTGTAGGCATCGACGTGGGTTTCGGAGTAGCGGTAGAAACCCCGTTCCGGGTTAGGAAAGTCTTCGTCGCTCTCCGTATAGGTCGTGGTGATTAGCTGCGGAGTCGGGTCGGTAGCGGGATTTTTGGCGCAGGCGACCATGCCGAATAGCGCCACACTCAGAACAAGTTTATGCATGGGGTAGAGGGGGGAAGAAAAGGAAAGCCGGAAAGATCCCCGCGGGGGGTAGCCAATGTCCTCCCGGCTTCCTTCTATCACTCAAACAACTACTACAGGATTAGTGATTTAGAGAATCGGTGACTGAGTGATTAGGGTATTGAGTTGGCTGATGCTTAATTCAAACCCCACTCCACTGGATTCAGGCTATGCCTGAATCCTATCAACACAGGGAAGCTACAAGCTGAAGCTAGAGAAGGGTTTCAGCCTACTCATCTACTCGCTCATGTCGAGCATGACCGCGTTGGTGGCCTTGGTGGGCAACACCCCGAGTTCGGTCGACCAGTCGTTGCTGGTGGCCACGATGCCGAACCGCAGGGCGTTGCCGGCTAGCCCTTTGATTTTGGAGCGAACCAGGGCCATTTCCATCCGCAACAGGTTGCCTTCCTGTTGGACCGTGCCGAGCTGATAAAAATCGGGAACCGACTGCGCTTCGAACGAGAAGGCAGTTTGTTCGCCCACGTGGTAAAACATGTCGAACCAGCCCCCGAGTACGGCACCTTCCAGCAACACGTCGTAAGCTCCTTCGGGGAAGTACCAGGTGAGTAGCCCGGTGCTGGCGTTGTTGTCGGTGTCGAGGTAGAAGTCGAAAATATCGCCGTTTTCGGCCTTCGAGGTCATTTCAAGGTAGAAGTAAATCTTCTCGCTGTCGTAGTCGACCTTGGCGCGTTTGAACACACCGGTTTCGGCCGAGCCTTCGAGCGTAACGGTCGCGACGTCGTTCCAGTCGTCGAGCGAGTTGTCGGTCAGCTTGACCGGCGAGTTTTTCGACAGCCGCAGGATCGTGGAGCCTTCCACCCGGTGGCCGTCGGAAGCGGTGGCGTACAGCGTGACCACGTACTTGCCTTTGCCCGGATAGGTGTGGGTGGGGCTGGCCTCGGTCGACGTCTCGCCATCGCCGAAATCCCATTCGTAGGCCGTGGCGCCGGTGGTTTCGTTCGTGAACGTGACCTCCATGCCGTTGGTCGCTACCTGGTAGAAAATGTCCGGATCGGGGGCGGCTTCGTCTTGGGAGCAGCCCTGCACCAAAACGGCCGCAGGAACCAGCAAGAGAATATAAGGTAAGATGCGTTTCATGTTGTTGTAGGAAAAAGGTGAGGGACTTACGGATTCTGCTGGCATTCGGGGTTGGACAACACCTCGTCGACGGGGATGTAGTAGATGATGCGCGGACTCTCCCAACTGGTCGTCAGATTCGGGTAGTTGCCCGGCTCGGTCGACAGGTCAATGTCCGATTCCTGTAGCCCCGTCAGGTGGTAGCCCCAGTAAGCCCGGTTGAGGTCGCGCTTGTTGCGGTATACGTCGAAGTTGCGGTGCCCTTCAAACGCCAGTTCCATCCGCCGTTCCTGCAACACCACGTCGAGGGCGGTCATGCCCGCCGGGAGTTGCTGGGCGTAGAGTGCGCCGTCCAGCCCCCGGTTCTGGCGGATCTGGTCGACGTCGTCGAGTGCGCCGTTGGTGTCGCCCAGTTTGGCTTTGGCTTCGGCACGGTTCAGGTACATTTCGGCCAGGCGAAACAGAATCGGCGAACTCAGGTTGGGCAAGCCGTCCTGAAACGAGAACTTGGAGATGTAGTACTTCTCAATGCCGTTGAGTTTCTGCACGTCCCCGGCGTCGTTGGTGTCCGGCACGATGTACGACCAGCGGACGTCTTCGGGGTGCGCGCTCATCACCTCCCGCAACGAAGCCGACGCAAACTCTTCGCCCCAGCCGGAGTTGCCGTCCGAGAAGATCATGGAGGCGATGGAACCGAACTTGCCGTAGTTGTCGATTTGCGTAAAGGCCACGCAGAAGATGGTTTCGCTGCCCGAAACGGCGTTGGCGAAGAGAGACGGATAGGTGGCGGCCGTGGTCAGGTTGAACCGCCCGGAGTTGATGACCTTGTCGGCGTACTCGAGGGCCTTTTGGTTATCTTCTTTGTACAGATTGACCCGCGACAGCAGCGCCCAGGCGGCCTCTTTCGAGCCGTATTGCACGCCCCTCGGCTGATTCATCAGTTCGGCCCCTTTTTCAGCGTCGGCGATGATGGCGTCGTACACTTCGCCAACCGTGGCACGGGCTTCCTGGGCTTCGTCGGCCAGCGACTGGCGGATGATGACGCCCGGTGCGTTCGGGTCGTGGCTGTAAGGCCGACCGTAAATCCGCACGAGGTTGAAGTGGGCCAGGGCGCGCAGAAAGTAGCACTCACCGACCAATTGTTGCGTGGCCGCGTCGGGGTTTTCCACGCGCTCGGCGGCGTCGAGCACGGTGTTGACGCCGTTGATGATCTTGTAGGACACGTACCAGAAGTAGCGCGTGTTGGTTTGCGTAGCGGTGTGGTTCAGCGTGAAGCTGTAGTAGAGCGGATCGGTCGTGACCTGTCCGCAAACAATGTCGTCGCTCGCAAAGTCCGACAACTGGTAGTACTGCCGCAGGTACATCAGGTTATCGTCCTGGGTGCCGTTGAAGGCGATGTGGTCTTTGAACAGCGCGTAGGCACCGTTCAGGGCATTTTGCAGCCCGTCCGACGTATTGGGCAGCGAGGCGGTCGTGATGGCATCCGACGGTTCCACGTTCAGGTCGCAACTGCCGAGCGTACACAGGCCACTGAGGAGAAAAACAAGAGAATATTTAGGATAGCGCATGGTCGGGTCCGGTTAGAAGCTGAAGAGAAGATTGAACAGAAACTGCTGGTTGTTCGGATACTTGAAATCCGAGACGCCCGGCGTGGTGTAAACATTCGGCGTGATGGTCGTCTGCGGGTCCTGTCCGACAAAGTTCGTGAAGGTATAGACGTTGTCGGCCGTGAGCGACACCACCAGCGATTGCAGCTTCAGGCGCTCGACAAAAGCTTTGGGGATTTCGTACGACAGCGCCACGTTACGAATCGTGAAGTAGCTGCCGTCCATCAGGTAACGCGACGACGTTTCGGTCGAGTTGGCCGCGTTCTGCGGGCTGGGTTCGGTCGCCTGGTCGCCGGGTTGGGTCCAGATGCTGCGTCCTTCCGGCAGCACCATCTGGTTGTAGTAGGGCTCGTGGCCGTCGTTCAGCACGAAGCGCAGGTTGTTGCTGAACACCTTGTTGCCCGAGAGGAAATAGGTATTGACGCGCAGCGAAAGCCCTTTGTAACTAAACGTGTTGTTGAACCCACCCTGGAACTTCGGCAGGGCCGAGCCCACTTCCTGCGGCGTGGCTTTTGCGTAATCGGAGGTCGGCTGGCGACCCGTCACGTTGCCCGCTTCGTCGGTCAGCACTTCCTCCCACAACGGCGCGCCCGTTTGGGAATCGACGCCCAGCCACTTCGGAATGTAGAATTCGTAAAGGTTGCCGCCGTTGCGGTAAATCTGCGAAATGCCCCACGAACCGGTCCGGATGATGTCGCTCGGCAGCCCTTGCAGGCGGTTGCTGTTGACGTTGATGTTGAAGTCGGCATTCCACGCAAACGCGGGCGTCTGCACCGGCGTCACGGCCAGCCCCAGTTCCACGCCCTTGTTGATCACCTCGCCCACGTTGTCCCAGCGTTGCTCAAACCCGACCGAGAGCGGTTGCGAGACTTGCAGCAGCAGGTTGCGGGTCGCGTTGTGGTAGACGTCGGCCGTCAGGCTGACGCGTCGCGCCAAGCCCAGGTCGATCCCGGCGTTCCACTGGTACTTGCTTTCCCAGGTCAGGTTGGGGCTGGGCAACTGCAGCGGAATGGCGCCCACCATCGAATTGTACTGACTGGTCAGCGCGAACAAACCGAGGTACCGCGACGCGCCGATGTCCTGCGTGCCGGTTACGCCGTAGCTGAGGCGCAGCTTCAGGTTGTCGATCAGGTTGCTGTTTTGCAGAAACGCTTCCTTACTCATCAGCCACGCGGCCGATACCGCCGGGAATCCGGCCGACCGGTTGGTGGGCGGGAAGGCCGACGAACCGTCGATCCGGTACGAGCCGGTCAGGAAGTACTTTTCCTGATACATGTAGTTGACCTGCGAGATGAACGACTGCAAAATGTCTTTCTGGTAATTGCCGCTCACCACCTGGTTGCTCGAAATCACGTTCGGCGTTTGCAGCCCCTGGGGCAGGCCCCGGCCCGCCAGGCCCAGCGTTTCGTACCGCCCGCCCTGGAAGGCGACGCCCGCCAGCCCGTTCAGGTTATGATCCCCCAGCTGGAAATTGAATTTCAGGAGTTGGTTGGACACGCCGCCGTAGTTGAGCGAGACGTCTTCGGCCAGGTAGCCGGTGCCGTGGTATTGCCCCGCCACCAGCGGCGAGAAGAAGTTGTGGCCTTTGCTGAAACCAATCGCCGCCCGGTTGGTGCTGGCGAACGTCAGCCACGGGGTGATGTCGACGTTCAGGTTGAGGTCGTAGTTAACGTCCCCGCCCTTGTAGGTATGCGTCGAGTTGTTGATCGTGTGCAGCGGGTTCACCTTGTCGCGCGACCACCAGCGGAACGACGAGTTGCCGTCGACGTACACCGGGTGGCCCAGGCTGTCGTAAGGGTTGTCCCACGGCAGGTTCAGGTAGGCATAGTAGATGTCCATGTAGTCGTAGCTCTTGCCCAGGTTGGCGCTCACGTTCACGTTGTTGGTGAGGCTAATGGCGTCGGAAAAGTGGTAAGTCGAATTGCCGCGCAGGTTCAGGCGCTGGTAATCGGTGTTGAGGAACGTCCCTTTTTCGCGGTAGTACGACATCCCCACGTAGTAATCGTGCTTTTCGGTGTTGCCGGAGGCCGAGAAGTAGTAGTTCTGCACCGGAGCGGGCCCGAAGATGGTCCGCAGCCAGTCGAAATCCTGATCGCGGAGCGTGCGGGGGCGTTCGCTGTAAAATTTGAGAAGGTCGATTTTGTAGGAGTTGTCGGTGACGGCCGTGTTGTAATCGCGGTAAAATTCCTTCTGGTAGTTGTAGAGCTGGCTGCCGTTCATCATCTCCATCGTCCCGAAATAAGGCGTCCGCACGCCCACGGTGACTTTCCCGTCGAAGCGGGTTTTTCCAGCAGCGGCCCGTTTGGTCGTTACGATGATCACGCCCGCGTTGGCCTGCGAGCCGTACATGGCCGTGGCCGCGGCGTCTTTCAGCACCGTGATGCTCTCCACGTCGTTCGGGTCGTAGTTCCCGCCGATGATGCCGTCCACCACAAACAGCGGGCTTTGCGACGCATTGATCGACGAAACACCCCGCAGTCGAATTTCCGGAGCCGCCCCCGGTACGCCCGAACTGTTCACCACCTGCAACCCGGCCACTTTACCTTGCAACATGCTGCCGACGTTGTTGGTCGTCACGTCTTTCAGTTGCCGTGCCGAAACGGTCGTCACCGAACTGGTCAGTTCGCTCTCTTTTTTGTCGTCGTACCCGACGATGATCACCTCGTTGAGCGACGTCAGGGACGGGTCGAGCGCCACGTTGAGCGTGCTCTGGTTGCCGATGCGGACTTCCTGGCTCTCGTACCCGATAAAGCTGAAGACCAGCACGTCGTCTTCCGACGAGGCCGTCAGTTGGTAGTGGCCGTCCAGATCGGTGATGGTCCCGTTCGAGGTGCCTTTGATCAGCACGTTCACCCCGGGAATGCCCTGGTTGTTTTCCGAGTCGGTCACCTGCCCCGACACCACGGTCTGGGCGTGGGCGAAGGCCAGCGGCAGCATCCACAGGAAGAGAAGAGAATAACGTAAGCGGTTTTTCATAGAGCCAGGGAGTGGTTAAGGAATCGCGTAAAAAGAAACAGACACTTGGAAAAGCACGGCGCTCGCAGGCCGGAGGCTGACGAATCGGGAGGCAGCGTGGTGCCTCGGCGCTCTCGAAGGGTTGGAATCAAATATAGACGGGCGATAAACTACGAGTCAACGCGGCGGCAGCAGGGGAGGGGGTTCGCAAACTGCACAACCGATTGCACCGGATGCACAAACGGTTGTGCAAATTGTTGACCGTTCCCGAAGCGGCGGTTTGGTGGCTTTCCACGGGGATTTTTCCATATTTGGAATCCCGATCCTTGCCTGCCTATGTCTGTCTCCACACCCGCTTCTACCACCCTCGCGTCCGAAAAACCACCCGTCTACCGCGACAAGCCCAGCACCGCCTCGGGGCGTGTGGTGTCGATCGATTTTATGCGCGGGGTGATCATGTTTCTGCTGGCCGCCGAAAGCACGCTCCTCTACGAACGGCTGTACGATGTCACCGGTGAAACGGGCTTCTGGGCCGGGCTGGTCGAACAGTTTTTCCACGTGCCGTGGGAGGGACTTCACTTCTGGGATCTGGTACAGCCGTCGTTCATGCTGATCGCGGGCACGTCGCTCTACTTTTCCACGCAAAAGCGACTGGCCCGCGGCGAAAGCTTCGGGGACCTCTGGCGGCATACGCTCGTGCGTAGCTTAAAACTGCTGGCGTGCGGCGTGGGACTGCACTGCGTCTACGCGGGCGAACTGGTGTGGGAACTCTGGAACGTGCTCTCGCAACTGTCGGTCACGCTGATCGTCGCCTTTGCGCTGATTCGCCAGTCGGTGCGGATGCAACTGATCGTCTCGTTTGTGCTGATTCTACTGACCGATGTGCTCTACCGCTTCTTTCCGCTCGAAGGCTTCAACCAGCCGTTCGTGCCCGACCACAGCTTCGGCACGTGGATGGATTTGGTGCTGATGGGCAAGATCAACGACGGCCACTGGATCGCCATCAACTTCCTGCCCACGGCGGCGCACACGATCTGGGGCGTGGTGGCCGGGAAATGGCTGGCCTCCGACCGCGCTGCAAATGAAAAAATCAAACTCCTGTTGATCGCCGCGGCGGTCGGGCTGGTGCTGGGCTACGCGCTGGACTGGACCGGCGTTTCGCCGATCATCAAACGGATCTGCACCGCCGGGTTTGTCCTGGCGTCGGGCGGCTGGGTCTTCGCCCTCATGGCGTTCTGTTACGCGTTGATCGACGTACGGAAGGGGGAGGGCGCCTCGGAAACGAACTGGATTCGCTTCTTCATCATTGTGGGGATGAACCCCATCTTCATCTACCTCCTCTTCGAAACCCTCGGGCACCAGTGGCTCAACCAAACGGTGGGCATCTTCACGAACGGCCTGACCGGCTTCCTCGGCTTCCCGGAGCCGCTGCAATGGATCGTCACCTCCCTGGCGACGCTGATGGTCCTGTGGTACATCTGTTACTGGCTTTACCAGAAACGGATTTTTATCAAGTTGTAGCATACTACACACTCAATTGAACGACCTTCTGAATTCCAGGGGCGACAGGTCGGTCTTGGTTTTGAACAGGCGATTGAACGACTGGGAATACTCGAAGCCCAGCAGATAGGCGATTTCGCTAACCGACAGATTCGTCGTGGACAAGAGTTCTTTGGCTTTCTCGATCAGTTTGTCGTGGATGAGCTGCTGGGCATTGCGTCCGGTGAGGGAGCGCAGCATGTCGCTGAGGTAACTCGGAGAAAGGCTCACGTGGTCGGCCAGCGACTGCACGGTAGGAATTCCCTGCGTCAGGGGTTTTTCATGGTCCAGGTAGTCGTCCAGGTACGTTTCGAGCGTGCGCAGAATGTCGTGGTTGACCGCCTTGCGGGTGATGAACTGGCGGTGGTAGAACCGGTTTGCGAAGTTCAGCAACAGGGCGATCTGCGAGAGGATGACCCCCTGGCTGAAATCGTCGATGCGGCCGCGTAGCTCGGTTTCGACCATCCTGAAAAGGGCAAGGATCGTCTCTTTTTCTTCCTGCGAGAGGTGCAATGCCTCGTGGGTGGCATACGAAAAGAAACCGTACTGTTTAATGTCCTGAGCGATGGCGTGGCCGAGGAAAAAATCCGGATGGATCAGCAACGTGTACAACGAGCAGGTAGCCGTCTCCTCCGGGTTGTCGTCCCCACCGATGAGCTGATGGGGCGAGGCAAAAAGTAAGCCCCCTTCCGTAAAATCATAGTAGCCCTGCCCGTACCGCAGCCGGGTGCTTTGCTCAGGCTTGTACGAGATCTTGTAGAAGTTCAGGACATGCGCGCCGGACGGTGGGTGGAGATTGTCGTGCCCCGCGCCGTTGATCAGGCTGATGAGGGGGTGCTGCGGCTCCGGCAACCCGAACACACGGTGTGCATCGGCGATGGAGCCAAAGGTGTGGGGGCGTCTTTCTTCTTTCTTCATGGTGCAACGGTAAAACGCGCTAACCGACACCCGCAATGCGTATCGGTTGGCGCTGGAAACGGTTAATGTTGAACGGGCTCGCCCTGCGCGGCACGGGAGACCGCATCCCAGGCTTCCCATTCGTGCAGGCGCTCGGAATACGCCTCCCGGACGCCCGGCAGATTGTGACTCCCCAGGTGGAACCGAAGGGGCGGATTTTCCGCATCGACCACCGCGAACAACGCTTCCGGCGTCGCCTCCGGGTCGCCTCGCTCCATTGTGCCCAGTCGCTTGAAGAAATTCGCTTTAAAGTCGGCATAAAGTTCCTGCCCTTCCGCAAATTTCAGCGACTGCTGACTTCCAAACTCCGTGGCATAGGCACCGGGTTCAATGATCGTCACCTTAATGCCGAATTGGGCGACTTCGGCCGCGAGGCTTTCGTGGATCGCCTCAAACGCCCACTTGGAAGAACAGTAGTAACCGATGACCGGGAACGTGATGTGACCCAGGTTGCTCGACGTGCCCAGAATGTGCCCGTAGCCCTGCTTGCGCAGAAGTGGCAGCGCGGCTTTGATCACCGCCAGCGGCCCGAAAATATTGGTTTCGTAGAGGGCGCGTACGTCGTCGGCGCTGGCTTCTTCGATGGTGCTCACCAACGAGTAACCAGCATTGTTCAACACGATGTCCAGCCTGCCAAAGTGAGCGTAGGCTTGTTCCACGGCTGCGTTCACTTGTTCCGGCTGGGTGACGTCCAGGGGAAGCGTCAGCACCTGATCGCCGTACTTTTCATTGAAGTCGGCGATGCTCTCCAGCTTACGGGCGGTCGCCGCTACCTTGTCGCCACGCTTGAGCACCGCTTCGGTCCAGACCCGGCCAAACCCGCGCGAGGTACCGGTGATGAACCATACTTTATGCTCCTTAGCGGCTCCGGGCGTTGCGCCGGTGTCCGCAGGGTTCTGTTGCTGTGTCATGATATTTCGTTTTGGTAACACAGCAAAGGTCCACCGGGGCAGATCGCCGGTTGTAACCAAAACGAGCGGAGTTGTAACCGAATCGACGGAGCAGATGGGGCGTGACGATTCGGCTACTCAAAAAAGCGCAGCTCCGTGGTGGGGACGCCTTTGGGCACCCCGGAGGTATCGGTGTTATGGACCAGCGTAATCTGCCAGTCTCCCTGTTCGCATCGGCAAATCACCTGCAGCACACCGGCCCGGGGCGGTAGGGGTTTGCCGTCGGGCGTAGTGCTCCCGTTCAGCACCCAGTGGGCTGAAATCAGCACGAGGTGGGGCGCAAGGGGCCGCATGTACAACTCATGCAGGCGCAGTACCGCCAGTTTGTTCACCACCGCGAAGGGAAACCGGTGCTGCGCCACAATCGCGTCTCGCCCGCGGGCAATCTGCCCCACGATGTCCACAAACTCCGCCTCCTCGGTAAAGAGCGTGCCGAACTGTGCCGGATCTTTGCGGTTCCAGAGGGTGACGAACTGGTCCATCAATGCGAGAAGCGCCTCCGTTTCCGGGTGGGGCAGGGTACTCAGGTGTTTCATGGTTGACTTTTGCGTGATGAAGCTACCGGCGTTGATAGCGAGGCAAAAGTAACGACCCCACGCGCGCTTAAAATTGCCAAATGGCAAGTTCGTCACCTGGGCTTGCGCAAGCGGCTGAGTGAAGACGGTGTAATGCCGAGGTAAGAGGAGAGGTATTTGAGGGGAACGCGCTGGATCAGTTTTGGGTGCTGCAGCGCTTTTTCGTAGCGTTTTTCGGCAGTTTCGGTTTGGAACGAGATGATGCTCTCCACCAGATGGGTAATGATTTGCTCCCAGAATTTGCGCACGAACGTTTCAAATACGGGAACTTCCCGGAACAGTTGCTCCATCTCTGCCCGGCTGAGCACAAGGAGGGCGGTGTCTTCCAGCGCCTGCACGCCGTAGACGGAAGGCCGTTGCGGCAGGAAGCTGCTCAGCTCGCAGAAAAATTCGTCCTCAAATGCAAACCACCCCGTTACTTCCCGGTCAGCCTGTTGCCAGAACACCCGCAGGCACCCCGTTTCAATGAACAGAAACTCCTGGCTGATCTGTCCGCCGCGGATCAGAAAACGACCTTTCTTGAGGACTTTGTGCCGGAAACGGGAGACGATTTTTTCCAGATCGTCCGGTTGGGGGTGGATGTAGCGGGCAAGACTGGTGGCTAGTCTTTGCATAAACGTAGGAGTAAACAGAGGTCAACGCGCGAAAAGTAATGAATACCCTAGAGGACCGGCAAAGCGCATGGGCTAAGGTGCAAGGACATAGTAAGGCCGTTGGGGGTGCCTGGTTCGGTTAATCGAAAGATAGTCTAGATATAAAGATGTGATTATTCGTTATAAAATATAAACTAAGAAGTTTTTGGGTGAATTCCTGGCGGTAAACCTTTACATTAGGAAGAAGACCCTTGTGGCTTAGGCGATGGAGTGGAGAGCTTTCGTCCAGAGGGTTGCAGAGAGGAGAACAGTACGTTATGAGAAATTCAGGAGAACCACAAACGCATGGTCCTCAGATAGATAACGCGGAGCGGTTTCGTATGCTGTACGAGATATCGGCCGTCAACTCCGGTGATTCTGAGGCGCAGTTGGACGCGATTGTGCAGATCGCCACCAACTTATTTCACATGGACATCGGCATCATCAGCCGGGTCGAAGGTCCTCAGTATACGGTGCTGAACAGCTACCACTTCGAAGGGGTACCGATGAAGGGAAAGACGTTCGACCGCCGCAATACCTACTGCGACATCACCCTGGCCAGCGACGATGTGCAGGCCATCGAGAAGATGGCCCAGTCGCCGTGGGCGTCCCATCCTTGTTACACTACGTTCCGGTTGGAGGCCTACATCGGCATTCCGCTGCACGTGAACGGCCAAGTGTTCGGAACGCTAAATTTTTCGAGCCCCCGCCCCCGCCAGCATCCGTTTACCGAAGAAGACCGCCGCACGATGCGGATCATGGGGTCGTGGATCAGCAACATCCTGGCCAATCAGGAGAACCTCCGGGCCATTCAGAAAAGCGAGGCGCAGTACCGCAACGTGGTCGAACATGGCCTGGCGCTGCTGGGCATTCACGACCTGGAAGGAACCTTGGTGCACGTCAACAAAACCATGCTGGATGAGCTGAATTATCAGTATTCGGAAATGGTTGGCCGAAACATCCGGGAGTTTATGATGCCCGTCTATCACCCGGAATTTGAGGCTTACCTAAAGCGGATCACCGCGCAGAAAACGGACCGGGGTGTGGTTTCCATCCTGACCAAAGCCGGACACGTGCGCTATTGGTCGTACAAAAATACGTTGAACGGCGACGAGGTCATCGGCTTTGCGCAGGACGTAACGGAGGCCATTCTGGCGCAAAAAGCGTTGAAAGAGAGCGAAGAAAACCTGAAAGAAGCCCAGGCCCTGGGGAAAATCGGGAGTTGGGAGCTGAACCTGGCTACGCAGCGGGTGCAATGGTCGGAAGAACTGTTTCGGATTTTTGAGCTCGATGTGCGCGACGGCCCTCAACCGATGGACGTCGTGCGCCAGTACATTCATCCGGCCGAGCGGGATCAGTTCGACGTGCTGCGCGCCGAGTTTCGGGAAGGTGGCAAGCCGTTTTCAACGGAATTCCGGCTCTTGATGCCCCGCGGCCACCTGAAACACGTACACCTGCGGGGCAGTGTGGTGCCGCCGCGCCAGCCCGGGGCCGGCAAACGACTGATCTGCACCGTGCAGGACGTTACTGAGCAAATCATCGTGCACAACGAACTGGTTCAGGCCAAAGACGTGGCCGAGGAGGCCGCCCGTCTCAAACAGGAATTTCTGGCCAACATGAGCCACGAGATTCGCACCCCGATGAACGCCATTCTGGGATTTTCGCGGCTGTTGTGCCGGGCAACGCTCGACCAGGAACTGGACGCGTACGCCCGTTCGATCTACGATTCGGCCGAAAACCTGCTGGTGGTGATCAACGACATCCTGGATTTCTCGAAGATCGAGGCCGGCAAACTTTCCATTGAAGAGGTCGACTTCGACCTGCGCAGTACGTTGGACATGTTGCACAAACTGTTTCAGGTCCGCGTCGAAGAAGGCTCTGTGCATCTGGGATTTTACACCGATACGGACCTGCCTCCGGCGCTGCGCAGTGACCCGGTTCGGATCAACCAGATCCTCAGCAACCTGATTGGCAACGCCATCAAGTTTACGGACAAAGGACGCGTGACGGTCACGACGTCGGTCCTGAACAAAGCCGACGATCATTACGACATCCAGTTCAGTGTAGAAGACACGGGCATCGGCATTCCCGAAGAGAAACAGCGGTCGATCTTCAACAGCTTTGAGCAGGCGCAGGGCGACGTTACGCGGCGGTTTGGTGGGACGGGGCTGGGCCTCACCATCGTGAAAAAACTGGTCGAGCTGATGGGCGGCGAAGTCTGGGTCGAGAGCGTAGTCGGCCAAGGCTCCGCCTTCATGGTGGTGCTGCCCATCAAACTCGGCGATGCGTCGCAGGTCAATACCGACTTTTCCGATCAGATCGACCTGTTGCCACTGGACCAGTTGCAGGGAAAGCGTATTCTGCTGGCAGAAGACAACCGGAACAACCAGCTTCTGGCGTGTAAATTTCTGTCGGAAGTGGGGTGCGAAATCGACGTGGCGAACAACGGAAGCGAAGCGGTCGAGTTGGCACAGCGGGGCACGTACGACCTGATTCTGATGGACATCCAGATGCCGGAAATGGATGGGATCGAAGCGACTCGGCAAATCAAAGCCCTGCCGTCGGCACACCGTTCCGTCCCGATTCTGGCCATGACGGCCCATGCCCTGAAGAACGAAGAGAACGAGTACATCCGGCAGGGCATGAACGGTTACATTTCCAAGCCTTTCAAGCCGCAGGTGTTGTACAGCAAGCTGTTGAGTGTGTTGAACGAAGAGGAGTATGTTGCGCCGCCTGCACCGGCCACTGCCGGGGCAGATTCGCCCGTGCCCGAACCTGTATTGCGCGAGGACATTGCCGACGAAGTAGACCTGAATGCGTTGCGCGAGTACGCCGACGGCGACGAGGATTTTCTCCAGGACCTGATGCAGGTATTTTTGGCGGACGTGCCCCAATACCTGGACGCCATTCAGACCGATCTGGACAACCGCGATTGGAAAAAACTCGACCGGTCGCTCCACAGCCTGAAAAGCAGCGTCGGATTTTTTGGCATGAAACGCGCCCACCGCATGATTGCGGACGTGGAGCTGCGCGGCCTCTCACACATGACGCTTGACGAAATCACCACAACCTGCGCTACCCTCGTTTCACTTTGCGAACAGGCAATGCTGTTTCTGCGTACCGAGGCCGTCCGGCGTTAGGGAGCGGACACGTGATACAGGTCGGGCAGGTCGGTTTCGAACCACGTGTACGGATCTTGGTAAAAGCGCTGGAAGTCGGGGACGCTCGGGTGCCCCGGAAACGGCGCGTAGTAGTGCGTGGGGCTGCGTACGTCGTTCCGCCAGACCAGCACGTAACACAACGCCAGCGAATCGGTCCGTAGCGTTTTCAGAAGGCGGTTGGTCCACCAGGTACTGTCGGGAATGGACTCCAGCCCGGTCTCGGTGAAGGCTGCCAGTTTACCCGCCCGTTTTGCGTAGTCGGAAACAATTTTGAGGCGCTGTGCGCCGGCTTCCAGATCGTAATGGCCGTCGCGGCCAAAATCATGGTAATCGTCCATCCCGACCAGATCGACCCACGCGTCGCCGGGGTAGCGATCCAGGTAGTCGGCTTCGGAATTGAACTGCACGTCGGGCGAGAAGGCGTATAGGAAGTTGTGGACGTCCAGGCTATCGCGCAAATACGACACGGTAAACTGCCACAGCGAAACAAAGTCTTCGCGTGAGGTGTGCGGCGCGCCCCACCAGAACCACCCGCCGTCGAATTCGTGGTACGGGCGAAAAATCATCGGCGCCAGGGTGCCGTCTTGACCGGTTACGTCGTGGGCCAATGCGCCGACCGTCTGCAAAATCGCCTTGTAGGCTTCGTGGTAGTCGCCACCGGGAATCAGCCGCTCCACGGTCCGTACCGAAAGCGAGTCGTTCCAGTAAAACCCCGTTTCTTCGACGATCGGGTTGTTGAAGTGCCACGCCACCGTCACCACGCCGCCTCGGTTGTAGGTATCCACGATCTGTTGCTGAAGCAAAGCCTTGTTCCGGGCGATTTCCTCCGGGGTGCGTCCCGATAAGCCGCTGAAGTCCACGCCGATTACGGCCGGGTGCGACCCTACGACCGACTTGACGTCGGAGCGGTCGGCCTCACCGTACCATCCGTGCCCGTATTCCGTCGCATGTTGGTGGCCGAACAGGATGTGTTCCTGCGAAAGCGCTTTCAGGTGCTGGAACAACGCCACGGTTTCGGGCGTGGCGTCTGGATCGACCAGGGCCGCGGGGGCACCCGTTGTGGTTCTGGCTTGTTCGTGCGAAGCGCAGGCGCCCAGCAAAAGGCAGGACGCGAGCATAAAACGATGCAGCATGGGGTGGGGAGATGAAGGCATTAATAACTGCGAAGGGTGGCTCCGAAAAAGAGCGCGTTCGCAAACAACTTGTTGGTACCGTACCAGAACGCCCGGAAATTGGGATTGTCGGCAAACGCGATGACGCGGCCCCGACCCTGTGGCGAAACGACCACGGCCGGTGTGTTGCGCAACTCGTTCAGGTTAGGAGCGGTTACGTAGCCGCTCAGCAAAGGCTGTGCGGTATACCGCAGCGGCAGGTGCGTCGCATTGGCGCTGGAGTTGAGAAACAACTCGCCTTGCTTGAACACCGCGAGCCGGTCGTTCCGATACCCGAAGGCCAGGGGGTGGGTCACGTCGACGTCGACCTGGAAAATGGCCCCGCTGATCTCCTGCGCACCGCGCCGGTCGGGCAGGTCCACGTAGCGGGTATAGCTGGTATCTTTCGGCGGAGTTTTGAAGCTGAAGTCGCCCAGTCCTACGCTTTGCACCCACCGCAAAGCGCCCTGCAACGCCACCAGCGTCCCTCCAGCGCGAACCCAGCGTTCCAGCGTTTCTTTGAAACCGTCGTTGAGGCGATAATTGCCGTCGGGCATGATCAACACCGTATAACGGTCGATGTTGCTGCCGCGCCAATCGTCGAGGTCGAGCAGCGTCAGCGGCATCTGATAGCGTTGGTCGAGCAGGTGCCAGATTTCCCCGGCATCATACGAACTGATGCCGCTGCCGATGAACATCCCGATTTTCGGTTGGGGGACCGGCGCGAGCGAACGGCTGCCCAGGTCGACACCGCTGGCCGCCAAACCGGTCGGAAGGGCGTAGACGTCCAGCGCGTCGTCGGTCGTCAGCTGTTCCATCAGGGCCGCAATGGAATCGGCAGGAACTTCTTGATTGAACGTGGGCACCAGGATGGTGCCGTACGAAAAGTCGATGGTCTCGTTCCCGATTTGTTGGGAAAACGGTTTCTGTGCTACCAGCGTCCGCACGCCGGCCTTTTGCAGGCGATATAGCGCGCGGGGAGCGTAATACCCGTCCCACGCAAACGCCCAGCCGACTGCCCCGTCGGTACGGCCGCGCACGCGCCCGACCGGGAAAGGCAGGCTGTCAATCCGCTCGCCGAGGCGCGGCAAACCCGCCTGGTAGGGCAGGTTGAACGCCAGCGGAAAGGTCCACGACGAGATGTCATAAAATAAGCTGTCGGTAAACTCCGTCTGTGTGCGGAAAATCGCCTCGATCAGGCGGCGTTGCCGTTGTGCCAGCGGCACCACGTAGGCTTCGTTGGCGGACACCGACTGGCCGTTGATCGTGACCGACTGGCCCGCCCGGTAGACGTCGATCTGGTGGCGGCGCAGCATTTCGATGAAGTGATAGGCGCGTGCCAGATCGCGCGTGCGGCTGAACACATAGCCTTGCGGCGCGGTAGTCCGCCCTCGGGTGGTGGGGGCGCTTTCCTGAAAAAAGCTGCGTTGGTAATCGAGAAGTTCCGGGCGCAGGGCTTGTAGGGCGCGCAGGGTAGAAAGGGCAGTGGTGACCTGGTTCCGAATGGTGAACGGAAAACGCAGCACGCCGTGGTCGCTCTCCTGCGCGTGTCCCCGCGACGAAGCCTGTTCGAACAAAATGCCGATGCTGCCCTGCACGTCGGGGTAAGTTGATCCCTTGCCGTAGTAGAAGTCGTCGTACCCCTCCTTGGTGAAGTACAGCGAGCCGATGCTGTCGAGGGCGGCCGCGTGGAACTGCCCGATTTTGCTCGTGAGTTCCTGGTTTTGCAGCGGCGTCAGCGGATTGACCCGGGTCGAAACGCCCGGCTGAAAAAAGAACGTACTGTTGGTGCCCATTTCGTGGTGGTCGGTCAGCACATTCGGTTGCCACCGCTGAAACAGCCGCACCCGTCCTTGCGATTCGGGGTGTTGGGCGGGAAGCCAGTCGCGGTTCAGGTCAAACCAGTAATGGTTGGTGCGGCCACGCGGAAACGGCTCGTTGAACTCCCGCGCGTTGGGATCGGCTACTTCCGTGATGCTTTTGTGCGCGTTGACCCAGGTCGAAAAGCGCTGCAGCCCGTCCGGGTTGAAGCTGGGGTCGAGCAGAATCACGGTGTTGCGCAGAATTTGCTCCACTTCCGGGCCTTCGGCAGCGGCGAGGTAATAGGCCACCAGCGTAGCGGCATTGGCACCGCTCGGCTCGTTGCCGTGGATGCTGTACCCGTTGTAGAGTACCGTCGGCATCTGGGCGGTATTGAAGGAAGCGGCCTGGGCCGGATCGTTCAGCGCCACGTGCTGGCGGCGGATTTCTTCGAGCCGCTGGTGGTTGTCCGGATGGGTGATGATCAGTACCTGCAACGGCCGGTCTTCGTACGTGCGGCCGTATTCCTCGATCTTGATGCGGTCGGGAGCGGCGGCGGCCAGCGTGCGCAGGTACCACACCTGCTGGTCGTGCGACAGATGCCAGGTCCCGATCTGGAACCCCAAAACTTGTTCCGGCGTCGGAATGGCGGGGCGGTAGCGGGTGGCAGCGGGGAGGTAGTAGTCGAGGGTGGGTGGAGTTTGAGCGAATGCGTAGAACGAAAAAAGTAGGCTGAAGCACGCAAAAAGGCAACGTTGTTTCATGCTCGCTAAATACACCATTTTGCAGGAAGGTGCAACTGACGGCACACTTCCGCCCGGAATGGCCCGCGAAGAAGAGAGAAACGCTGAAAGGCTGTGTTGAGGGGCTGCGCTATTCGCGCAGCCGGTAGGTCCAGAGCGCTACGCGCGTGTGGTTCAGTACGTTTTCGGTGATGCTGCCGCCGGCAATCAGGCGCGTGATGCCCGTACGGCCGTAGGTGGGCATGGCGACAAGCTGCGCCCCGATGTCGGAAACAAAGTGGTGAATGCCCTCTTCTTCGGTAGCATCGCTGTAAAGTGTAAACTGGGCGTTCAGGTTATGCTGAGCCCTGAAGGCCTCCATCTTCTTGAGGGCCGCGCGGCTGGTGATCCAGTCGGTAGGCGTGTTGATGTACAGCAGGTGCACTTCGGCCTCCAGCAGGCTCATAAACTTCAGGAAATGGGAGACGGCTTCGGCCTGTTCGGGAGCGAAGTCGGTGACGTAAACCACTTTTTTGATGGCGGCCAGGCTCAGGTTGCCTTTCACGACCAGCACGGGGCAGGGCGCAAACCGAACCACGCGCTCTGCGTTGGAGCCGATCAGCAGTTCGTCGAGGCCGCTACTGCCCTTCGATCCCATCACAATCAGGTCGACCCGTTGTTCCGACGCCCGCTGGTCGATGGCCCGGAACGGACTTCCCTGCCGTACCAGGTACCGAATCGGGACATCTGCATACGCTCGGGCGGTTTTCTCCAGTTGTTCGCGGGCGGAAGCTTCCAGGTAATCGAGGAAGGTATTGCCCGTGGCCCCCACTACTTTTTCGGGGAGATCGTAGGGGGCCGTGCTGGTGGTTTCCAAAACGTGCAGAAGCTCTACTTCCGCGCCGGTTTGTTGTGCAAGCTGCGCGGCCAGGTGGAGGGCGTGGTGTGCTACATCGGTAAAGTCGGTAGGGACCAGGATCTTTTTCATGGGGTGAGGAAGCGGAGGATGGATGACGAGGCCAAAATAGTAAAATCGCGGGGAGAAATGCGATGGTCTCGCTTACGCTAAACCATGACGTTCGTCATTTTCTAGAAAATCAACAGACTCATGAAGCCCGACACGGCGAAGGAGACAAGCAGAGTCAGGCCATACACCATCAGCAACAGGAAAAACTTCGCCACTGTGCGGCCCCACCCTTGCTGGTACGCCTGTTTGAGAGCCAGCAGCAGATAGACCAGAATGAGAAGGCCGATCAGCGCATTGATCAACTCGCCGATGGCCGGAATCAGTTCAACACCCGCCTGCACAATCATCAGTAGAAAGACGAGGGAGTGGAAATAGATGGCAAAAATCAGGTGCTCGAAGTAGTAGCGTGACGAACGCCGGTACAGCAGCCAGAGCCAGAACGCAAAAATGGGCATCAGGAAAAACATGGCGACGGAGATGATCTGAAAAAACTGGTCCACAAACGAGTGCTGTTCGGCATGCAGCAGGCGTACGGCCCGGCGCACCATCAGCCGATTCAGAAACGTGGGTTCCGCCGACTTGGCGCTCAGGAGCGAGTCGAGCTGTTCATTGGAATACCCGGCGATCTGGGCCAGTTCGGACTGTAGAAAAACGGCATCGTTCCCGCGCAGGGGCAATTCGACGGAGTCCAGGTCCTGCATCGTGGTGATGCCGATCGAGTCGCCATCGCTCTGAAACCGGATGGGCGTCCGGCGGGGACGGTCGTCGGTGCTCAGCAATGCCGTCAGCAGGAAAAACAACGCACTGACAAAGAGGTACAACCGGACGGGCGGCACGTACCGCACGCGCTTGCCTTCGTTGAACGCGCGGATCATATGACCGGGCCGTCCCAGCAGGTCGCGAAACGTGCGGGCGGCTTTGGCGTCTACGTTGAAGGCACTACCCAGGTATTCGCCGATCAGGTCGCGAAACGAAACACGGAGTTCGCGGTTTTGCTGGCCGCAGGTAGGGCAGTAGTTGGGCCGGTCGGGCAGGGGCGTCGCGCAGTTGGGACATACCTCGTACGTCGGAGGGGCGAGGGGCATGAGAGCAAGTTTTCCTGAAAGATAAGGTGCGGAGGGCAGATCTGTAAAATGCACAAAGGGCGCTGAGGGAGATTTCCCGAGCAGCGCCCTTTGCAGCTAGAGGGTCGAAGCAGATTACTCGCGCTCCAGGTTGATCTTCCAGTTCAGGCCCAAACGCAGCCAGCGGCCGGGCATTTGCACCCAGCCCGACTCCACATAGTGGGTATCGGTCAGGTTCGTCATTTCGGCAAACAGCCGCACCTGGCGGTGCGTCCACATCACGCGCGAGTCGAGCACCCAATAGGCAGGACGGTTCACACGCTCTACCCAACGGGCGCGGAAATGGTGCGTCAGGTTACGGTAAATCTGGTGGTCCAGCTTAAAGATAAACTGGTGCCGCAACTGGTCCAGCACGTAGCGCGATACGTACAGGCTGGTGTCGATCTGCTTGCTCAGGTCTGACTGAAGGTAGTTGTAACTCACCGAAAACCGGTCCAGTACCGGCAGATTCAGCGCTTTTCCGTCGAGCGAGGCCGAGAGTTCAAGGCCCTGCGTGCTGACGCCCAGGAAGTTGACCGGGACAAACAGCGTATCGTTCGGGTCAAACAGGTCGGGATTTTCCTGGTAGCGGGCAGGCTTCAGTTGAACGCGTTCGATAAAGTCGGTCGCGTTGCGCCGGAAAACATTCGCTTCGGCCGTTAAGCCCAGCGTACTGTTCAGGTACCGGAGGCCCCCTTCGTAGCTAAAGGCTTTTTCAGGAAGCAGATTCGGGTTGCTGCCGCTGGTGCGATCCACGTAATACAGGTCGGTGTAGGTCGGAATGCGGTAGGCCGTTCCGGCATTGGCGTAGAGCCGCAGGTGGGGAGTCAGGAGCAGGCCCGCATCCAGCCCCGGAAAGGCATTCCAGCCCCAGTCGGAATAGCCATTGACGTACACACCGGGTGTAACGTCCAGCCGCCCGAAGAAACGAAACAGGTGTTCGGCATAAATGCCCAGTTGGTAGCGGTCGTGTTCGCCCAGTGCCCAGCCCGAATTGTTGTGGCTGACGATGGACTCGCGGCGTGTTTCCACCCCGAAGCCCGTGGTGCCGAACCTGTTGACATAGCGGCTGTTGATTTCCGCACCCAGCACGTGGGTGAGGTGGTGGTTGCGGTAAAACTGCGGCTCGTTGCGGCGCAGGCGAAACTCGTCCTGGTTGTAGCGCCAGTAGACCCGCGGCCGGACGAACCAGTTGCCGCGCTCGTAGGTATAATCGACGCTGGCCAGTCCGGTTTTGATGGCTTCCCACTGGTCGGGGAAGCTGGGCGAGTAGTAGCCGTTGGCCCCGAGTTTCCGATCTGAGAAGCCGCCCAGCACGTTCCACTTGCCGCCGGTGGCGTCCAGTTCGGCCTGGTAAAATACGTTGGAGTTGCGGTAGTCGGAGTTGGGCTGGTAGCCGCCGGAGGCATCCTGTGATACCGAAATGTATTGTTTATACGGCCCAGTGGGAAGAGATAGCGACACCGAGCCGCCGTACGAAAAAGGGCCAAATAAAAGAATTAGCGCAGATTTGTCATAGACTTTAATAAGGTTGGTATATGGACCAAAGCCACCTGCGTACCCACTGACGTAGAGCGCTTTCTCGTCCGGCACCCGGGTAATGATGTTGACAGCTCCGGTAAAGGCATTCTGCCCAAACAGCCGCGCGCCCGGTCCTTTCAGCACCTGGATCTGCGCCACGTTGTCGAGGTTGAGGGGCAGGCTGAGCAGGTGGTGGCCCGTTTGCGGGTCGGACACCTTGACGCCGTTGATCAGCACCAGCGTCTGGTCGAAGGTCCCCCCGCGGATGCTCAGGTCGGCCTGCGCCCCGAGCGGGCCCCGTTGCCGGATGTCGACGCCGGGCGTGTAGCTCAGAATCTCCGGAATGCTCTGGGCCGGCGTCTGTTGTAGCTCCTGCGCCGAGATGATCGAAATGTTGCGAGACGTCTCCCGGAAGGGGAGCTGAAGGCGGTTTTCCAGGACGGTCACTTCCGGCAGCGTGACGGTCGTGTCGTTGGCTTGCTGGGCCAGTAGCGACGTAGGGAATAAAGCTGCGAGTGAAAGAAGAAACGGGTAAGCGTTGCGCATAAAGTTTTGGTAAGCGAGGCGCAAAACTAGGAAAGAAGCCTATGGAGAGAAATCTCCGGCAGAAATATACACTTGAGCGAGGCCAGGAAGCACCGCAGGGATGCCCCGAAAGGGCCTCCCTGCCGAACGTAATAATTTTGTACTTTTGAACTTCTTTATGCGGGGGTGAATTTACTCTTTATGCCACTGAATGTAACCGTTTACGAACAAGTCCGTCAAATCTTCACCGAATATCTGGAGAACCAGGGATTGCGCAAAACACCAGAACGGTTTGCCATCCTGGAAGAAATCTATTCGCGTGATGGGCACTTCGATGTAGAATCGCTCTACATCAGCATGAAGAATAAAAACTACCGGGTGAGCCGCGCTACCGTCTACAATACGCTCGATTTGTTGGTGGAATGCAACCTGGTGAGCAAGCATCAGTTCGGAAAAAACCTGGCGCAATACGAGAAGTCATACGGCTATCGGCAGCACGATCACCTGATCTGTTCCGACTGCCACCGCGTGATCGAGTTCTGCGATCCCCGGATCTACAACATCCAGACGATGGTGGGCGATCTGCTCAAGTTTGACGTATCGCACCACTCGTTGATCTTATACGGCAACTGCACCCGGCAGAATTGCGAAAATAAACCGACTTTGCAGGAACAGGAAGGAAATGCCTGAGGCAAACAATTCGCCTGTTTTCTCGTTTTTACTCAACACTTAACCCATAGCTACAACTCATTCTCATGAATTACAGCATTGAAGAGAAAGAAAATATCATGCTCGTCCGGTTAGAAGGGAACCTGATGGGAGACACCAGTGCGAACCAACTGCTGGACGACGTCGCGGCGCGGGTCGAGGATGACCGTCATCTCTGTGCGGTCGATCTGTCGAACGTAAGTTACATGAATAGTAACGGCATCGGCGTGCTGATCAATCTGCTCACCAAAATGCGGAACCGGGGTGGCGAAGTGGTCTTGATCAATCCGTCGCAACAGATCCAGAAGCTGCTGGTCATCACGAAGCTGAACTCTATTTTCGACATTGTCGATTCAGAAGAGGACGCTATGGCGCAACTGAATAAGAAATAATCGAGCAAGATTCCTAAAAACTTGGTTACTTAGCGGTCAGGCGGCAGGACACTGTCGCCTGATCTTTTTTGTTTCGTTTTAAGATTAAAGAGTGCCGGGCGGTGGCAGCCGCTGTCGGTGTGTAATGTGAGAATAGCCAATGGCCGTAGATGTTTTATTAGGACTGCAATGGGGCGACGAAGGGAAAGGAAAAATCGTCGACGTAATGGCCCCGCGTTATGATGTAATCGCACGTTTCCAGGGTGGCCCCAACGCCGGGCATACCCTCGTGATCGACGGGAAAAAGCATGTGCTGCACCAGGTTCCGTCCGGAATTTTCCATACCCATATTCAGAATGTAGTCGGCAACGGGGTGGTCCTCGATCCGGTCATTTTCCGGCGCGAGTTGGAAGGACTGCGCGACAAAGGCATCGACCCCGGCGTCAACCTGTTTGTCTCTAAAAAAGCGCAACTGATTCTGCCGACGCATCGCCTGCTCGACGCTGCCTATGAGCAGTACAAAGGCGACGCAAAAATCGGCTCGACCCTGCGCGGCATCGGCCCCACTTACCAGGACAAGTACGCCCGCGTTGGCCTGCGCGTGGGGGATATCCAGGCGGACGATTTTCGGCAGAAGTACGACCAACTGGTGGACCGCCACCGCATGATTCTCGATTATTACCACTTTGATTATAGCGCCCTGGCCGACGCTGAGGCCGAGTTTTTCCAGGCGGTAGACTACCTACGTGCTCTGCAACTGACCAACAGCGAGTACCTGATCAACGACGCGTTGACCGAAGGGCGGACGGTACTGGCCGAAGGAGCCCAGGGCTCGCTGCTCGACATCGACTTTGGTTCGTATCCCTTCGTTACCTCCTCCAGCACGATGGCGGCCGGTGCCTGCACCGGACTCGGCATTGCACCGGCACGTGTGGGCGAAGTGTTCGGCATCTTCAAAGCCTACTGTACCCGCGTGGGCAGCGGACCTTTTCCGACGGAACTGAACGACGAAGTCGGAGAGCGCATCCGGCAGGAAGGTCACGAGTTCGGCGCAACCACGGGCCGTTCGCGGCGGTGTGGCTGGCTCGACTTGCCCGCGCTGAAGTATGCGGCGATGATCAACGGCGCGACGCAACTGCTGATGATGAAGGCCGACGTGCTGAACAGCTTCGAAACCATCAACGTCTGCACCCGCTACCGGCTAGCTGACGGCACCGAAACCGATCAGTTGCCGTATGACCTGTGCACCGAGCCGGTCACGCCGCTGTACGAAACGTTACCCGGCTGGCAACAGTCGTTGCAGGATTGCCATCAGTTCGACGATCTGCCCGAAGCGCTGTTGCAGTACGTAGCCTTTATCGAATCGTACCTCAACCTGCCGATCACGCTCGTGTCGGTAGGCCCCGATCGTGCTCAGACCATTCTGCGCGAAAGCGCCGACGTTCGGTAAATTACCAGATTACAAAGCCGGTTTGTAGCATCAGCGCCTGATCCAGGCGCTGCTTGCGGTTGCGTTCGTAACTGTAACGGACGCTGATGCGCAGGCGGTCGCTGTGAAATGCTATGCCGCCCATCAGGCCTACGTGCGTCCGGGGGCGAGAGAGCGGCTGGGGCTGGGCATCGGTCCCCTGTTTCAAAAGATGGAGGGGGGTAGTCCGCCGGCTCATACCCAATAAGTAATCGGCGTAGGGCCCCGCCTGCAGGTAAATTGTGCCTACCTGCACCTGAAGCAAAACGGGCAGCCGAAACGACTCCTGACGATAATACACCGACGAATCGCCCGGCGCAATCCGCCCCACCCGCCGGTAGCCCGGTTCGGTCAGCATCGAGAGCCGACGCTGCGGATAAACGTGCGCCATGGCCCCGGCACTCCAGCCGTAATCCCACTGCGCTAAGCGTCGGCCGGCGGCGCCATCGCTCCGGATAAATTGTCCCCATACGCCCAGATGGTACGAGTGCTCAACCGGAATTTCAATTTCGCATTGGGAATAGGCGGTATACGATAGAAGCAGGAGAGCAAAGGCAAACAAACAACGTAGCATTCAGCAAGAGTAAACGTGGGAGAAAAAAAGCCATCCAGACGTGAAACGCCTATTGGATGGCCGGAACTGAAAATAGCTTGTCAGGACACACGCATCAATGTTTCCGAATGGGCTCCAGCCATTCCAGGCTTTTGCTGATGTATTGTGCGCGGTCGGTGCAGAGCGAGATGCGGACGTGGCCGATGCCGCCGGTAGCCACCAGGCGGAAAAACAACTCGATTTGTTCCCACGAAATGGACCGGTTGGAGGTCTCCTGGAACATGCGCATATACGTCTGCGGCATAAAGTCTTTCAGGCTGTTGGCCTGCAAGGCAGCGATGAACTCGCTTTCGTCGTCCTTCGAATTGCCTTTGCCCTTCCCCTTGTTGGATTTTACTTCGAAGCCGGCTTCCAGGCCTTTGAGGAATTCGCTGGTGAACAACTGACTTGCCTTCTTCGGCATTTTCGTTTTGAACAGCTCGCCTTCAAACTTCTGCTCCGTACACAGGGCCGATACTTCGTCCAGGTAAGCCTGCTTGAAGTAGTGAGACAAGTCACGATTCCAGCCGTAGTACTGGTTGTAGCGGATCACCAGCGCAGCGCAGAGGGCCAGTTCGTTGCTGCTGACGTCGTCTTTCTGGGCAACGCGTTCCATCAATTCGGCCGGATCGATAAAACCGGCGGTGGTGGTGGCCCCCGCCACGACGAACCGGCTGTTGTGTCCGTAAGAGGTCTTGATCAGGCGCATCAGGGCCAGCATAGTATAAGCACCGTCTTCCGAGCCGGCCATGAAAATCTGGTTGTTGGTCTTGATGTGCTGCCGATCACACATCTCGAAGGCGGCGGTCAGCAGGTCGTAACCGGCTTGTGCGGCCGCATCGGCCTGGAAAAAAGGCGTGAGGTCGGGGCTGGCGGCCCAGTCGACCACGGTCACAATGTAGCCGGCCGAGGCAAAGGCGATCGCTTCCCGCGAGTTGCCCGCGTACTGACCCGTCGAGGGGCGCTCGGCGTAATTGTCCAGCAAGCTGGGTTGGTAAAACATCAGGGGCAACGTGTCCTTGGTGACCGGGATGTAGACTACACCCGTTGCCGAAACGGTTTTGCCAGCAAGGTTTTTGGTACGAAAAGAGACGACCGACGTCTTGATGTCGTAGTGCGCATCGACGCCTGCCCAGTCCTGCTCAATGGCATTGGTCTGGATCACCGTCTTCTCTTCGGTCTTTTCCAGTTGCAGCGGCTCGATAAATACTTCTTTATCCGAGTTGCATGCCGATAACAGGCCTAGGGCTGCCATAATTCCGAAAACTGATTTGTGATAGGTAAACATACGCCAGCGTAATTCGTGTGTGAAAGGGTGGTGTGTGTTGATATATATTACAAAAATAAATTAGTTAAATTATATTAACAATAATTACTCGTAAAATTTTCAAAAAACATTCGGGAATTGTACAACTTTCTGAGCGCCAGGTGCCCAGCTTCTAGGGACAGGATGTAAGGCGGATTAGCGTTTCTGGGCCGTCAGCGCCCTTTTTGGTCAATATTCTAACGCTGTAAGGGTCGAATCATGGGACCTTTCAGGATAAAAGAAAAAAACGGGCTTGCTTCTGTGAAAAGGGTGATTTACTTTGCAAACGCAATTTCCAGCATATGCAAGTTCAAGGCCTGGTAATGAATTGGTGGTGGCACGGCGGCATACTTCCCTCCGTGAACCGGCACTCTATGGCTTAGGCTAACTTAACAGATAAACTAGAGGCTCGCTTTCACGGTGAGCCTTTTTTATTGCTATACCGTCTCGAACCATGAACGAAACTTCACTGGCTACCCCTCACATCCACGTCCGCACCCGCTACCGGCGTTTGCTGGCCGATACCATGACGCCCGTCAGCATCTTTCTGAAACTGCGCGACCGCTTCGTCAACACACTCTTGCTGGAAAGCTCGGATTACCACGGCCACGAGAACGCCTTCTCCATCATCTGTTGCCAGCCGTTGGCCGGCATCGAAATGCACGAAAAGGCAGTGGTGCAGTCGTTTCCTGATGGGCGGACGATCCGCACCAACGTGCGCGAGCGGTCGCAGGTGCTGGAGGCCCTGACGGAGTTCCAGGAAGCGTTCAAGGCGGATACCGATCTGCCTTCGTTTCTGCCCAACGGCCTCTTTGGTTACATCGCCTACGACGCCGTACAATACTTCGAAGATCTGGAGTTGACCCAGACGTTGGAAGAAGCGCGCTACATACCCGCATTCCGCTACCAGTTTTTCCGCTTTCTGATCGCCGTCGACCACTTTAAAAATGAGTTATACCTGGTGGAAAATACCACCGATAACGAGGCCTTCGACGACAAAGGGCTGGAAGAAGTGTTATCGCTGATCAGTAACAAAAACATTCCCAGCTATCATTTTAAAACGGCTGGCCCCGAAACTTCGAACTTCTCGGACGAAGCGTTTCTGGAGGCCATTGGCAAGGGGCAGCAGCACTGTTTCCGGGGGGATGTGTTTCAGATCGTGCTGGCGCGGCGGTTCGCGACTCCTTTTCAGGGCGACGAGTTTAATGTCTACCGCACGCTCCGCTCCATCAATCCGTCGCCTTACCTGTTTTACTTCGACTACGGCAGCTTCCGGATTTTCGGCTCGTCGCCTGAGGCGCAGATCACCATCAAAAACGGAGAAGCCGCCATTCACCCGATTGCGGGCACTTTTCTTCGCACCGGCAACGACGCGGCCGACGCCGAACTGGCCCGCAAACTGCTGGACGATCCCAAGGAAAATGCCGAGCACGTCATGTTGGTCGACTTGGCGCGCAACGACCTGAGCCGCAACGGCGACCACGTACACGTCGAAACATTCAAAGAAATTCAGTACTACTCGCACGTTATTCACCTGGTTTCGAAGGTCACGGCACGGCTGACCGACACTACCCGCACGTTGCAGCTGGTCGCCGACACGTTTCCGGCGGGCACGCTTTCCGGCGCGCCGAAACACCGGGCCATGCAACTGATCGATCAGTACGAACGGGGCGCGCGGGGCTATTACGGCGGGTGCATCGGATTTCTGGGCTTTGACGGAAGCTTCAACAATGCCATCATGATTCGCTCTTTTTTAAGCAAAGACGGGGTGTTGTATTACCAGGCCGGTGCAGGCGTGGTGGCCAAGTCGAACGTAGAAAGCGAATTACAGGAAGTCCACAACAAGCTGAAAGCCTTGCGCACTGCCATCGCCGAAGCCGAAAAGATTTAAACGATACGCTGGTCAAGGAAGCGATTTATTGAGGGAACGCTAAACCCGCAACACGAACGATGAAAATTCTAGTATTTGACAATTACGACTCCTTCACCTATAATCTGGTGCACCTGATTCGGGAATTGGGATATGGAGCAGAGATGGAGGTTCACCGCAACGACAAGATTCCGCTGGACGCCGTGGCGAAGTTCGATAAAATTCTCCTCTCGCCAGGACCGGGCATTCCGTCCGAAGCGGGGTTGCTGCTGCCTTTGATCGACCGCTTTGCTCCGACCAAAGACATCCTGGGAGTTTGCCTGGGCCATCAGGCCATCGGCGAAGCGTTCGGCTCGAAGCTGATCAACCTGTCGAGCGTCTTGCACGGCATTGCGCTGCCCACTCACGTGACTTTATCGGATGAGTTGCTGTTTCAGGGTTTGCCCCCGCGCTTTCAGGCCGGTCGGTACCATTCGTGGGCAGTCGACAAAAACACAATGAACGGCAGCCTGGAGATCACCGCCACCGACGAACGGGGCGAAGTGATGGCCCTCCGACACCGGCAGTATAAAATCCGGGGCGTGCAGTTCCATCCCGAGTCGGTCCTGACCGAAGGCGGCAAACAGATGATCGACAACTGGCTGAAGAGTTAAGTAGAACAATGTATACAGGGAAGTTACTAATGTTATAGTGAAATGATCTGCGGAACTCTGCGAAAGACTCCCTGAAACTCAGCGAGAAAACTTTCTCAACCTTCAAAACTTTTAACCTCAAACTCCATCCATGAAAGATACGCTCAATCGCTTACTGTCGTACCAAACACTTAGCTCCGACGAAGCCCGCACCATTCTGAAAGAACTGACGTCCGGGCAGGTCAACCAGAGTCAGATGGCGGCCTTCATTACGGTCTATATGATGCGCAGCATTACGGTCGAAGAACTGGCGGGCTTTCGGGATGCGATGCTGGATTTGTGTCTGCCCGTCGATTTCTCCGACCACAGCACCATCGACGTGTGCGGCACCGGCGGCGACGGCAAAGACACGTTCAACATCTCGACCCTCTCGGCGTTTGTGGTGGCCGGGACGGGACAGAAAGTAGCCAAACACGGCAACACGGGCGTCTCGTCGGTCTGCGGCTCGTCGAACGTCATGCAACACTTTGGCTACCAGTTTACCAACGACGTCAGCGTTCTGCGTCAGCAGCTGGAAGAAGTCGGCCTTTGCTTTCTGCACGCGCCGCTGTTCCATCCCGCCATGAAGAATGTCGCGCCCATCCGTCGCGAGCTGGGCATCAAAACCTTCTTCAACATGCTGGGGCCGATGGTAAATCCGGTGCAGCCACAGAACCAGATGGTCGGGGTTTTCAGTTTGGAACTAGGGCGCCTGTATGCGTACCTCTACCAACAGACGGGGAAAAACTTCGCCATCGTCCATTCGCTCGACGGCTACGACGAGATTTCGCTGACGGGGCCGTTCAAGCTGATCACCCATCAGAGCGAACGGGTGGTGCGTCCGGAAGAACTGGGGCTACCGCAACTGGACCCCGCCGAGCTGCACGGAGGCGATACGGTCGAGTCGGCCGCCGGTATCTTCCTGAACGTATTGGAAGGGAAAGGTACCGAGGCACAAACGGCGGCGGTGTGTGCCAACGCCGGGCTTGCCCTGCACTGCGTCGATCCGGCCCTGTCGCTCAAACTGGCGGTGGAACAGGCACGCGACACGCTGGAGTCGGGCAAAGCGCGCGAGGTTTTCGAGCAACTGATGAAACTGAGCCGCGAGAAAGTAACGTCCTGATCACGGACATACGCAACAGCTACGCGGGCACTGAAAAAATACGAATGAATTAACTGATCAACCAAACACCAATCGCATGTCTATTCTGGATGAAATCATGGCCAACCGGCGCAAGGAAGTGGAAGAGCGGAAGGCGCTGTATCCGGTAGCCTTGCTGGAAAAAAGCATTTTCTTCGAGACCAAGCCGGTTTCGCTACGCAAGTATGTGCTGCGCGAAGACAAGTCGGGCATCATCGCCGAGTACAAACGGAAATCGCCCTCGAAGGGCATGATCAACAAGTTTGCGCCCGTCGAACGGACTACCATCGGCTATATGCAGGCGGGGGCGTCGGCCCTCTCGGTGCTGACCGACACGAAGTACTTCGCAGGAAAAAACGAAGACCTGCAAACCGCCCGGAAATTCAATTTCTGCCCCATTCTGCGGAAAGATTTTATGCTGGATGAATATCAGGTATTCGAAGCGAAGTCGATCGGGGCCGATGCCATCCTGATCATCGCCGCGGCGCTTGATTTGCCGACAGCCAAGCAACTCACCGATCGAGCTCATGCCTTGAACATGGAAGTGTTGCTGGAGGTCCACAATCGCGAGGAACTGGAGCGTTACCACGAGATCGGTCCCGACCTGATTGGCGTCAATAACCGCAACCTGAAAACTTTTGAAACCACCATCCAGACGTCGCTTGAGCTGGCCGAGCAAATTCCGCAAACCTTCGTGAAAGTGTCGGAAAGCGGCATTTCCGATCCGCAGACCATCCTCCGTCTTCGTGAGTACGGGTACCGGGGCTTCCTGATCGGCGAAACCTTCATGCGCAGCAGCCGTCCCGAGCAAGCGTGTGCCGATTTCATCAAACGGCTGCACACCCGCGGCGAGAAGGTCGTGGAAAACGCGAAGATCGGCGATTTCGAAGCGTAATCGTGAGGGGCCTGAAACTAAAAGTCTGTGGGATGCGCGACCCGGAAAACCTTCGGGCACTGGCCGCGCTCGCGCCCGATTTCGTGGGGTTCATCTTCTTTCCCCGTTCCAAACGCTACGTCGGGAACGACTTTGATCCGGCGGTGCTGGACGTCTTGCCGGCAACCACACAGCGCGTGGGGGTCTTCGTCAACGAATCGCTGGCGGAGATACAAGCTTTGGCCAACCGGTACCAACTGGATCTGTTGCAACTCCATGGTGACGAGCCGCCCGACGTATGTCGGCAGTTGCAGGCTGCTGGCCACCGTGTGATGAAGGTCTTTTCCGTCGGCGAAACGTTCGATTTCGCCCAACTGGATGCCTACGAGCCGTTTTGCGACTTCTTTTTATTCGATACGAAAGGTGCCGAGCGGGGCGGTAACGGCGTCACCTTCGACTGGTCGATCCTGAAAAACTACGAGGGGCCAGTGCGCTTCTTTTTGAGTGGGGGCATCGGCCCGGAATCAGCGGAGGCGATCCAGGCATTTGCGCATCCACAACTTTACGCGCTGGATGTGAACAGCCGCTTTGAGAAGGAGCCGGGCGTAAAAGCGGTGGAGGAGGTAAAAGCGTTTTGGGTATTCGTAGCGGCGGATTTAACCGCGGGGGCAGTCCCCCCACCGCTGCGAATCGAGAGAAAAGATAGTTGAAAATATGGGCAGGACTTATACGAAGCTGTGGATTCATGTTGTATGGGCTGTAAAGGAAAGAGAACCTCTCTTAACGCCACAGTTTCGTGTGAAGTTGTTCAAAATTATGATAGAATATGCACGACAAAATGATATCTATCTTGATTGTGTTAACGGAGTAGAAAACCATGTTCACTGTCTCCTTTGCCTCAGCCCCATTCAGTCAGTAGCGGGAGTAATCAAAAGACTAAAAGGCGCATCCTCAAGGTGGCTAAATGACAAACACTGGATCGAAGGACTGTTTGCTTGGCAAGGAGGATATAGTGCCTTTTCGGTGAGTGCGACCCAGTTGGAAAAGGTGCGAAAGTATATTTACAAACAAGAACAACACCATCAAACAGAAAGCTTTGCTGATGAATGGAAACGGTTTGCGATCAACTCGTAGCGATGGAATTAATTGGGCGAACTTAGCCAAACCAAACTTCCTTTTTCTATACAACTAGAATAACTTAATAGACGCATTCATTCGTAGCGACGGAATTAATTCCGTCGCTACAAAATAAAATGACACCGACATACAACCGTGTCAACATAGAATAAAATAACTTCCTGAAAAGACATCTATGGAAACCAACATACAAGAAAAAACTTCGTTTTCCGTCAATCCGAATGGCTATTACGGTTCCTTCGGCGGGGCGTTCATCCCCGAGATGCTCTACCCGAACGTCGAAGAGTTGCGGGAGAATTACCTGCAGATCATGCAGGACCCTGCCTTCCAAAAAGAGTTTCAGGAACTACTGCGCGATTACGCCGGACGGGCCACGCCGCTCTACTTCGCCAAGCGTCTGTCGGAGCACTACGGCACGCAGATTTACCTGAAGCGCGAAGACCTGTGCCACACCGGGGCGCACAAAGTGAACAACACCATCGGGCAGATTCTGCTCGCCAAGCGGCTGGGAAAACAGAAAATCATTGCCGAAACGGGAGCGGGGCAACACGGCGTAGCGACGGCGACGGTCTGTGCCCTGATGGGGTTTGAGTGCATCGTCTACATGGGCGAACTCGACATGCAGCGCCAGCGCCCCAACGTGGAGCGGATGCGGATGCTGGGGGCACAGGTGATTCCCGCCACGAGCGGCAGCAAAACCCTGAAAGACGCCACCAATGAAGCGATGCGGCACTGGATCTCGCATCCGACCGATACGCACTACATCATCGGTTCGGTCGTGGGGCCGCATCCCTATCCCGACATGGTCGCACGCTTTCAGTCGGTGATCAGCGAAGAAATCAAGTGGCAACTGAAGGAGAAAATCGGAAGGGAACTGCCCGATGCGGTGGTGGCCTGCGTGGGCGGGGGAAGTAACGCCGCCGGTGCGTTTTTCCATTTCCTCGACGAATTGTCGGTGCAACTCATCGCGGTGGAAGCCGCCGGACAGGGCATCACGAGCGGACATTCGGCCGCGACGACGGCCCTCGGCAAGCCGGGCGTACTGCACGGTAGCCGGACCATCCTGATGCAAACGGAAGACGGTCAGGTGACGGAACCTTATTCGCTCTCGGCGGGGCTGGATTACCCCGGCATCGGACCCATGCACGCGCATCTGTTTGCGACGGGACGGGCGAAGTTCTACAGTGCCACGGACGATCAGGCGTTGGATGCGGTGTTGCGGCTGAGTCGGCAGGAAGGCATCATTCCGGCGCTGGAATCGGCGCATGCGCTGGCTTACCTCGAAAACCGCAAGCACGGCCCCAACGACGTGGTGGTCATGTGCCTCTCCGGTCGGGGCGACAAAGACCTGGAAACGTATATGAAAATGGGCTTGGCCGACCGAAAAATCGACGCATAATCCTTCGTGCTCCTTTGTGTTATTAGCCGCCTTGGTGCGGTGTCTTAGTGGTAAATCTCTTTGCAATATGAATCGCATTCAACAACTCTTTCAGGAGAAAACCGAAAACGTCCTCTCCGTCTATTTCACGGCCGGTTTTCCGCACTTGGACGATACACGCACGGTGCTCCGCTCCCTCGCTGATGCCGGGGCCGACGTGATTGAAATTGGCATTCCCTTTTCCGATCCGGTCGCCGACGGTCCGACCATTCAGCAAAGCAACCAGCAGGCGCTCGACAACGGCATGACGCTCCAGACGCTTTTCGCGCAACTGGAAGGTATCCGCGCCGAAGTCGACACGCCGCTGATTCTGATGGGGTACGTCAATCCGATCATCCAGTACGGTGTTGAAGCCTTTTGCCAGAAGTGTGCGGACATCGGCATCGACGGCATGATCCTGCCTGATCTGCCCCTGCCGGTTTTTCAGGAAGAATACGCTGAGCTTTTCAAGCAACATGGCCTTCTCAACATCTTCCTGATTACGCCGCAAACCTCGGAAAAGCGTATCCGTCAGATTGATGAGGCCTCCGAAGGATTCATCTACATGGTCGCGACAGCCGGCACGACGGGCGCACGTCAGGGCATCTCCGACGAACAGGAAGCGTATTTCGCGCGCATCCGCGCCATGCAACTCAAGAATCCGACGCTCATCGGCTTCGGCATCTCCAACCATGACACCTTTGCCCGTGCTTGTCAGCATGCCAGCGGTGCCATCATCGGCAGTGCGTTCATTAACCTGCTCCACAAAAGCGAAAACCTTTCCGACGACATCCGCACGTTCGTCCACGATGTGAAAGGCGAAGCGGTAGAATTATCCAAAGAAGATTAGGGTCATGCTGAAAATTGTCTTCGTTGGGATGTTGATCATTGCTTCACAAACGGCCTTTTCGCAGTCCTACTGGGAAAAAGGCGAAGCCTATATTGAACAACTTAAAGGGAATAGCCCTGATCATGATGGAGCCTCTCTACGAACCTATCTTTTTCAAGATGTTAACTACGATGGTATTTATGAAGTAGTAGAGATGACCAATAAAATAGAAGAAAGATCGCCGGGGTTCTTGGTATACGAATTATCAGCAGCTTTTTATCAACCCAACGTGTATTCATACACTAATGGAGAGTTCAAGGCAGGGTGCGAGGATTGCTCGTGGTATTGGCAAACTAAACTATTGGACCATGAGCATTGGAAACATTTGCTTGAGAACCCTGTGAACTTATCAAAAGACTCCCAGCAATTGATTGATGCGAATCGAAAACTGTTCATGAGCGAAATTGATCGCCTTATTGAAGAAACGAAACGACATTTGAGTCAGTAGTGATAATGTTGGATTTTAGTTTTACTCACTCCATCAGCCTAAAATTATTAAACCATGATCATTCAAGTAGATCCCGATATTGAGTCGCCTCTCAAAGCGGCCATTCTCAAACAAATTCACGACCTCGGCTACAAAACCACCGAAGTGACCACGCAGCGCGCTAGCTACGTCGTGGGCACGGGCAAGAAGGAGTTCGACGTGCGTAGCATCGGACATCTGCCGGGCATTCAGGACATTCACATCGTGTCGGACGACTATAAACTGGTCTCTCGCAAGTGGAAAGTGAATCGCACGCGCCTCGACCTGGGCGACGGCGTGGTGATTGGCGAAGGCACGTTTTCCATCATGGCGGGGCCGTGTTCCATTGAAAGTGAGGAACAGATTGAGCGGACGGTGACGCACCTGCTTGACAACGACGTGAAGATCATGCGCGGGGGCGTCTACAAACCGCGTAGCTCGCCCTACTCGTTTCGTGGGATGGGGCTGGACGGCCTCAAAATGTTCTACGACATCTGCCGCCAGAACGGCATCAAAATCATCACCGAAGTGATGCAGCCCTCTCAAATCGCGGACATGCTCGATTACGTCGACGTCTTCCAGGTGGGCGCGCGGAACACCCAAAACTTTAACTTACTCGACGAACTCGGAAAGGTCGACAAACCGGTGATGATCAAACGCGGTCTCTCCGGCACCCTCGACGAACTGCTCCAGTCGGCCGAATACGTCTTTTCCGGCGGTAACGAGAAGATCCTCCTGTGCGAGCGGGGCATCCGTACCTACGAAACCGCCAGCCGCAATACGCTGGACCTCAATGCTGTCCCAATTCTGAAAGAAAAGTCGCACCTGCCCGTGATCGTCGATCCGTCACACGGCATTGGCATCCGCGAGTTTGTTGAACCGATGGCCCTGGCGGGCGTCATGGCCGGTGCCGACGGCATCATCGTGGAAGTCCACGACACCCCCGAAGAGGCCGCCTCCGATGGCCAGCAAACCCTCAATTTCGACGAAGCCAGCCGCCTCTACCAGCGCATGCGCCAAGCCTATCAACTGCGGGAAGAGTTCTGATTACAAATTGCACATGACAAATTGCAGATTGTGCAATGGCAAAGATCGAACGTTTTGAGGATCTCCAAATCTGGCAGGACGCGGCAAAAGTAGCGGTTGAAATGTACCAGCTTTCGGAGATAGGAAGATTGAAGAATGATTTCGGTGCGAAAGATCAAATTCGTCGTGCGGCGTCTTCCATCTCAAACAACATTGCCGAAGGATTTGAGTATGATAACAATGGGGATTTTATTCGCTTTCTTCGCTACGCGAAAGGCTCCTGTGGCGAGTTACGCAGCCAACTTTACGTTTTGAAGGAAGGGGGGCTAATCGGCAACGAAGCGTATGAACGCCTGTACGAAAGACTAATCGGCCTGTCGAGACAATTAGCGGGTTTTATCCGCTACCTGCACCAACGGACGAAAGAAAGCTAATTTGCAATTTGACAATTTGACAATTTGTAATCTTTAATTCCACATGAAAACCGTCATCATTAAATACAACGCGGGGAATGTACAGTCGGTGAAGTACGCCCTGGAACGCCTGGGCATTGAGCCGATTCTGTCTGACGAAGAAGAGGTGATCCGCTCGGCCGACCGGGTGATCTTTCCAGGGGTGGGGGAGGCCAGCACCGCCATGGGCTACCTCCGGGAAAAGGGACTCGACCAACTCCTGCCCACCCTGACGCAACCGGTACTGGGCGTGTGCCTGGGGTTGCAACTGATGTGTACCCATTCGGAAGAGAATGACACGCCGTGTCTCGGCATCTTCGACGTGGAAGTGAAGCGGTTTCGGCCGGACGAGGCGGGGCAGAAGGTGCCGCACATGGGATGGAATACCATCTCGCCTGCGGCTGACGCGGATTTCCCCTTGTTACGCGAGATTGAAATTCCGGCGTACGTCTACTTCGTACACAGCTATTATGCCGAAATGAGTTCTTACACCATGGCCGCCTGCAACTACATCGTGCCGTTCTCGGCCATGCTGCACAAAGACAACTTCTATGCCGCGCAGTTTCACCCCGAAAAGAGTGGACTGGTCGGGGCGCAGATTCTCAAAAACTTCGTCGAACTCAAACAGGAAGAGTTGGTCTGACGGAGCACCGAAGTCAGGAGATCCGGAAACCGGATAACGACCTGCCCAACACTTTGTCATCGCGACCATCGGGAGAGATCTCGGTCCAAAAGCTAGGAGATCTCTCACGTTGTTCGAGGTGACAGGATAAGAGTACAAAGCGTTGCTTAATTTGCCCCCTGAAAGTTTCAATTTGTAATCCATTCCCCCATGCACATCATTCCCGCCATCGACATCATCGACGGTAAGTGCGTTCGCCTGACGCAGGGCGATTATGCGCAAAAGAAAGAATACGCCGCCGATCCGCTCGACATGGCCCTGCGGTTTGAAGACGCCGGACTGCAACGCCTGCACGTGGTGGACCTCGACGGCGCACGCGAAAAGCGGGTGATCAACTACCGGGTGCTCGAACGACTGGCCTCAAAAACTGGATTGCACATCGATTTCGGTGGGGGCATCCAGTCCGATGACGACCTGCGGATTGCGTTTGAGTGTGGGGCAAAACAGATTACGGGCGGCAGCATCGCCGTGCGGGAACCCGACACGTTTGAGCGCTGGTTGAAGGAGTACGGACCGGAAAAAATCATCCTGGGAGCGGACGCGCGTGACATGAAAATCGCCGTGAGTGGCTGGCAGGAATCGTCCGGGCGACACATCTTCGACTTTCTGGAGGAGTACCAGGAACGCGGCGTGCGCTACGCGATCAGTACCGACGTCGCGAAGGATGGCCTGTTGCAGGGCCCTTCGATCCATTTGTATCAGGAATTGCGTGACCGGTTCCCCGACCTACACGTGATTGCCAGCGGCGGCGTCAGCTCCCTCAAAGACTTGGAGGAACTGGAAGAAGTTGGCGTATGGGGCGTCATCGTCGGCAAGGCCATCTACGAAGGGCGCATTCAGTTGAAAGACCTGGCTCCCTGGATTGCGAGTTGATAGATTAAAAATGAATAAATGTCAAATTGCTTTTTAGGCGTTTGCAATTATTGTCATCCTGAGCCAAACGAAGGATTTTGCACACAAACGATTCAGCACCTTATTTGAACAATAAGACCCTTTCAGGGTGACATTACTCCGGTAAATAGGTAAACCCCCAATCCACTCATTCACCACACCACCAATTCACCATACTCACCACATGATTCCGGAGTACTTGCTTTTTGTGGACACGGAAACGTCCGGGCGGCCCAAGCACTGGGACAGCCGCCGGGTGGAGGAGTGGCCCTACATTGTGCAGGTCGCGTGGGTGATCTTCACCCGGGACGGGAAGGAAGTGAAGGCGCGGAATTACCTGATCAAACCGGACGATTACGACATTGAGCGGAAGTCGGAGCGGATTCACGGCATTTCGGTGGCGGTGGCGCAGGAAAAGGGAATTGCGCGTCGGAAGGCGTTGCGGGCGCTGTATTCGGACCTGCGGCAGTACAAACCCATGATGGTGGCGCATTACATGGACTTCGACCAGCGCATGCTGGAGATGGGGTTTCGGCGCGCCGGGCTCAAAAACATCATCAAAGAAACGCCCCGGTTTTGCACGATGAAGGCCACAAGCGAGTACATCCACGTGCCCGGGCGACACTACCCCAAACTCGGGGAACTCTACCAAACCTTGTTCAAGAGACGACTGGAACACCAACACGACGCGATGTGCGACGCCCGCGCCGTGGCCGATTGTTTTTTCGAACTGGTCCGAAAAGGCGATATTGACGAACACGTGATCGAAGCCCAGCAAAGTCGCAGCCGCATCACCAAGAAAATCAAAAAGCGGACCGGCTATGGTCTCCTCATGTTACTCACGGTGATTCTCACCGCATTACTTATTCTCTTCTTAGTTCTCCAATGAGTACACCGCTAGAACTCCTCCGGCAGAGTACGCCTTTTCAGTTGTTGCCGGACGACAAGCTCGTGGAAATCGCCCGGTTTCTCAAAAAGGTGGTACATCCTAAAGAAAAGGTGGTCTATCATCAGAATTATACGCGCCTCAAAGGCATCGACATCGTAGCCGAAGGTGAGTACGAGTCGTTCTTTTATGATGAAGAGAACGAAAAGAAACTGGTTCGGTACTACCTGCGCGAAGATGTGTACGGGGGGCTGTCGCTGTTGTTCAATCAGAAAAAGTCGATTCGTACGGTGATTGCCAAAAAGGGCACCGTCGTCTACTTTTTGCCGCAGGATGTGTTCCGGGCACTTACGGAAGAGTACGAGGCCTTCGCCGATTATTTTAGTACGGAATTCGGGCGGGAAATGCTGGACGAAACCTATGCCAGCTACGTGCGGATCAGAAGCAGCGAGCTGGAAAATTACGCGGGGTCCGACATCTTTTTCTCGAAAACCCTGCGTACGCTGGCGCTCAATAAAATCTACTCGTGCCCGCCGGATACGCCCATTTACCGGGCGGCGCAGATCATGACCACGAACCGGATCGGCTGTCTGTTTATAAAAGACGGGAAGGAGTTTGTCGGGTACCTGACCGACATCATCTTGCGCGAAAATGTGGTGGGTGGGCAGGTCGATACGGCATTGCCCGTTACGACGGTTATGGGAAATCCGATCTTCAGCATTTCGCTGGATGCGTTCATCTACGAAGCCATCCTCCTGATGTTCAAGGAGAAAATCCGGTATCTGCTGGTAGAAGACGGAGGGCAGTACGTGGGCGTGATGAACCGGAACAAGCTGCTGACCGAGCAGTCGTACTCGCCGTTTGTGTTCATCCAGTCGGTGCGGCTGGCCAATACGCTCGACGAGTTGCGCAACAAGTGGAACCGCGTGCCTTCCATCGTGTTTCAGTTGCTGTCGCGGGGCGTCAAAGCCGAAAATGTCAATCAGGTCATTACGTCCGTTTCCGATTACATTTCCGTGCGCATCATCGAAAGTGCCCTCAAAGAAATGGGAGCGCCGCCGGCTAAGTTCGTGTTTATGGCACTGGGCAGCGAGGGCCGTAAAGAACAGACGCTCAAAACCGATCAGGACAACGCCATCATTTACGAAGACACGCCCCCGGAACGGCGCGAGGAAGTGCGGGCGTATTTTTTACGCCTGGCCGAGATCATCTCCGAACAGCTCGACTACGTCGGGTTTAGTTTTTGTACGGGCGGCTTTATGGCGAAAAACCCGCGCTGGAACCATTCGCTGTCGCACTGGAAGGCGAATTACGAAAAATGGATGAACCGCCCCGCCCCGGAGTCGGTCATGAACTTCGCTACGTTTTTCGACTGCCGGATGCTGTACGGTGACGCAACGCTTTTTGAGTCGCTCCGGGAATTTATCGGCGAAAAACTCACAGAGCATACGCCACTCACGTATTACCATTTTGGCGAAAATGCCCTCAAATACGAGCCGCCGCTGACGTTCTTTAACTTTTTCCGTACGTTCTCAAAAGGAGAAGAAGAGGTGCTGAACATCAAAAAGGCCATGACGCCCATTGTGGATTTAGTGCGCTTGTATTCGCTCAAGTACGGCGTATTCAAAACCAATACCGGCGAGCGGCTGGAAGAACTGTACCACCGCGACCTGTTCAAGAAGCACGAGTATTACGAGCTGATGCAGGCGTATTACTACATGATGGCCCTGCGCCTCACCCAACAGGCCAAGACGATCATTCGCAAGCAGGGCGAACCCAACAATTACATCGCGCCGGGAAGCCTGACGAAAATCGAGCAGGTTACGTTGAAAGAGATTTTCAAAATCATCGAGAAATTTCAGACCAAGATCCGCATCGAGTTCACGGGGCAGTTGAAGTAACGCCGGGAAGCGGTTGCGCTCAAACGACTATCGCGCTTCTGCCAGTACTTCGATCAGCGCCGCGATGTCGTCAGGGGTATTGTACAGGTGGGTCGAGATGCGAAGAGCATGGCCCCGCGCCGACACCGAGATGTTGCGCTCCTTGAGGCGCGTCAGCGTGGCCGCCTGATCCAGGTGCGCCGGCAGCGTAACGCCGAACAGGTGTTCGCCGCGCCAGGTCGCCTCTTCCACCCCGTAGCCGTTTTCCTGTAGGAAGGCGATCAGCGGTTGGGTCAGGGCCGCATCGTAGGCCTGAATCCGCGCCGGTTGCCAGTCCAGAATCTGGTCGAGCGCCCGTTGCATCATCGGCAGGAGAATGAAGTTGCCGCTCTCGCCCACGTTGTAGCGCGCCGCGCCGGGTTTGTATCGCGGTTCGTACGCCACCAGCCGGTTGAAATCCTCGCTGCCCAGGCGGTTAACCCAGTTTTCTTCGAGCGGAACGCCGTCGTTGAACGCCTCACTGACGTACATCATCCCGAGGCTGTACGGCCCCATCAGCCACTTGTAACCCGCACAGATCAGCGCATCGATTCCACAGGCCTGTACATCAATCGGCAGCGCGCCGACCGACTGGGTACCGTCTACGACCAGCCGCGCGCCCACGTCCCGGCACCGCTTACCGATCGCCGTCAGGTCAAACCGGGTGCCGTCGGCCCAGTGGACGGTAGAAAGCACCACCAGCGCCGTTTTGGGCGTGATGGCCTCCAGCAGACGTTCGTTCCAGCGTCGGCCGCGGTCCTGCCGCGCTGTGGGCGGCTCGATCGTCACCAGGTCGAGCGATTTTTCAGCACACAGCCGATGGAGGGCGTAGATGTCGCTCGGAAATTCTTCGTGTACCACCACCACCCGCTGCCCTGCCGATGCAGGAACGTTGCGGGCGACCGTACTCAGTCCGTACGACACCGACGGGATCAAGGCCACTTGCAGTGTCGGAGCGTTGACCAACTGTCCGAACCGCTGGCGTACTGCTTCGGCCTGCGCGAAAAAATCGTCGGGCGTAATGGCGAACGGATTGCGTTTGCGTTGCACGCCTTCGATGCCCGCCGCTTCGACGGACTTCAGCAGCGGCGACATGTACGCGCAGTTCAGGTAATGCAGGTCTTCCGGAAGGGAGAAAAGGGGTTTCTGGCAGGGGAGAAGGGACATAGCGGGAAGCAGCGGCTAAAAGGTATGTGACTCTAAGATAGCACGAACAGAAACTTCGGTGCGGAAATTTAGCGGGTCAGGTCCAGCTTGTGTCGGACGCCGAGCCAGAGGATTCCGTCGCGGTTGTAGCGCCCCGGCGTGGTGGTGCTGGCAAACTGGTGGTTGTAGGTAAGGGCCAGGTCCAGATTTTCGTGAAGTTGGAGCGTCGGGCCGATCAGCAACCGGTTCTGGTCAAAAACGGTATAGACGATGTTGCGCCCGAGGTTGATGAAGAGTTCGTCGCCCACGTCGAGCACCAGTTTCGGGTACGGACGACGGGCAGATAACTTCAGGAGCGGCACCGTGACCATCAGCCGGTACCGCAGCCGATGGTTGAAGCTGTGCGTTGCGGGCGCCTCGGCCAGGGCCAACGTTTTGAGGAAGCGCTGTTCTGCCCGGAAACGGTGCACTACGTCGATGCGCCCGTACGTATGCGAGGATTGAATTTCCTGGTAAGGCCGCCACTCGATCCGCCGCAACCGGTCGTTCGTGTACGAACCCAGATGGGCCATGCCTGCCGCTACGCGTATGTTTTCGTGCAGACGATACCCCAGGCCCGTTCGGACGACGTACTGGGCGGGATGGCGCATTTGATCCCGCCACCGAAAGCCTCCGTCGGTCATCCAGGTCCATTGCTTCGAAAGCTTGGTCTGGTTGTAATACTGAATCCACTGTTGGTTTGAGGGAACCACGTCTTTCTGCTGAGCATAGCCCATGTGCGCCGTCAGGCAGACCAGGAAGAGGAAAGTTCCCAGGAAACGCGCGGATTGCCGAAGTCGAAAAAGTGCCATAAGAGGGACGTCGTGAAATGGGCGGCGTGTGGGTAACGTGCGGTGCCGCCGGGCCAGCGTGCGAAAGTACAGGCTGGCGCGCAACCGTTCACCTGCCTCCTTACAAATTCCACCAATAGGTCAGCTTGACCACCAGCGCGCGGTTTTTGACCGACAGCGGTGCGGGCAAGTAGTTGTCCGTGTAGACAATGAATAGGTCAGACGCCGGTTGGTAGCGCCACTGCAGCCGCGTGTTGAGGTTGATGTTGTCGAGTTGGTCGTTGTATTGCGCAAACGCCGTGAAGAACAACTTGTTGGTCAGGGTCACGTCCATGCGCGGCCCTACGAGCCAGAATTGCGTGGGCGTGAGGGGCTCGGGCAGGCGGATGTCGTTGTAACTGGTGCTCAGCGCCAGACTCACGTACGGCTGAAATCGGTAGCCCAGGTCGGTCGTAAAATTCAGGCGCGTGCCGTGGGCGTAGTAGCCGCCGTAACGGGCCGTGAAACCGTAGGTGAACACACTTTGTGGCTTGGAGATGAACTCGGTGCCCACTGTGTTCCAGCGGTGTTGCGTCCCGCGGGCCAGCGTATCGCCCCCGGCGTTGGTCGGGTCGAAAGGCTGAAGCAACTGCACGTAGTTGTGCGTCGTCCACAGCGCCCAGGTGCTGCGGCTGCGGAAGGTGGTCAGGTAACCCACGTAGTGCTCGTAGTCGATGGGTTGGAACGACTCGTTCATGAAGTAGGTCGACATCACCTGCGGGCCGTGGCTCAGCACCGCGCCGCCTTTGGGAAAGAAAAAATAGGAGAACGATGGATTGAGTTTGATGTACCCGCGCCGGGGCACGTAGCCCACTTCGGCCACGTAATTGCGACCGACGTACTCGTGCTGCCAGTTCCACAACACGGAGCGACTGCTGTATTGCAGGTTGGCAGCGTGGGCCAGACTGCGGCTTTGATCACCCGGCTGAAACGACTTCAGTGCCAGGAATTTCCCCGTCCAGATGTTGTTCGACGAGGCCAGGTTGTACTCCAGCCCCACGTTCCGGTTGTACTGTGAGTAAATAGGCATTTCGCCGTCCGGGTCGGGGCGGTAGGCCATCGAACTTTTGTTGATGACCAGGGCTCCGATGTTGGAGCGGGCAAACACGCGGCGTTGCAACGCCACCACGGCAAAGTTCTGCGCGGGCAGACCGGTCTCTTCGACCGCACCGGTTTGCATGTCCATCGCCCCGATGCGCCAGTCTTTGTTCAGTTTGCCGCTCAGCCGGGCACCGTAGCGGATCGGCACGCCCAGCCCGATGCGGCGGGAGAAAAACGGCCGCAGGTTGGCGTACCCGAAGTTGGCGAAGAGGTCGCCGTTTTCCAGGAAGAACTGACGGCGCTCGGGAAAAAACAGCTCGAACCGATCCAGGTTGGTCACTTGCCGGTCCACATCGACCTGCGAGAAATCGGGGTTGACGGTCAGGTCTAGGTTCAGCGAGGAGGTAATCGCCACCTTGGCGTCAAGGCCCACCGCTTTGCGGGTCTCGGTCGGATCGTCGTGCTCGTAGTCGCGGCTCAGCCCCCCGAGGGCGTAGGGAATCAGCGAGACGTTCGCGTTGGCGGTCGGCGGCGGCTCGTCCCACACCAGCGTACCCGTGTAGGCCAGCGAGGCGGTCGGAAACTGCCGGGGTACGGGTGCCCAGCTCGACTTCTCCGTCGATTTCAGGTCGTTCCGGCTGAAGTTGATGCCCCAGCGCGTGATGCCTTTTTTGTAGCGGATGCTCTTGAACGGAATCGCCGCCTCGAAAATCCAGCGGTCCGGGTAGTTCTTCACCGCCGAGGTCCACTTGTTGTCCCAACTCAGGTCGACCTTTCCGCCTTCGTACATAATGCCGTCCCACTGCGCGCCCACCGCGTTGGCCCCGAACGAGAAGCCGTTCGTCTGGTCGTCGAACGTATCCATGAACAAGAGAAAGTTGTCGTTCTTCCCGAACGTAAAATCCCGCCGCATCGACTCTACGAAGTAGGGCGCGTCGCGTTCGTGGTAACAGATCGCCATCAGGTAGAGATGCTTCGCGTCGTAGGTCATCAGCACGTCCGTCTGCACCTGCGCGTAGCTGGTGTCCATCGGCAGCACCATGTAAAACTGACCCGCCACCTGCGCCTCCTGCCACGACTGCTCGTTCAGCACGCCGTCGATCACCACGTCGTCGACCGCGCGTTGCAGATGATACTCGTATTCTTCATTTTTTTTCTGGGCACGGAGGGCGAAACACGCACCGACTAGGTACAAGGCCAGCGTCAGGCTAAGCCGCGTGGTGGGACGAAGGTGGGGCAAGGAAGTGGTAATTAAGTAGGAAAAGGCGGAGGTTTTCTTTTATAAATGAGCTTCTAAAACTACCAAAACTGCATCGACATTTCCTACAGGAAAACCGGCTACCGCGGAAGCACTTCGCCGACGTCTTCCGTGACCAGCCAGGGGCGGGCGTCGGGCTGGGCGGTGGTGATGTCGCAATTCTGAAACGAAACGGTATCGACGTGGCGGACGAAAAAGCCCGAGGCAGGCGTATCGCCGAACTTGCTGCCTTCCGGGTAAGTACCGTCGTATTCCATCACGCTTTGTTGGTTGGTGTTGACGCCGCCTTTGTGTTGCAGCTGCACGTTTTCGAACGTCACGTTCTGAATGCGATGCCCCGGCATGCCCATCACGATCGACGGATACGTTTGCGTGAAATTTTTCCCTTCGATGTTCCGGAAGTGGACGTTCGAAATGGTGCCCATCCGGGGCGGACGTCCCGGTACCGTCCGGTTGCGGTTGGCGAGGAGCACGAAAAAGGCTTGCCCGCAATTGTCGATGGTGCAGTCACTAAAACGGAGGTTGTCGATCACCGCCCCGTCCATCGACTCCACCACCAGGGCCGAATTTTGAAAGGCATTTTTGAGGGTCAGGTCCGACACCTCGAAGTTCATGAAACTGCCCAGCCCGTCGGTTCCGAGTTTGAAACAGTTGCCCGCGTTTACGTTCAGTTTGTCGATCACGCACCGCCGCACCACCACGTCGCGCACGCCGTATTCACTGCCACTTTTGAAACAGATGCCGTCGTCTTCCGAGCGGATGTCGCAGTCCTCGATCAGCACCCCGTGGCAATCCACAATGTCGATGCCGTCGCGGTTGGGTGTCAGTTTGTGGCTGTTGATGGTGAGGCGCTGGAGCGTGATGCTGTCCGACTCGATGTAGACTTGTGTCCAGCAGGCCGGGTCCAGCAAGGTCAGGTCGGAAACCGTGATGTTGCGCGCGCCCACGAACGCAAAAAGCGAGGGGCGGTCTTTCTCCGTACCCAACTCCTTCACGTGCATCCAGGGCTCGAAGTCGCCCTGCCCGTCGATGGTGCCGCCGCCCGTGATCGTCACGTCGCGTACGTGGTTGCCATAAATCAGGCGCCGCTGGCAGTCCTGTTCCATCCGGTTCGGAAATTGGGTCTCGATCAGGTGATGCGGGTACTCTTCCTCCCGATCCGACTGGATGCCCAGCAGCGTGGCCGTCGTATCGATGTGCAACGTCATCCGGCTCCCCAGCACCAGTTGCCCCGTCAGGAACGTGCCGTTTTTGAGAAGGACCGTCCCGCCCGTTCCCTGGCACGCGTCAATCGCCCGTTGAATGGCCTGCCGGTCGTTGGTAGTGCCGTCGCCCTTCGCGCCATATTTCCTGACGTCGAAGGTTTGGGCCACGGCAGGGCAGCCGAAAAGCAGGAGGAAAAGGCAGGCGAGGAGGTGGTGCATACACGGTGAAAGTCAGGTGGTTAAATCAAGAGTATTGTTCAGGCGCATCAAAGCGGAGGCCGCAGCGCTTCGGCCCAGCGGGAGCGGACCCAGTCTTCCTGCTCGGGTTTCGTCAGAAACGTCCAGGTCACGATGCGGCTGATCTTGTTGCCATGCCCCATCGGAATGGTGTTTACGTCGGCAGCAGCCACTTGCTTCAGGGTTTGGTAGACCGTTTTCAGGTGCGCCTGTTTGGCCACCAGCGTCGAAAACCAGAAACAGGACGTTGCGAACCGCTGGCTCTCGCGAATCATCTTTTGCACAAACGCTTCTTCGCCGCCCGCGCACCACAGTTCGTTGCTCTGACCGCCGAAATTCAGGGTCGGGTTACGGACTTTCTTCCGTTTGAGGTTACTCAGCTTGCGGACCGACCCGGCGTGGGCTTCCGCGCGTGACGCATGAAACGGAGGATTGCAGAGGGAAAAATCCACATATTCGCCCTTTTGAAGAATGCCTTGAAAGATACGCGTCGGCTCCCGTTGGTGCCGCAGGGTAATCCGCGCGTGCAGGGTGGGGTTCCGGTCCAGAATCTTTGTCGCTGCCTGGAGCGCCACCGGATCGATGTCCGAGCCCACGAACGACCAGCCGTACTCTTGCGTGCCCAGGAGCGGGTAGATGCCATTAGCTCCTACACCTACGTCCAGGCACCTGATGGTCGGCCCGGTGGGAATCGCCTGACCTAGCGGAGCGGGCACACTGTCGCGCAACACGTCGGCCATGTAGTGCAGGTAGTCGGCTCTGCCGGGGATGGGCGGACACAGGTAGTGGGCAGGAATGTCCCACTGGTCCACGTGGTAATGGTGTTTCAGCAGCGCTTTGTTCAGCGTCTTGACCGCCTGCGGATCAAAAAAGTTGATGGATTCGTCTCCATACGGGTTCAGCGCCACAAACGGCGCCAGTTCCGGACAGCTTGCGATGAGTTCCTGAAAGTGGTAACGTCCGCGATGCTTGCTTCGGGGATGCAACTGATGCTTTTCGGCAGGATGTTCTTTCTTGGCAGGACGCATGGGTACGTACAAAGGTAACTAGCGCGCGGTGGCGATGCATGATTTTTACAAGCGGAAGGATGGCGCTGTGGGGTCACTATGCCTTCGGTTCGGGTTGCGTCGCGCTGCCCCAGCCGCCGCCGCCTGGCGTTTCGATGACGACCCGATCCCCGGCGTTCAGGTCACGCCCGTCGACGCCTTGCAACCCCTCTTCGGTGCCATCCTGTCGGATGACGCGCTGTCGACCGGGTTGTCCGGCGTGCCCCCCCGCTTGGCCGTAGGGACCGGTCTGCCGCCGTTGCGTGAGCAGGGTGAGTTGCACCGGTTCCAGAAAGCGGATCTCCCGCACCAGCCCATCACCACCGGCCCATTGACCCTTCCCACCGGAGCCTCGACGCACCGCGAACCGTTCGAGGCGGACGGGATAGCGCTGTTCCAGCACTTCGGGATCGGTGATGCGCGTGTTGGTCATGTGCTGATGCACCGCCGACGCCCCCGCGTAGCCCTCCGTTGCCCCCACACCGCCACCCAGCGTCTCGTAGTACCCGAACCGCGCGTTGCCAAACAGGAGGTTGTTCATCGTACCCTGACTGGCCGCCGCCACCCCGAACGCCTTCAGCAACGTATCGACCAGGCGCTGGCTGACTTCCGTATTGCCGCCGACCACGGCCGGACATTGCGTCGGATCGGCGGGAAACGGCGGATTCAGGCAGCCTTCGGGGAGGTGTACCGAGACGTCCTGCAACATGCCTTCGTTGAGCGGCACGTCTTCTGGACAGAGGAGGCGCAACACGTAGAGAATCACGCTGCGCACGATGGCGGGCGTGGCGTTCAGATTGCCGGGATGCACCCCGCCCGAACCGGTAAAATCCATCGACAGATGCTCATGCGAGACATCCAGGTGTACCCGCAGAGGCGTGCCGTCGTCGAGCGATTCTTCAGCCTGGTACGTACCGGGAGCGAAACGGGTCCAGCCCCGGCGGGCCACCTGGGCCGCGTGGGTCTGCAATGCCCGCATGGCCTGTTGCAATGCGGAAAGGCCGTGTTGCTCCGCCAGTTGTTGCAATGCCGTCACGCCCAGGCGGATGGAGGCGAGGGCGGCGTTCAGGTCGGCGCGGTTTTCTTCCCAGGCGCGGGTCGGGTAGGAACCGGTCGTAAAAAGCTTTTCCAACGTATCCCACTGTACTTCGCCACCTCGCACGAGGTAGGTCGGCGCGATTACGACGCCCTCTTCGGACAGCGAGCGGGCATCGGGCGGCATGGAGCCGGGACGGGAACCGCCGAGTTCGGCGTGATGGGCGCGGTTCGCGACGTACCCGATCAGCATACCGTCGGGGGTGTGTGCGGCGGCAATCAGCGTGATGTCGGGGAGGTGCGATCCGCCGTAGCCGGGATGGTTGGTGATGATCACGTCGCCTTCGCCCAGCGGAAGCGCTTCCCGAACCTGCCGGACGCAAAGGCCCAGGCTCCCCAGGTGGACCGGAATGTGCGGCGCGTTTACGACCAGTTGCGCGTCCTGATCCAGCAGCGCACAGGAGAAATCGAGGCGTTCCTTCACGTTTACCGAAAAGGCGGTGCGTTGCAACAGCGCACCCATCTCTTCGGCCACACCCGTCAGGCGATTGGCAAAGAGTTCGCGTTGCACGGCTTCGGGCGCGGCGACCAGGTCGGCGGTCGTGTTTTCGTGTTCGACGGAAAGGAGGGCGTTGCCCGCCGCATCGATGCGTGCCGCCCACCCGGCTTCTACTACTGTGGTGCTGTTTCGGTCGATGAGCAAAGCCGGACCCGCACACACGGCTCCCGGTCGCATGGCCTCCCGCAGGTAGACCGGCACCTCGTGCCATCCGCCGCCGGTGTAGTGTCGGCGATGCCCCTCCGGCGAAGGGGTGTAGGTTTCCATCTCGGACGGGAGATCCTCGGGAGCGGGCGGACGCGTGGCGACCTGCACCTGCCAGTTCACCACTTCGATCGGGCGTTCGACGACGTGGCCGTAGACTTCCCGGTAGCGTTGCAGGAAGCGGGTTTCCAACGTGTCCGGTTCATCGTACACGATTTCCAGCGACGAGTCCTGTCCCCGAAAGCGGAGAAACGCATGGACCTGTTTCACCTCCAGCAACTCGTCGGCGTACCCCTCGGCGTGGAGTTGGGCACGTGCTTCTGCGGCAAGGGCCTCGGTCAGCGCCGGCAGGTCGGGTTTTGCCTCTTCCAGGGGACGTAGCACCTGCCGGCTGGCGAAGCGTTCCACCACGGCCGCGCCCATGCCCAGCGCACTAAGCAAGCCCGCATCGGCCGGAACCAGCACCTGCAAGATCCCCAACCGTTCGGCCACGCGACAGGCATGTTGTCCGCCCGCCCCTCCGAAGGCCAGCAGCGTGTATTCCGTGGGATCGTAGCCTTTCTGAACCGAGATATGCCGGATGGCGTCGGCCATTTTTTCGTTCGCGATGTCGAGCAATCCCTGCAACAGGGCCGCATCGTCGGTTTGGGACGGGAGTTGCGTTTTGAGTCGCTCGAACGCACGTTGTGCCGCGTCCTGGTTGACCGGAATGCCGAAATAATCGGGTGCCAAGCGGCCCAGGAGCAGGTTGACGTCGGTGATGGTCAGCGGCCCGCCCGCTCCGTAACAGGCCGGGCCGGGTTGTGCGCCCGCGCTTTCGGGACCGACCTGGAGACGGTGACCGTCGTAGGCACAGATGGAGCCGCCGCCCGCCGCCACCGTTTCGATGGCCAGCGCCGGACTGAGCAGATGCGCGTCGCCTACCCGCAATTCCTGGCGGTAATCGTACACCCCGGCCCAGCGGGCCACGTCGGTACTGGTACCGCCCATGTCGAGCGTGAGAATTCTGTCGATGCCGGAGCGTTGCGCCGACCAGGCCGCGCCGACCACACCCCCCGCCGGACCGCTGAGCAGACTGTCTTTCGGGCGGAAAAACGCGTCGCCGACCAGACCACCTGCACTGGTCATCACCAAAAGTTGGCTTTCCGCGAGCTTCGCCCGAATGTTTTGCAAGTAATCGTTCAGCACGGGCGTCAGGTACGCATTGACTACTGCCGTTTCCGCGCGGGGCAGGATGCGGATACCCGGGGCCAGCGCCGAAGACACCGATACCCACGCTATGTCTGCGGCCTGCAAGGCTTCGGCCAGTTGCTGTTCGTGGGCAGGGTTGCGGTAGCTGTGCATCAACGCGAGAGCTACCGTGGCGGCCCGGCTTTGTTGCACCGCCGTCACCACCCGTTCGATTTCGTCCGGCGTCAGCGACCGGAGTACAGAGCCGTCGGCCTGCAACCGCTCGTCTACTTCAAAGACCTGCGTGTACAGGGCCGGGGCTTTTTCGACCTGCAACGTGAACAGATCGGGGCGTTGCTGGGTCCCGATGGCGAGCAGATCGGCGAACCCTTTCGTGATGACGAGCGCGACCGAAGCGCCCTTGCGTTCGAGCAGCGCGTTGGTGCCGCGCGTCGAGCCGAGCCGCATTTCTAGCGGAGGAAGCGGTTCGGAGAGGGGCGTACCCGTCACCAGCCGGGCCGCCAGGATGGGCGCTTCTTCGCCTGCCGTCAGGGCAAAATCGAACGGAAAGGAGGGCAGGGGATCGGGCAGCGCCTCCAGTTCCAGCCAGCCTTCCTGTAGGTTCACGTGCCGGACTGTCGTCGAGAAGGTGCCCTCCGGTAGCGTGAAGGTGTATCCCGCAAAGATGTCCTCATCGGTCGCCCAGCGTTGCCGGATTTGTAATCGGTCGCCGTCCCGCCCCACGACCTGTCCGCGCAGGGCGCTACTACTCAGGACTTTCGCGCGACGAAGGCGGTGGTCAGGGGTGAGGGCCAGGCAATCGGTGAAGGTACCACCCGTATCGATGCGGATGCGCCAGCGGGACGTGTCAGTCATAGAGTCAAAATCAAACGGAGGGCTAAAGATAGAAGACAGCGGCGAACGCCGGGTTGCGAAAACCGGGTTGCGTAAACCGGGTTGCGTAAACCTGTGAACAGCATTTGTGTCGTGGGCTTGCTTGGAAAAGGAGGGTGAATTCTTTAGCTTGGGCAGTCACTACCACCTACCTGCCTACGATGACCACCAACGTCGAAGCACGCTGGCTTCAATTCCTTGCTGGGGACGAAGCGGCTTTTTCGGAACTCTACCTCACGTTCTACCGCGACTTGTATGGGTATGGGCAGCGTGTGCTCCAGCACGAAGAAGATACCCGCAACCAGATCCACGAACTTTTTCTTTACCTCTGGGAACACCGTGCGCAACTCAAGCCGGTTCATTCGGTCAAAGCGTACCTGATCATCTCGTTTCGCAACCGCATTTTTCGGTTTCTGGCGCGGAAGCGCATGATTCCGACCGAGAACGTGGAGCAGCGGCTGGAGCGCGACGGGTTTCATTTTTCGAGCGAGGATCTGCTGGTGGCGGCCGAGTCGGATCACGAGCGGGTGGCGGGCGTAGCGCAGGCCATCAACGAACTGCCGGCCCGGCAGCGCGAGGTGATTTACCTGCACTACTACCACGAACTGACCATTCAGGAGATTGCCGATGCGTTGTCGCTGAATTACCAGTCGGTGGCGAACTGTTTGCAGAAAGCGTATAAAAAACTGCGCCAGCAACGGCGCATGCAACTGCTGCGCACGCTGCTCTCGCTGGCGTTGCCGTTCTCCCTGCTTTTGGGGGCATAAAGGAGCCTCCGAAAATTTTTTGCCCTTTCCTGAAAAAAAAGTGGAAACGGGGGTATAAACCAAAGCCCTGAGCGTCTTTCCCTAAACCGAAAGGAATCTTGAACCGAAACCCGCATTCCCGACGCAAGCCTACCCTTTTTGGAGCCTGGTGGAAAAGCCTTTCTCCGGAGGAACAAGCGTCCCTTTCGGACGAAGAGAAAGAACTGCGCGAGGTGCGTTTTGCCGACCGACTGCCTTCGGAGCCACCGGTATCCGACGAAACGATGCACCAAGACCTGGCTCGCCTGCAAACGGCTTTGCGCAAAAACGCGCACCCAGCCCGGCCCAAAGCGCGGGTACGGCAGATGCCGGTATGGGTATATCGGGCGGCGGCCGTCGTGTCGGTCGGGGTGATGCTCTGGCTCGCGGTGCTGTGGATGAATGCGTACTGGGGCGAGACGACCCTGGCGACCGGCTATGGCGAAACCCGCGAAGTGGTGCTGTCGGACGGGTCGCGGGTAATGCTCAACGCCAACTCCGAATTGCGCTATCCGACGCGCTGGGACGAAGGCGCGCCGCGAGAAGTCACCTTGACCGGTGAAGCTTTTTTTGAGATCGAAAAACGGGAGCAGGCCGGGAATAAAATCAAATTCATCGTCCATACCGAGCAACTGGATGTGGCCGTATACGGTACCAGCTTCAACGTGATGAACCGGCACGACCAGACGGAAGTGGTGCTGAAAGAAGGCAGCGTCCACCTGAACCTGAAGACGGAGCCCGGTGAAATCGAAATGGTGCCGGGCGATCTGGTGTCGGTGTCGGCGGCTTCCGGCGAAATCCTGCGCAAGCGGGTGGAACCGGAGCAGTTCAGCGCCTGGCGGGCGTCCCAGTTAATTTTCAAGGCGACTTCGTTGCAGCAGATTGCCCAGCGCATCGAGGACATCTACGGGCAGAACGTAGTTTTTGAGCGTCCTGCGCTGGGACAGCTCGAACTAACCGGCACCTTTCCGGCCGACGACCTGGATCAGTTGCTCCGCCTGATCGACGCTTCCTCCGACGAAATCGTCGTCGTGCGGGAAGGGGAGACGATCGTGTTTCGCTAACGCACTACTCACAATCAATCGATAACCTATCATGAACACCAGTGTACACCACTTGATGGGAAGGGTATGCCCTTTGCTCATCGGCCTGATGCTGGTCTGGGATGCCTCAGGCCAGGGTTGGGTCAGTCTGGACCGATCCCGGGAACCTGCCCCGGAGGCGCTTGCGCCGGCCCACGAACCCCAACAGGCGCAGCAGTACCAATCCCTACAAGAAGCGCTTGAAGAAGTGGAACGGCAGTACGACGTCTCGTTTACCTACGTGGCCAAGGTCGTGGAGGGAAAGCAGGTGGTGCGCAAACAGCCGAACGGCACCCAGACCAGTGCAGAACAACAGCTACGCGAGTTGCTGAACGGCACGAACCTGACCTACCAACGCCTGGGCGACCGCTATTTTGTGATCAAACCCCGCGAAGAGACGCGCAACGCCAACCGGGAAGCCGGAACACGCCTCCAGCGCATGACGCCGCCGGTCGATCCGCTGGCCTTGCGGCAGAGCGCCCTGATGCGCATTGCACCGCTGGATAAAAACATTTCGGGCCGCGTGACCGATACCAAGGGCGAAGGGATTCCGGGCGTGAACATTCTGGAGAAGGGTTCGGCCACCGGCACCATCACCGACGTAAACGGCAACTTCACACTGACCGTCTCGGAGGGGGCCACGCTGGTGGTCAGTGCGGTGGGTTACATGTCCAAAGAGATTGCGGTCGGGAATCAGGCCTCGATCAACGTCACGCTGGAGGACGACGTAAAAGCGTTGGACGAAGTGGTGGTGGTGGGCTACGGCACACAGAGCAAACGGGCCGTGACGGGCGCGGTAGCTTCTATCGACTACGAGCGCTTCAAAGACCGGTCATTCAGCAACGTGACCCAATCGCTGGCGGGGCAGTTGCCGGGCGTCAACATCACGCAGGCGCAAGGCGCGCCGGGGCAGTCGCCCATCATCCGCATCCGGGGCATCAGTTCCATCACCGCCGGGACCAATCCGCTCTACGTGATCGACGGCATGCCCATCGAAAACTTCAACCTGAACACCATCAACCCCCAGGACATTGAGTCGGTCGAGGTGCTGAAAGATGCGTCATCGGCCGCGATTTACGGATCGCGCGGGGCGAACGGTGTTATTCTGATTACGACCAAACTGGGCCGTCCTGGCCAGACCAACGTCAACGTAACGTACGAACACGGCATTCAGGAAGTGGTGCGGCAGATCGACCTGATGGACGCGCAGCAGTTTGTGGACTACTACGTCGATGCGCACAACAACGCCTGGGTGGCGGCCGGTGGCAATGCCAGCGACCCGAACGACGTGCGCGGCACCTCGTACAAGATTCCGGAAGACTTCATCAACAACCCCGGGCAATTCGGGGCGGGGACCAACTGGCAGGACGTGATGTTCCGCGTCGCGCCCATCGACAACGCGCAAGTGTCGCTGTCGGGTGGTTCCGAAAAAACGCAGTACCTGTTGTCCACGGCGTTTCTGAACCAACAGGGCGTGCTGGACCAGAACTACTACAAGCGCCTGACGGTGCGCGCCAACCTGAAGCAAAACATTTCCGAGAAGTTTACGGCGGGCGCGAACCTGACGTTTGCGGGCATTTACGACCGGACCGACGGCATCCAGGGGAAAAGCGATGTGGTGAGCCTGGGTCTGCAAAGCGACCCGATTTTCCCGGTTTACAACGAAAACGGCAACCTGGGTTTCAAAGATCCCAACTCCGTGTGGTACCGGTTTGCGGCGTATAACGACCTGCAACTCTGGCACCCGTATTCGCTGACGCGCGAAATCGACAAACAGAACAAAACGTTCAACACACTCGGCACCGGCTATTTGGAATACAACATTCTGGAGGGGCTGCAGTTTCGTTCCAGCGTGAGTGTCAACCTGTCGAACAGCCGCTACGATTCGTACCGCTACGACAAAATGAAGTACGGCTACTCGTCGCCGCTGGCGGCGCAGGGCGACGTCAACTCCACGTTTATGATGAACTGGCTGACGGAGAACACGCTGAATTACCAGAAACAGTTCGGCGCGCACCAGCTCAACGCCCTGATCGGTTACACCACCCAGAAGCAGCGTGACGAGTACATGGCCGTGGGCGCGGGCAACTACCCGAACGACCTAGTCCACACGCTCAACGCCGGGACGGTGAACGGCGGCACCTCGACCGCCTCCGAATGGTCGATGCTGTCGTACCTGGCACGGGTCAACTACAACCTGAACAACAAGTACTTCCTGACCGGGACCATTCGCCGGGACGGCAGCTCGCGCTTCGGGAACAATACCAAGTGGGGCTATTTTCCGTCGATTTCGGGCGGCTGGGTGCTGTCGGATGAGGCGTTCATGAGTGGCCTCAACTGGGTCAATACCCTGAAACTGCGCGCCAGTTACGGGGTGGCCGGAAACAACCAGATTCCGAACTACGGGGCGGTCAGTCTGCTGGGTGCGGCCAACTACGTGAACGGCACCAGCCTGGCCAACGGCCTGAAGGTGACGACCATCGCCAACCCCGACCTGAAATGGGAAAAGACGCATCAGTTCAACCTGGGCGTCGACCTGCTGATGCTGAACAACCGCGTGCGGATCGCGGCCGAGCTGTACAACTCTACCACCAACGATCTGTTGCTGAACGTGCCCGTGCCCGACATCACCGGCTTCTCGACGCAGCTGACCAACATCGGCAGCATGCGCAACCGGGGTTTTGAATTCAACCTCCATTCGGAAAACATCAACCGGCAACTGTCCTGGACCACCGATTTCAATTTCTCGCTGAACCGCAACCAGGTGATGCAACTGGGACCGGGCGATGCGCCGATCATCTACACCGACTACGTGGTGACCGTGAAGACCGAAGTGGGGCAGCCCATCTCCAACTTCTACGGCTACATTTTCGACGGGGTCTACAACAACCAGGGCGAGATCGACGCCACCCCGCACCACCCGTCCACCACGCCCGGCGACCCGATTGTGCGCGACGTGAACGGCGACGGGCAGATTACGGAAGACGACCGGACGGTGATCGGCAACTACCAGCCCAACTTCATCAGCGGCATGACCAACACGTTCTACTACAAAGGGTTTGAGTTTTCGTTTATGCTGCAAGGCTCGTACGGCGGCGAAATCACCAACCAGTTGATCCGCTACAACGGCATCTGGAACGGGGGGCGCAATGCCTACGCCGACGTGGCCAACTACTGGCGCTCGGAGAGCGATCCCGGCGACGGCAAGCACTTCAAGCCGACCATTGCCCCACGCGGGTTGCAGGAGAAATTCTCGACCTACTGGGTGGAAGATGCGTCGTTTCTGCGGGTGAAAAACATCCGGATTGCTTATTCGCTGCCGAAGCAGTTGCTGGCGCGGACGCCCATCAAAACGGCCCGCGTGTACGTGAATGCCGAGAACGTCTTCCTGTTTACCGACTACTCGAACTACGATCCGGAAAACACGACGTATCCGGCCACGACCTACTCGCCCACAGCGACCGCAACCACCGGCATGCCCTCCGGCGCCATGATCGGTGTCGACTACGGTTCGTACCCGGTGCCGCGGATCATCACGATCGGGACCAAGATTGATTTTTAATGACCTTATTTCCTACCACGATGCCTACCTTCCAAAAGCTATCTCTCGTGCTGTGTCTCGGTCTGCTCCTGGCCGGGTGCAAAGACGATTTTCTGGAGCTGGCGCCCCTTTCCAACGCCAACGCCAATAACTTCTACAAGACCAAAGCCGACTTCGATCTGGCGGTCAATGCGGCCTACTCGACGCTGTACGTCACGTTTGCGCCCGAAAGCGGCATTTCCTACGCCGCCGAGCAGATGTCGGACAACGCCACGCTCTACAACGTGGCGGGCATTCAGGCCGACCGCTGGGCGTTTAAAGACTACGCCCTGAACCCCTCGAACACGGAAGTGTACCGTTTCTGGCGGGAGCACTACAGCGCCCTGTTTTCGGTCAACATTGTGCTGGACCGCATCGAGGCGGCCGAGCTGGACGAAGCCTACAAAGACCAGGTACGGGCCGAAATGCGTTTCCTGCGGGGCATGTACTACTACTACATGGTGCAGATGTGGGGGCCGGTGCCGCTGGTGACCAAGCCGCTGACCGCCGAAGAAAGCTACGACTACCTGCGCGCACCCGAAGCTGAAATTTATGCGCAGATTACCAGTGATCTGACCTTTGCCGCCGAGCGGTTGCCGCTGACTACGCAGGTGCCTGCGTTGGGCCGGGCGTCCAAAGGCGCGGCGCAGACGTTCCTGGCCAAAGTTTACCTGACGCAAGGCGACAAAGCCGCCGCGACGCAACAGTTGCAGGCGGTGGTGTCCAGCGGGCAGTATGCGCTCCTCGACGATTACGATGACCTGTGGGCAGTTGCGAACAAAAACACGCAGGAGTCGATCTTCGAGATTCAGTACCTGGGGGGCGCGGGCAATCCGTTCAGCCCGTACTGGACCTCCTTTTCGCCTACCGAAAACTTTACGCTGACGCAGTACGGCGGCGGGATGAATCAGGTGACGGACGATCTGTACAACGAATTTGAGGAGGGCGATCCGCGGCGGGAGCGGACCATCGCGCTCGGGTACACGAACAACGCGGGCACGTTCGTCTCAATCAAGTTTCCGTACAAGTGGGTCGATACCAACGCCGTCATCGTGAACGGCCGCGAACTGGCCGACAACAACTTCATGGTGCTGCGCTACGCCGATGTGCTGCTGCTGCTGACCGAGGCGACCGGCGATCCGTCTTACCTGAATCAGGTGCGTGCCCGGGTGGGCCTGCCCGGTTTCGGCGAAGCCGGGTATCCGAGCGACCTGTACCCGACGGTAGAGCGCGCCCTGGAACACGAACGGCGTGTGGAACTGGCACTGGAGTTTCACCGCTTCTTCGACCTGAAGCGCACCGGCCGCGCCGTGGAGGTATTGCAGGCCAAAGGCAAGCCCGTCACGGAAGGCAAGCTGGTGATGCCCATTCCCGAAATGGTCCGGCAGCAAAACCCCGGCATCGAACAGAATGCGGCCTATTGAGCCACTTTTGATTTTTGAATAAAAGAAGGCGCAGCCAGGGAGTAAGCTCTTGGGCTGCGTTTTTTCTATACACCGTGAAGAGAAAGAATGCAGTTTTTGGAGAAAAGGAGGTTGCGTAGGCGAAACGCTTCTCGGGAAATATGAAGCCGGGTGCCTATCTTACGCGCCTCACCATCACCCGCGTCTGATCCCGTGATACGTTGTTTCCGTCTGCTTTCGTTGGCCTGCGCCGTTTTTTTCCTGAGTGGGTCGACCGGCCTGCGAGGCCAGAGCCGCACCCCGGCCCAGTGGGTCAATCCGTTTGTCGACACCCACAATTCCCGCTGGTTTTACTTTAGCTCCGCGAGTCGCCCGTTCGGGATGGTCAACCTCAGTCCCGATACCGACACCAAATCGACCTGGAGTTCGGGCTATTTGTACGACAGCCCTACCATTCGGTGCTTCAGCCACATCCACGCCTGGCAGCTGTCGGGCATTGCCGTGATGCCGACCGTCGGCACAATGCAGGGCCACCTGGGCATGGACGCTTACCAGTCGCGGTTTTCGCACGAGGGCGAAGTGGCCGAGCCCGGTTACCACAAAGTCCATCTGCAGGAGTACAACATCGGGGTAGAGCTGACGTCGACCACGCGCGTCGGCTTCCACCGCTATACGTTCCCCCGGACCGACAGTGCGTTTGTGTTGTTCGATACCGGCGCGTACCTGGCTCACGGCCCCACCGAACATTCGGAAGTACGGCGCGTGAGCGACCGGGAAATCGAGGGAATGGCCGTGATGGGCAAGACCATCCGTCGTCCGAAAGAGACGCCCGTTTACTTCGTGGCGCGGTTCAGCAAGCCCTTTGCCCACTTCGGCGGGTGGCAGGACAGCACCCGGCTTACGCAGGCCGTGAACCGCCTTGGGGGGAAGCACGCCGGTGCGTACCTGCACTTCCAGATGACCGATCAGGAGTCTCTTTTGCTCAAAGTCGCCATTTCCTACACCAGTCTGGCCAACGCCCGCTCTAACCTGGAAGCCGAGTTGCCGCATTGGGATTTCGACCGCGTACATCGGGAATCGACCGACCAATGGAATGCGATGTTAGGCCGCATTCGGGTGGAGGGCGGTACCGAGGCGCAACGCGTTAAATTCTATACTGACCTGTGGCACAGCTTGTTGGGGCGGCGCATCCTCAGCGACGTGAACGGCGACTACCCGGACATGACCGGCCCCCGGCCGCAGATCCGCCGGGTCGCGCTCGACGCCCAGGGGCAACCGCGTTTTCCCCATTACAACTTCGATGCGTGGTGGGGCAGCCATTGGTCGCTCAACATCCTCTGGTCGATGGTCTATCCCGAAATTATGGACGGCTTCTGCAACACGATGGTCGACATGTACCACAACGGAGGGCTGATTCCGCGCGGCCCGTCCGGGGGCAACTACACGTTCGTGATGATCGGCGACCCGGCGGTTTCCTTTTTTGCCACGGCCTATAACAAAGGCATCCGCACCTACGACGTGGCCGCCGCTTACGAAGGACTGCGCAAAAATGCGTTTGTCGGGGGCATTCGCGACCACGCCGGGTACGAGCACCGAAGCCCGGCTTTCGGTGGCGGCATGCAGTACTACGAAACACAGGGCTGGGTGCCCGAAGGCATCGGAGGACCGGGCGGTCACAAGGACGGCGCTTCCATGACGCTGGAGTATGCCTACCAGGACTGGTGTCTGGCTCAACTCGCGCAGGCCTTGGGCAAAACGGACGATGCAACTTTGTTCCGCCAACGGGCCGGCAATTACAAGCACCTCTGGAATCCGGCGACCCGCTACATGCATCCGCGCGAAAAAGACGGCTCCTGGATCGCGGACTTTACTCCGGTGGTTGATGCGTTCAACACGCGCGGCTTCTGCGAGAGCAACGCGGCGATCTATACCCACTACGTCCCGCACGACATGGCCGGTCTGATCCGGCTGTTCGGTGGGGCGGCGGCCTACAGCGCCTACCTCGATTCCTGTTTCATCAAAGGCCAGCCGCTGGGGTTTGTCGGCGCAAATAAGAAACACGCGTCGACCTGGGTCGATTACGGCAACCAGCCCGGCACCCAGATGGCGCACCTGTTCAACTACGCGGGCAAGCCCTGGCTGACCCAGAAGTGGGTGCGCGAGGTGAAAATGGCCTTTAACGACACCACACCCTACGGCGGCTATGACGGCGACGAAGACCAGGGACAGATGGGGGCGCTCGGTGTCCTGATGGCCATTGGTCTGTTCGAAGTGGATGGCGGGGCCTCCACGCAGCCGTTTTATGAAATCAGTTCGCCGCTGTTCGACCGCGTGGAGATCAAGTTGAACCGGCAGTATTATGAAGGCGAACGGTTTGTGATCACCACCGAAAATAACGCGACCGATCGGCCCTACATTCAGGCAGTGACGTTGAACGGAAAACCGTGGCGACAGAACTGGTTTTCGCACGAGCTTTTTCAGCGGGGAGGGGAGCTGCACCTGCGCCTCGGCACGGAGCCGAACAAAAAATGGGGCACGAAACCGCCTCCGTCGCTATCGGCGCCGGCAGGTCGTCGTTGAGCATTCCTCGGGGGTGCTTGCCGCTCATCGCGCGTACACGCCTGTCTTCCCGGGATTGGTGGGGTTAGCACATATCCACAGGAGTTGGGAACAAAAATTTACATCTTGCTGGCTACGAAAATCCTCGTACTCCTTTTCCCATCCCTCTCATGTTCAAGAATCTTCTCAAAGTAGCCCTTCGCAACCTGCGCCGTGAGCGGGGCTACACGGCCATCAACGTGCTGGGCCTGACGCTGGGCATTGCCAGTGCCCTGTTCATTCTTCTCTACGTGGTGGACGAACTTAGCTTCGACCGCTTCCATGCGAACGCCGACCGGATTTACCGCGTGGCCACCCACATCAAAGAGCAGGACGACGAGTTTACGTGGCCTTCTACGCAGATTCCGTTCGCGGAAGAAATTCAGGAGAAGTACCCCAATGCCGAGCACGCCGTCCGGTTCATCGGGGTGGGGCGGGAGCTGTTTGAGAACGGCGATCTGAAATTTTACGAAGAAGATTTTCATTACACCGACCCCGACATCTTCGCGATGTTTACCTATCCGTTTGTGGCGGGCAATCCGGAGACGGCCCTGCGCGACCCCTATACGGCGGTGCTGACGCAGGAAACGGCTCACAAGTATTTCGGTGAGGAAGATGCACTCGGCAAAACCCTTCGGAAGGGCAAAGAGGTCTATACCGTAACGGGTGTGATGGAAAACGTTCCGAAAAACTCGCACTGGCGGTTCGATGCGCTGCTGTCGCGCAGTTCCCTGCCCGAAGAGATGGGCGCGTGGGGGGGATGGGGCGTGCCCACGTACGTACAACTGCGCGAAGGCGTAGCGCCGGAAGCGTTCCTGGCCGACATGGAACAACTGAATACGGAGCACGTCAAGCCCATTTTTGATGAGTTCGGCATTTCGATGCGTTACCTGCTAGAACCGCTACCGGACATTCACCTCTACTCGCACCTCGGCAACGAAACCGAAGCTAGCGGCGACATCACGTACGTGTACATTTTTGCCAGCGTAGCGCTGATCATGCTGGTGCTGGCCTGCATCAACTACATGAACCTGGCGACGGCCCGCTCGGCCCGCCGGGCGCGCGAAGTGGGCATTCGCAAGGCGATGGGCTCGACGCGCCGCCTGCTGGTGGCGCAGTTCATGAGCGAGTCGGTGGTGCTGACGCTCCTGGCCACGGTGCTGAGTCTGGCCCTGGTGTTTCTGCTGTTGCCGTTCTTTAACGACCTGAGCGGCAAGGCATTGGGCTACGGTTTTCTGGGCAAGCCCATCGTGCTGGGCGGCCTGCTGCTGACGATTGTGGTGGTGGCGCTGTTCAGCGGCAGCTACCCGGCGTTTGTGCTGTCGCGGTTCGATCCGGTCCGTACGCTGAAAGGCAACGGCACGACCGACTTGTCGGCCGGGGGGCGTAGCCTGCGCAAGGGCCTGGTGGTGGTGCAATTTGCGGCGGCGGTGGTGCTGCTGGTCAGCACCTGGGTCGTGTACGATCAGCTGAGCTTTTTCCGGAGCAAGGACCTGGGCTACGACAAAGCGCGGCTGGTGGTGGTAGAGATGGCCGACTCTACCATTCGTGCGCATTACCCGGCGTTGCGGCAACAGTTGGTCAACCTGGCCGGTGTGCGGCAGGTGGCGTCGGCCTCGACCAAGCCAGGAAACAGCATTGGTAAAAACCTGATTTCGGTCGAGACTGAGAACGAAGGCCGCGCCGACCGGGGCGTCAACCTCTACGAAGCCGATTGGGATTACCTCGATGCGGTGAACATTCCGGTGCTGCAGGGGCGGCTGTTTTCTCGCGACGTCGTCAGCGACACCAACGGCGTGCTGGTGAACGAAGCCATGGTGGCGCGCATGGGCTGGGAAGAGCCCCTGGGCAAGCACTTTTACATCGGTCCGTCGGAAAACCAGCGTGAGTGGCACGTCATCGGGGTGATTAAGGATTACCACCAACTTTCGCTCTACGATGCCATCGAGCCACTGGCGATTTTCTTCGACGACGAAAATAATTACTACCTGCACATCAAGCTCGATGCCGGAGATCCCAAGCCGCCGCTGGCCCGCATCGAACAGGCGTGGCAGCAGGTCAACCCCGGCTATCCGTTTCACTATACCTTTCTGGACCAGGATTTTGAGGCCCAGTTTGAGGCCGACGGCAAGCGGGGCGTGATCTTCGGCGTGTTTGCCGGACTGACCATCCTGATTGCGGCCCTGGGTCTGCTGGCGCTGGTGTCGTACACCACCGAACAACGGACGCGCGAAATCGGGGTCCGGAAGGTGCTGGGTGCCGAGGCGCGCGACGTGGTGATGCTCATCGCCCGCGACTTCCTGCTGCTGATCGGCGTGGCCCTGGTCATCGCCCTACCGCTGGCCGGCTATTTTGCCTACCGCTGGCTCGAAAGCTTTGTGTATCGCACCGATCTCCACTGGTATACGTTTGTGGCGGCGGCGGTCGTTACCCTTCTCCTCACCATGCTGACGGTCGGCTACCACACCCTGCGGGCTGCACAGACCGACCCGGTGCGCGCGCTGCGTGCAGAATAGACGAAGAATTGGATTGTTGATTAGAGACGGCGCTCTCCGCAAGGGGAATGCCGTCTCGCTTTTAAAAGGCCCGGATGGCGTACGTAAGGAGGAACGGTACTTTGGAAGAGAAATGCGACTTTTTCGTGATTGCGGTAGCTTGGTATAGTGCGGATGGGGAGAGGAGTAATGTGCTCTGAATCAGATAGAGGAGTGTTGTTTTTGTGGTGTTTAATGTTATGTAAGGTTATTTACCATTTTTGTGCTTGTGTAAGATGAATGCATGCTTATGTATTCATCTAATCGAAAAATTGTCCCGTCATTTGTGCAGGCTTCTGGGTAGCGGCCACACTTTCTCCCCCTGGCGTTACCTGCCCCTGCTGAAGCACTGGGCGCTTGGCGCAAGTGCGACCGTCGCCGCTGTCTCTCACCGCCTTACGCAGTTCAACCTGATCGATCGTTACGATGAAAAAAGCAGTTATAAGCGTGCTTCTTCTACTATGGGCGCCCCGAGCCTGGGCCGAAGGCACTACCGAAGCAGTACCGGACGTAGCCGGTCCTTCCAGTGACGATGCCTTGTGGGTACTGGTGGCGGGGATCCTGGTGTTTTTTATGCAGGCAGGCTTTAAATGCCTCGAAGTCGGGATGGTGCGTCCCCAGCATGCCGCGACCGTAGCGATGAAAAACATCGTGGACTGGACCGTAGGGCTGCTGGTCTTTTTTCTGGTGGGCTTCGGGCTGATGTTCGGGACCTCGGTCCAGGGGATGTTCGGTGGGTCGCTTTTCGCACCGGAGACTTTCGATGTGGCGGGGAGCAACAGCCTTGGCGCGATTTTCTTCCTGTTCCAGATCGCCTTTGCGGGCACGGCGCTCACCATCGTGTCGGGAGCCATGTCGGAGCGGACGGGCTTCGTTCCGTACCTGACGGCCTCGTGCGTCATTGCCATGTTGATCTATCCGGTCTTTGGACACTAGGCGTGGGGCAACCTGTTCTTTGCCAACAATACGGCCTGGCTGGCCGACCTAGGCTTCATCGATTTCGCCGGATCTACCGTTGTGCATTCCATAGGGGCCTGGGTTTCGCTGGCCGGCCTGTCGCTGCTGGGGCCTCGCCTGGGGCGCTATACGGCGGAAGGGAAACTGCGCAGTTTCCCGGCGTCGAGCATTCCCATGGCGGTGCTGGGGGTTCTGATTCTCTGGCTGGGCTGGTGGGGCTTTAACGGAGGCAGTACGCTGGCCTTTAACGGCGAGGTAGGAAAGATCATCCTGAATACAAATCTGGCTGGTGCTGCTGCCGGACTAGCCGCCTACTTTCATTCGTACTTCGTTCAGCAGAAAGATAGCATTTACGAAAAAATGCTCGGTGGCATTCTTGGGGGATTGGTCGCCATCACGGCATCGCCGCACATCCAGACGCCGCTGACGTCACTGGTGATCGGACTGGCGGCGGGCATAATCCACAACCTAGCGTACGACTTTGTGGCCAAAAAGCTCAAGATCGACGATGCCGTCGGGGCTATTCCAGTGCATGGCTTTTGCGGTGCCTTCGGAACGCTGGCCGTGGTGCTGGCTCCGGCCTCCACCCTGGCAAACGGATTCTGGCTGCAATTGGGCATACAGGCCATGGGCGTAGTGCTCTGTTTTGTCTGGGCCGGTGGGCTGGCTTACGCTATGTTCTTCGTACTGCGCCGGACCATCGGGTTGCGCGTTTCCCCCGCAGGAAGAGCGAGAAGGACTTACCCTGTTCCCGAAAGAGCAGGAGGAAGAACAGGTGGCGGATGCGGACCTGGAAGCTCTGTTACAACAAATGGAGGTATAATCCCAAGCGACATGAACGAGTACATCAAAGAAACCAACATCGCGCAGGTCGCGGTCAAACAGTCGGACACCGATTTCGAGGTGATGTCCCTGTTACAGTTCCTGAAAATTAACGCCCTGGAGCGCAATAAGCTGGTGATGGCCAAGCGGGTTGAGTTTGTCGATTTTGAAGGAAACAAAATTTCCATCCTGTCGGCGCTTACGGCCATTACCGCCCTGATGGCCAAGCTGCGGGCTGACAACCAACTGGTCACAGCACTGAAGTCCTGAGTTAAAAAAAGTACGTTCGTTCCTCGAAGCCGCCTCAAAAGGGTGGCTTTTTTTTGAAGTCTTTCTTTTAGGAAAAGAGATGCTGTAAAATTGTAATTCCAGTTTTTCGCGGTTATGTTGTTGACGTAGCAACCGACTCACTTTTTCATGTTTTCATGAAGCGTAAACTGCGTTCCATCAACTTCCTGAAGGGTATAAAATGGGGAGACAAACTGATTGACATTGTGGTCGTGGTGCTGGGCATTACGATTGTCTTCTGGCTCAATACTTGGGGAGAAGCACGGAAAAATCAAGCCACAGAACAATCCTACCTGAAGCGACTGCAATACGATCTGGTCCAGGATTCGACCGATTTGGCCGACATCCTGGAAGGGATGGATACCATCGCATTCAGCATCGAACGGATGTTGCGACTGGCGCCCCACGCAGAAGCTGCCGATAGCGTAGCCACCTATTTTAATTTCATGATGGGGCGGGACGAATTTGTCTTTCTACCGGAAGAGTATACCTATCGGGCCTTGCAGCAGAGCGGCGACATCGGGTTGATTCAGAGCGACAGCACCCTGAAGTACCTGGCGGAGCTCTGCAAGTATTACGAGGCACTGCAGCTGATGAGCGACATTGCCTATAGACTGCAGTTTGAGGAATTAAGGACTTACTTCAGAAACTACGACATGCGGAGGGAGCACCTGGTGGACCCCGATTTGTATAATTCTCAGACCTTCGATGATGTGCTGATTACGTATCGTACCAACCTGTTCAACCGTCGGCGGTTCATCCACGAAGCATTGGTGCGGCATCGGAAACTGCAAAGGCTGCTCCATGAGCAAATCGACTAAGCACCGTCGACCTTACATAAGACAAACCTCTCGTGATCGGAAGCGGGTGCCGACCACGAGAGGTTTGTCTACTTGATTCCTGTGACGTTTCCTGTTGCTAATGCACTATTCTGTTTTAAGCACTTTCACGACCTGGTGTTGCGTGCCACACCGCAGGGTGAGGTAATACACACCGGGCTGCGGGAACCACTGGGCTGGAAGCACATGACGCGTATGCTGCATCAGCGGTAGCGTCCGCTCGGCAATCAGGCGCCCCTGCGGCGTGACTACCCGAATTTCGGCCGTGCCTTCGACGGTTCCCTGGTAATAGAGAGTGAGGTCGGCATCGAACGGATTGGGTGACGCCACCCAGTCGAAGTAGCCCTGCCGGAAAACAGACTGCGTTTCCGTATAGGACACGGTGCCATCCAGGTCCACCTGCTTGAGGCGGTAGTAGTTTTCGCCGGTGTAAGGCCGCTGATCGGTAAACTGGTAGGCAAGACGCTGGTGCGAGGTACCGGCTCCCCGAAGCTGTCCTATCGTTTCGAAGTTTTGACCGTTCTGGCTGCGTTCGATCTCGAAATGGCTGTTGTTAAACTCCGCGGCCGTTTCCCATGTCAGCTCCACCGTTTTCGTTGTGGGGACCGCCGCAAAGGAGACCAAGGTGATCGGCAGGGGAGCAATCTGACGGTAGTCGGCCATGCCGTTGCCGTCCTCGTCCGGAATGGTGGCGGCCATGCCCGACTGGTCCGGGTCGAGTAAGTCAATGATGCCGTCCTGATCGGAATCGAAGAAGTAGGAGCCCCCCGCGAGCGGAGAAGCCAGGGTCGTGGCGGCAGGGAAACCTGTTCCCTTTTTCACCTGCTGTCCCTGCGTAGGCTTGGAGACTACCCGCCCGGAAGTGGGGGCATACGTCGTATTGGCCTGTAAGAAGTTGGGGGTGCCGTTCTCGTCGTCGTCTTCCATCCAGTTCGGAATACCGTCGGCGTCGTCATCGAGCGAAGAATCGTAGTAGCCGGGCGACCCGTTGGCGGCTTCCCAGTCAGCCGCACGTGCCAGCAACTCAGGCTTGATGTCGTCGTCGTAATTGTCGTCCAGGGCTTCCACATAATCCAGCAGATCATCGCTATCGGAATCCAGGTCCAGAAAATCTTTCTGTCCATCCGAATCGGTATCCGGATTTTCGTAGCTGGTCCCTCCGTTGTCGGTATCGTACAGGTCGATCCAGCCGTCGTTGTCAGAATCGTTGGCTTTCACCAGCGAAAGAGGGAAGAAGCCGTTGGGCAGGAGGTTGGCTGGCGTCACGCCGCCGTTGGCTTCGACCGCATCGGCCATGCCATCGTTGTCAGAGTCCACATCGAGGTGGTTCGGCAGGCCGTCGTAGTCGTAGTCGAAAGCGTCGTTGATGCCATCACCGTTTTCGTCGATAAAGTCGATGTAGGTAGAATCGAGGTAATTGTAAATACCGTCGTTGTCATCGTCGCCCGCCGGGTCGTTGCCGTTGCTTTCTTCCAGGTTGCTCATGCCGTCGTCGTCCCAGTCGTTGTCAGAAGGGGGCGACAGGAAGCTTTTGCAGCCGTGGTAGCCGTGTGCGCGGCCAACGCCGCCGGTGGTTAGGTACCCCACAGCGTTGCCGATCAGTCCTGTCAACGAAGTCGATAAGTTAAGGGTGCCGGTAGGAGCGCTGATCATAAAGTCGGAACCCCCGTCGCCGTTGATGTCGCCCACACCACTGACACACGCCCCCATCAGGTTGGCTACGCTGGGATCGGGCGTCTCTTTCAGCTGCCACAGGAACTGGTTGATCGGGCCGCTGCCGGATTTGCCGAAGTAGACATACGCATGCCCTGACGACTGGCTGGCGTCGACCAGCCCCAGAATGCCGGTGCCGGTGCTGACGGCCAAACCTCCGGGCTCACCGATAATCACGTCGGTAATGCCGTCGCAGTTGACGTCACCAGCGTCGCTCACGCTAAAGCCGTAGAGCAGATTTCCCTCTACCGCTTCGAGCACCAAGGGGCTGCGTGGGCTGGTCAGGGTGGTGGCGCCGGTGGTCAGAAGCCCCGCGTTGGCGCCGTAATACAAATGGACGTTGCCCACCGCAACCAGGTCGGCCCCGAACAGTTCGAGCGATAACGGTTCGCCGACGGCTACGTCGTCGCGTCCGTCGCTGTTGACGTCGTTTAAGGTGCTGACGCTAAAACCGAAGAGGGTGTTTAGTTCCAGACCCACCGGGCGCAGGCTCGTCGCAGCACCGGCCGTAGACGTGGCAGTGATGCCGGTCGCGCTACCGTGGAAAACGTAAGCGGCACCCGTCAGGCCAGCGCCCATCGAAGCCGGGGCACCCACGATGACGTCGTCGTACGTGTCGTTGTTAATCTTCGCCCCGCCGTCCACACTGTAGCCGAACAGACCGCTGGCCAAGCCGCCTTTGATCTTGCGGGCCGGCGCGGACCCGAGACCGGTGCTGGACCCGTGGTAGATGTCGGCTCGCCCGGAGACATTCAACAAAACCAGGTCGGTATAGGCCGGAGCACCGACAATAACGTCGGCATACCCATCACCGTTTACGTCGCCCGCTTCGCTCACGCTAAAACCGTAGAGGGGGTTCGCCGGGGTACTGACCAGCACCCCGAAATCAGCTTGTTTGGGAAATACGGTGGCCGAAACGGTCGGCGACGTCATCAAGTCACCATCGAAATCTGCACCGGAATAAACATAGACTTTGCCGACCGCCACGCTGACGGTTCCTAAGCCGATGGTCAGATTGGTGCGGTCGCCTGGCGCGCCGACAAGTACGTCGTCATAACCATCGCCGTTTACGTCGCCTGCTCCGCTCACGCTGAAGCCCATCAACGCACCGGCTTCGGTGGTGGGTTGCAGTACTTCGTCGGGTGTGATAGAAGGACCGGTAGCGCTGCCCAGATACAGGAACGCCGCCCCTACGGACACGAAGTTGAACGTCTCTGCGCTGACGTTGATGATCTCCACGTACGTCGGTGCCCCGACAAGTACGTCATCGTAACCGTCGCCGTTCACGTCGCCTGCCCCGCTTACCGAATAGCCGTACAAAGTCGGAGTGGTGAGGTCGCTAAGGGTTGAAAACAGCAGGCCGTCGCCTGCGTCGGTCCAGTCGGGAGCGTGGTTGAGCGGATCGACCGTAACCGGATACACGGCTTCGCGGTCGTCGACTACCAGCACCAGTTCCTGTTCGTTCCGCAGCTCCATGGTCGCGGGCAGCAGCCGTTGCGTGGCATCCCACACTTTGATTTCGTCATACACCAGCTGGACGTCCTGCGCCGCGCCGGGCGTATGAAACGCTACCTGACGGGCGTGACGTTGCTGGGCGGTCAGATCACCCGACAGCGACAGCGTAACTTCCAGTGCACCCGTGCCTTCCGGCGCCTGGGACACCACAAAATTCTGGCGCATGCCCTGCGTGCTGTTGGTATACTCCACGCGGTAGTGGGCAAATTGGTAGGTCAGCGCGGTGGTTTGTGCTTCGCTTCGCTGGTAAGTTGCGGGCAGCGCACCCTGGCCCGCGCGACCGATGCGTTGCAATCCGAAATGGAGTTGCCACGCAGGCCGATCGGTTCCTGCAACCCCGTATTTCTGTACAGTATAGCCCTCGGGAGTGTAGACAAACCCTAACGAGTGCTGAGGATTGGCCGATGCGTACGTATGTGGCGACTTGGCCGCCTGCATGCGATATTGCCGCAGGTCCAACTGTTGCTGGGCCTGCTGATACCAATCACTTTGGTTGGGGGTGTTAGCGGCAGACTGCTGCGCCTGCGCGGCAGAAATGCTAATGGCCAGGAGCGCCAGCAAGTAGGCCTTGCGGGGTTTGTTCGATACCGGCATGAATTGAGCAAACCAGGCGGATGTAGCGTGCATTGCTTTGCCATCCACACTTTCAGCACTACCGGAAAGCTTTTTGCGAAACATAGCTTTCATGAATCTGTCTACTAATGGTGTGTTACTATTTACGAAACGCTAATTTATGTAGTCTAAACGTGTGAAAGCGGCGGGCTTTTCGGAGGATTGGCAGATGTACCGTCTGAAAAGAAATCGATTTGCGGGCATCTCTCCCCACAGGACGTAGGAGAGGGGTTTATTTCTAATCTTCGTATCTTTTATTAGTTTAATCCAATTTATGGCATTGATGAATGTGTAGGTTGAGAAGATAAAACCGCCTTAATGTTGGACGAATTTGGACAATGCGACCGGTAAACTACTCGCAACTCAATGGAAAAGAGGCAGTTTGGCGTTTGGCGCCCCCGCTCCTCAACCGTGTAAAAAGTGAAACAGCGTTTCGAAAAAAGAGGGAGCGAGGGCGTGAAGGAAGGCTTGTGTACAGAAGCTAATCCGTAAATTAACACCGCGCTTGGGTGCGAAACTTAGCCTGGAAATAAGGCCACTCAAGCCGGAAATTGACGCTCTGAACCTGTATGACTGCGCAACCTCGCTCGATCAACGACGTCCCCGCCCGCCTTGTCGGGATTCCGCTGCTGGCGTTTCTGATCCCGAACCTGACGGGTATCCTCGACTACGAACACATGGCGTGGCCGCTGATCGCGGCCAGTTACGGGTGGTTTGTGCTGCTTTCGGCGGCCATCTGGCAGGGCAACCGGTTTCTGTTGTTTACCCTGCGGGCGCGCTACGACTGGCTGAATCAGCCGTTAGAAAAACTGCTGTGGCTGGTAGGGGCCAACGTGCTCTACACCGCGCCGCTCACGTTTCTGATGCTAAGCGCCTGGTACCTGGGCCTCGGGCAACCCGTCGACTGGCACGAGGTGGCCATCGTGACGCTGGTCAATGTGATTTGTGTGCTGATCGTGACGCACGCTTACGAAACGGTATTTCTGATCAAACAGACCAAAGACGATGCCTTGCGGGTGGCGCAACTGGAACGCGCCAAGGCCGAGATGGAACTGGCCAGCCTGAAAAACCAGCTCGATCCGCACTTCATGTTCAACTCGCTCAACACACTGTCGTGGCTCATCGAAAACCAGCCCGCCCGCGCCCTCACGTTCAGCGAGCACCTGGCCGACGTGTACCGCTACATCCTCTCGAACCGCAACCGGGAGCTGGTGCTGCTGAAAGAAGAACTGACTTTTTTGCAGCACTACTTCGCCCTGTTGCAAATCCGGTTCGGGGAGGCCGTACACCTGACGGCCACGTCGCCGTTGCTGAAGACGGACGCCTACCTGATTCCGCCCATTTCGCTGCAACTTTTGCTGGAAAATGCGGTGAAACATAACGAGTTCTCCGAAGAGCGTCCTCTGCAAATCGAGTACCGGTTGGAGGACGATTTTATAAGTTTCACCAATCCGATCCGCCGGAAACGCTCGGCGCGCCGGTCTGCCAAAGTGGGCCTCCGGAACCTGAACGAACGATGCCAGCTACTGACCAACCAGGGCATCGAAATTTTGCTGGTAGACGACCGCTACACGGTCCGGCTACCCATCTTAAATGTATCTGCCTGATGGAAATTCTGATTGTCGAAGACGAAAAACCGGCGCTGCAACGTCTGATGCAGGCCGTCGAACGGTACGACCCCGCAATTCGCATTGCCGCCACCCCCGGGAGCGTGCGCGAGGCGGTGCGCTGGCTGATTGGCCACCCCGCCCCCGACCTGATTCTGCTGGATATTCAGTTGTCAGACGGGCTGTCGCTCGACATCTTTCAGGAGTGCGCCGTGGCTTGTCCCGTGATCTTCACCACGGCTTACGATGAGTACATGGTCGACGCGTTTCAGCACAACGGCATCGATTACCTGCTCAAGCCCATCCGTCAGGAAAAACTGGAGCGTGCGCTGAACAAATACCTGAAACTTCAGACCCACTTCACGACGCAGGCGGCCATTTCGCCCGATCTGTTTGCACGGCTGGGGGCTTCGGTCGCTGCACCGGAAACGGCCACAGAGACGTACAAATCGCGCGTGCTGGTCCGCAAAGGCGTGGAGTTTCTGGCGATCCGCACAGAAGACGTCGCCTGGTTTTTTTCTACCCACAAAGTAGTATTCCTGGTGGACCGGGCGGGCACCCGTTACCTGACTGACAAAACGTTAACCGAACTGGAGAACGAACTGGACCCGGACCTGTTTTTTCGGGCCAACCGGCAGTACATCGTCCACGTCGACGGCGTTGCGCGGTTTCGGTCGGCGGGCAAAGGAAAAATTTCGCTGGAGTTGACCCCACCCGCTGGCGAGGCGGTAGTGATCAGCCAGGAGCGTGCCGGCGTTTTCCGGTCGTGGCTGGAACGCTGAGCGGGCGAGCAAGTCGCTCAGCATGAACGGAATGGTGGCAAAATCGGACCAAACCCCACGTGACTGGGGAAGGGGAGGTCAGAAACGAACCCCCGACCTTCGTCTTTTGTACTACTTTTGTGCCCCGTTGGACGGAGAACAGAGTAGGACGCAACCGCTTTGTTGCTCTGACAAACGGAGCATTACCCGGCATTTTTACTTTTTAGTCGCTTTCGTGTCATGCGCGCAGCCTTATCCATACAGGACGAACAAGAGCTCTGGCGGAAGATCAATCAACAGGATCGCCAGGCGCTGACGTCCCTGTACCTGGCGTACCACGATACCCTGCTGGATTACGCGCGCAAGCTGGCGCACGACGAAGCGCTGGCGCTGAATTGCCTGCAAGAGCTGTTCGTCCAACTCTGGCACCAGCGGGGACGCCTGAGCGACGTCAAATCCGTGAAGATCTACCTGATTGTGGCGCTGCGCCGGCGGGTGGTCCGCCAATTAAAACAGGAACAGGCACGTTCCAGACGGCAGTTCTCGTTTCAGGAAGTGCAACCTGCCCTGGAATTCAGTGCGGAAGAGCTGGTGATGCTACACGAAACGGAGGCGGAGGTGCGCGAACAGATGGCCGATTCGCTGAACCGGTTGCCCGAACGCCAGCGCGAAATCATCTACCTGCGCTATTACGAAAACCTGTCGATTCAGGAGATCGCCGATCTGTTGCACATGCAATACCAGTCGGTGTCCAACAACCTGCAACGCGCCTACAAAACGCTCCGCACCAACCCGCTGCTCCGGAAACTGGCCCAGACTTTTCTGTTGCTGATGCTGGGTTTCCTGAAGTAGCAACGGATGGATCGTCACCCTTGTTTATATTGAGAGATGGCCGTTATCTCCAGTTATACACCATTAAAATGAAGAAACCTTTACTGTTATATTTTTTATTTCAATACAACTTTGTTGATGCTCAAAAATCCATTATAGGTAATTATAGAGATAATTTTGGACATCAAATAGAGCTTTCTAATGATTCGACATTTGAGTTCAATTATCGATTTGATTTGGCATCAGAATGGTCAGTTGGTAACTGGAGGATGAAGGGTGATACAGTCATTTTTACATCAACACCAGTAATGGATACATTGATAAGAGTGGGTATGCCTGATTCACTAGTGCTTTCGCTAAATAAGATACCCAAAAGAATGTCGGAGCGAGAGTTTGCAATAGATAATATCACTAGTGGAAGGCAGTTGCCTGATTACGTTCCAAAAAAAATGGTCTTTAAAAAACAAAGACTTTACGAAGTTAAAAAGAATGGAAAGCTCAAAAAGAAAAAAGTAAGGGGGTTCTTTACCAAAAAGAGATTTGTCCCTTGGTACAGAAAAATTGATTAAAACGGTGTAAAGTAAGGTACAGACCTTAATCTAGGTATGATGAGCTAGATTGTTCGTTGCACCAAGAAGTATGAAAGCTAAACGAAAGTAAAACCGCCAACAAGTCGGCCAAGGGCTAACATCGTCAGTAGGTGAAGCCCCGCTTTCCCCAATTTTTTTCAGATTTTTTGATCGGTTGCGAGTACGACGGAAAAGGCGGATGACTCCGCAGGTCGTATTCCGAACGTATGAAGCAGTCTGACTCCCGCAACCCTCGACGACTTTTCTGGGATTGGTTACGGCCCTCCGCCGACGCGAACCAACCGAACGAAGGTGATTTACCGCCGGTGGCGTTCCGTCCGCACACTTACAGCGACGACGTCCGGCAGGCCCACCTGCGCGACCTGGAAAATCGCCTCGGCCGACACGACACCCATCGTACACGTACGCGCCGACTTCGCACCTGGACCCTGGCCGCCGCCGCCAGCCTGTTGCTGCTGCTGAGCACAGCCGGCTACTGGTGGGCCTACTTGCGTCCCCTGCACTACACGACGGGCAACGGCGAAACGCTGGCGTTGCAACTGCCGGACGGCACGCGGGTGACGCTGAACGCCAACTCGACCCTGCGCGTGTCAGACGACGAAACGCCCGACCAGCCCCGCGAAGTGTGGCTGACCGGCGAAGCGTTTTTTGCGGTGACCAAACAACCGCGGCAAGGGGAGAAGAGTCGGTTTATCGTCCATACCCAGGACCTGGACGTCGAAGTGCTCGGCACGGAATTCAACGTGCGGCAGCGCGGCGAAAAAACGCAGGTGGTGCTGGAAGAAGGCAAAATCAAACTGCAACTGCACGATGCCCCGGTCGATACGCTGATGCTGGCCCCCGGCGATCTGGTCGACTATTCAGGGGGCGCGAAAGATGTGCGGCGCGAGCGGGTGATGCCGGAACAGTACCGCGCCTGGACCGAAGGGCAACTCATCTTTACGAACCAAACCCTGCAGGAGGTGGCCGAGCGCATTCGCGAAACCTACGGCCTGCCCGTGGACGTCGACCCGTCCATTGCCGACCTGCGCCTGACCGGTACGGTGCCCGCCCACACCCTGGAAGAACTTATCAATGCCCTGGAAACCGTTGCCGAGGTGGACATCGTCCGTCGGCAGGGGACGCTTCAGGTGCAGCCTATTCCATAAACTTTTCGATCTATACTAATTCTTTTGCACTTGTGAACATCTCACCACTTTCATTTGTACGAAACAGCAGTCTCTGGTTGGGATTGCTGGCGCTCGGCAGCGGACCGCTCCGGGCCCAGGGGCTGGCCCACGCCCGGATCAGTCCCGTCATCGAACAACCGCAAGCCCCCGCCTCCCGCTCGTTAGAAACGGTGTTGGGCGAACTGGAAGAGCGCTACCAGGTGCGCTTCTTTTACCAGTCGGCCATGGTTGCGGGAAAAACGACCTCGTTCCAGCTGAGCGGTACGCACGGCACCATCGAAGAGGCCCTGCGCGCGTTGCTGAAGCCGCTGCAGTTGCGGTTCACGCCGTTGAGCAAAGGGTATTACGGCATCGGTCGTGAAGAACTGACCAGCCCCCGCCCGACCGATCTGCCCGAAGGCATCGGCATGCGCACCGGAAACGCTTTGCCTGTGCCGCAGGTGCGTCCTCGGGTAATGGCCCCGGCCGTCGCCATCAGCGGGACCATCGTCGATCAGAACGGCGAAGGCATTCCCGGCGTCAACGTGCTGGAGAAAGGCACCTCGAACGGCACCATCACCGACGTCACGGGGCGGTTTGCCCTGAACGTGCAGACCGACGCGATCCTGGTGGTCAGCGCGGTAGGGTACCTGAGTCAGGAAGTCGCCGTCAACAACCGAACCGTGGTAGACATCACGTTGCAGGACGACGTGAAACAACTCAACGAAGTGGTCGTGGTTGGATACGGCACGCAGGACCGGCAGGAGCTGACCACCTCGGTCACGTCGGTCGACAGCAAAGCACTGGAGCGCCAGCCCGTCGCCGGTTTCGACCAGGCGTTGCAGGGCCAGGCACCGGGGGTGCAGGTAACGGCGCCGTCGGGCGCACCGGGCGCGGGAATCAACATTCGCATCCGGGGCAACAACTCGATCAGCCTGACCAACTCGCCGCTCTACGTGATCGACGGTGTGCCCGTCCTGCCGACTTACGACCAGGAACTTTCGATCGGAAACCAGCGTCCGAATCCGCTCAACACCTTGAACCCGGCCGACATCGAATCGATCGACGTGCTGAAAGACGGAGCCGCCGCCGCGATTTACGGACTGCGTGCTTCGAACGGTGTGGTGGTCATCACCACCAAGCGCGGCAAAACGGGCAAACCGCAGGTCAGCTTCAACGCCTACTACGGCGTTCAGCAACTGCGGAAGAAGCTCGACATGCTGAATTCGACACAATTCGCCTCGTATTTTAACGATGCCAGCGTAGCCGCCGGCAACCCTGCGCCGTACGCCGATCCGTCGGCGGTGGACTACAACACCGACTGGCAGGACGAAATTTACCGCCCGGCGGGCATCCGCAACTACCAGCTGAGCCTGAGCGGCGGCACCGAGACCACGAAGTATTACGTGTCGGGTGCGTACTTCAAACAGGACGGGATTATGCTCAACTCGGGCTTCGACCGGTTCAGTTTCAAAATCAACCTCGATCAGGAAATGGGCGATCGGTTCCGGATGGGAACCAGCCTGAATTTGAGCCGCACCAACAACAACAACAGCGTCCGTAGTGAAATTGGACTGCAAAACTCAGGCACGGTGCTCGGGGCGCTGGCGCAAATCCCGACCATTCCAATACGGAACGCCGACGGCACTTACGGACAGAACCCTTTCCAGCAACTGGACAACCCCGTGGGGAACCTGCTGGAAACGCACAACCGCGCGATGATCTACCAGGCCATCGGTAACGTGTACGGCGAGCTGGACCTCCTCAAAAACCTGCAGTTCAGGAGCTCGCTCGGGCTGGATTTCCGGAGCCAGATCGAAAACGAATTTCTGAGCCGCGATTATCCCGGTACGCAAAATGCCGACCCCGCCACCCGGGGCAGTGCCCGGACCGGCACGAACCAACAGGTGATCTGGCTGTGGGAAAACACGCTGACCTACAATCCGGAGTTGCAGGGCGGACACGACCTGACGTTGCTGGTGGGTCAGTCGGTACAGGAGTCGGATCGGTTCACGTCGGGCGCCTCGGTGAAAGGCTTCCCGACCAACGCCGTGCCGTACCTGTTTGCCGGTACGCAGTTTACAAAGCCGTCCAGCTACCAGGACCAGTGGGGGCTGATGAGCTACTTTGCACGTGCCATTTACAACTTCGACCAGCGGTACCTGGCGACGGTCAGCCTGCGCGCCGACGGCTCCAGCCGTTTCGCACCGGGCAACCGCTTCGGCTACTTCCCGGCTGTGGCGCTGGGCTGGCGCATCGGACGCGAAGCGTTCTTCCCGCAAAACAGCGTGGTGACCGACCTGAAACTGCGGGCCAGCTTCGGGGCCAACGGCAACCAGGAAATCGGGGCGTATGACCGCTTCAGCACCTACGGGGTCGGGTACAATTATCCTCGGGCGGGCAGCATCCAGGGGGGCATTGCGCCCGAACGGATCGGCAACAGCAACCTGAACTGGGAAACGACCTTCCAGTACAACGGCGGCCTCGACCTGGGGCTGTGGCGCGACCGCGTGACGCTGACGTTTGATGCGTACCTGAAGCAGACCAACAACCTGCTGACCAGCGTGCCGCTGCCGTACAACACGGGTGCCCAAAACGCGCAGATCGTGCAGAACATCGGCTCGGTCGAAAACAAAGGCCTGGAGTTGGGCATCAACAGCACCAACCTTCAGGGACTGGAAAGCGGCTTTACGTGGAACACGCAGTTCAACTTTACGCTGAACCGCAACCGGGTGCTGGACATCGGAACGCTGCTCGACGAAAACGGTGAGGAAGTGGATCGGGAGATCATCGGAGATTACACCATCACCCGCAAAGGTGCGCCGCTGGGCGCGTTCTACGGGTACGAAGTGGTCGGGATCTTCCAGTCGGAAGCCGCCATCGCCGCCGCCCCGACCCAGCCGAACAACCCGCAACCCGGCGATTTGCAATTCGCCGACCTGAACGACGACGGGCAGATCAACGCTGAAGACCGGACCATCATCGGGAATCCGAACCCGAACTTCGTGGCAGGTCTGACCAATACGTTTTCGTACAAAGGACTGGAGCTGAGCCTTTTCTTCCAGGGAAGTTTCGGTAACGACATCTACAACCAGAACCTGGTGTCGATCGAAGGCATGGCCGATCCGTTCAACCAGACCACCCGCGTGCTGGACCGCTGGACGCCTGCCAACCCCGACACCGACATGCCTCGGGCCGTGCGGTACGATCCCAACAACAACCGTCGCTTCTCGACGCGCTTTGTGGAAGACGGCACGTACGTGCGCCTGAAAAACCTGACGCTGGCCTACAACCTGCCCAACGCGCTGATGCAGCGTGCCAAACTGGGCGGGGTGCGCATCTATGCGACCGGACAAAACCTGCTCACGTTCACGAACTATTCCGGCTATGACCCAGAGGTCAGTGCCGATCCGTTCTCGTCGGTGGGCTTTGGTCGTGACTACGGCGTCTATCCGCAGGCGCGTACCTATACCGTGGGTCTGAATGTTACTTTCTAATTGAACGCCACCATGAAAAAAATCACATTACCTTTCTGCGCATTCCTATTGCTCGTGGGATGCGACGTACTCGAAAAAGAGCCTTTGCCGACGATTTCGCCGGAAACCTTTTTTGCCAATGCCGACGATGCTGAATCGTCGCTGACGGCCGCCTACGACGCGTTGCAGGCCACCGGCTACTACGGCCAGGACATGAACGTGGTGGGCGAAATGCCCTCCGACAACTGCACCAGCACGAACGGCGACGTGGCCGCGATGGAGCAGTTCATCTGGACGCCGCAGACCAGCCAGGTCAACAACATCTTCCGCGATGTGTACCGGGGCATCAACCGGGCCAATGCCGTACTGGCGTACGTACCCGCGATCGACATGCCGGAAGAGCGCAAAAACCAGATTCTGGGCGAAGCCCACTTCCTGCGTGCGTTGCACTACTTCAACCTTGTGAAGCTGTATGGGGCAGTGCCGCTGCGGCTGGAACCCACCGGTTCGGGCGATGGTAATTCGGTTTCGATGGAGCGGGCCTCGGCCGAGCAGGTGTATGCCCAGGTGGTGGCCGACCTGACGCAGGCCGAAGCGATGACCGCCGCCGATTTCGGTAGCCAGGTCGCCAACCGCACGCGCGTCATCAAAACGACGGTCAACGCGTTGCAGGCCCGTGTGTACCTGACGCTGCGCCAGTGGAACGACGCCGCCACGGCCGCCAACAAGGTGATTTCCAGTGGTCTTTATCAACTGGCCGCCACGCCGGGAGAATTGTACCCGCCGGACAACAACATCGAGTCGATTTTCGAAGTGCAATTCTCGGGGAACGAAGACGGCGGATTTATCCTGCCCGACCTGCTGTTGCCCTCGCCGCCGGCGACCTACTCGTTCCCGAAATTCAACATTCCGACGAACGAGCTGATCGAGCAGTATGCCGACACGGTGAACGATGCCCGCTGGCGCTTCACGCAAGAGACCAACGCCGGGCGCAGCCACGTCAGTTACGTCTCTTCGGCGTCGAGCAACGCTAACGACAACGGCTACTTTGTGTACAAATGGAACGGGAGCCCCAATGGGTTCAACAGCGCCGACAACTACTACGTGCTGCGGCTGGCCGACGTAATGCTGATGTACGCCGAAGCTTCGAACGAGGCGGCGGGGCCCAGCCAGGCGGCGCTCGATCAACTGAATGCGGTACGCGAGCGGGCAGACCTGCCGGCCCTGACGTTGACCGACTTGCCTTCGCAAGAGGCCTTCCGCGACGAAGTGGACCGGCAGCGGCGGCTAGAGCTGGCCTTCGAAGGGGAGCGCTGGTTCGATCTGATCCGCTACGCGCGCCACGAGACGGCCGACGGCGTTGACCACGCGGTCACGGCCCTCGACCTGATCGAAGCGCAGACTGGCACGGCCAACGCCGATTACCTTCTGTTCCCGATTCCGCAGACGGAAGTGAACAACAACGCTCTGCTGGAACAAAACCCTGGTTATTAATTGGTGGTGTACTTGTGGATGCCGGACCTGGCGTGCTACGGGTTCCGGCCTCTTTTTTATCGTCCACCTTCCTTCTTTTCCACCTCAATCCATCTTTCGTATGGCTTTCTTTCCTCATGCCTTCAGCCGTTATGCCGCCGCGGCGTGCGTCGTGCTGCTGGCCCAATGCCAACCCAAAACCGATGACACCACCGGACCGAACCCTTCGGATACGACCGGTACGGTAGCGGGCGATGTCGACGTCTGGGTGACGCACCCCGACCAGAGTGCGTTGCTTTATCATCAGCCGCAACCGCTTGCGTTTAAAACCACGGCCGACAGCAGCCTGCCCACCATTCGGATCGATACCACCCAGCGCTTTCAGACGATGGACGGCTTCGGCCTGACGTTTACGGGAGGCAGCGCGCACGTTATCGGCCAGTTGGATGCCGCCAAACGCAACGCGCTGATGCGCGAACTGTTCCTGCCCGACAGCGGGATCGGGATCAGTTACCTGCGGCTGAGCATCGGGGCGTCGGACCTGAACGACCGCGCCTTTACCTACGACGACCTGCCGGCCGGGCAGACCGACCCGAACATGGAGCGCTTTAGCCTGGACCCCGACCGCGAAGAGCTGATTCCGTTGCTGAAACAGGTCAAGGAATTGAACCCCGACATCAAGTTTATGGGCTCGCCCTGGACCGCACCCGTCTGGATGAAAACCAACAACAACACGAGCGGCGGCAGCCTGAAGCCGGAGCATTACGCGGCGTACGCGAAGTATTTTGTGAAGTACGTGCAGGAGATGGAGAAGGAGGGCTTGCCGATCGACGCGATCACGATCCAGAACGAACCGGAGAACCCAAACAACAACCCCAGCCTCGTGATGACGGCCGAAGAACAGGCCGATTTTGTGAAGAACCACCTGGGCCCGGCCTTTCGCGATGCGAATATTTCGACCAAAATCGTGGTGTTCGATCACAACTGCGATCACCCGAATTATCCGATCAGCATCCTGAACGATCCTGACGCCAAGCAGTACGTTGACGGGTCGGCCTTTCACCTGTACCTGGGCAACATCAGCGCCCTGACGCAGGTGCACGACGCCCATCCCGACAAAAACGTTTACTTCACCGAACAGTGGACCGGCTCCAATTCCAGCTTCGCCGACGACCTGAACTGGCACATCCGCGAGGTGGTGATCGGCTCGACCCGCAACTGGGCCAAAACGGTGCTGGAGTGGAACCTGGCGAACAACGCGCAGTACGAACCCCACACGCCCGGCGGCTGTACGCAGTGCAAAGGCGCGCTGACCATCGACGGCGGCGAAATTACGCGCAACGTCATGTACTACAACGTGGCCCATGGCTCCAAATTCGCCCGGCCCGGCTCGGTGCGGGTGGGCTCTAACGTCCCCGACCAACTGCCCAACGTGGCGTTTGTGACGCCGGACGGCAAAAAGGTGCTGATCGTGCTGAACGACAGCGGCGCAATGACGCGCTTCAACATTCAGGCGGGCGACCAAATCGTGACGCCGCAGTTGCAGGCGGGCGCGGTGGCCACGTTTGTGTGGTGAGTAAACTGACGAACTGTCGTCTCTATCTGCGTGGTATCGCCCGGTGCGGTACCACGCAGTCTTTTTTTGAGCCCTTCCCTAACGCAGCGCGCAGAATCACGTAACAGGAACGAACCCTTTTGGCGCGCTCATGCACATGTCTTACCGCTTCCTGCTTTCGCTCGTCGGCCTCTGGCTGGTGACCCTGACGTCCGCACGGGCGCAACGCACCCTGTTCAACATGCCGCAGGCCGAGATCATCGAGTACCAGAAACTCTTCTTTCAAGCCCAGCTTGCGTTTACCAACCAGTGGCAGGGCGGTCTGGCGTGGGCCTACGGCATCGGGAAAGATTTTGAGGTGGGCCTAAACGTGAACAACCTGACGGGCTATTATCCCGGTTCCCATCAACCGTTGCTGGAACTGCGCAGCGAATCGCCCGAGGTGAATCCGGACCTGACGCTGACGCTGCAAAAGGGCGTGGGGCTGGGCGAGTGGGGCTACCTGGGCGTCGGTACGCGTACGGGCGTGGGCTATCGGGATACGCCGTCGCATCCGCGACTGGCCAACTTTACCTACGCCACCAACCTGTTCACTTTCGGCGACTCGGACATCAAGCCCAGCGTGGGCGGCTACTACACCACCCCGGCCTTTGCCGGACCGGGCAACCGCTGGGGCTACATGGTGGGCCTGCAGGCGCCCTTTCTGCACGAACGCATGGCCCTGATGGGCGAGTACATTTCGGGGACCAACCTCTACAGCAACCTGACGCTGGGCCTGGCGGTGCAGTCGGGCAAGCGCTGGCAGGTAGCCGTCGGCGCGCAAATTCCTGCCCCTCACAGTTCCAACTCGCTCGGCGGCACCATTCAGTTGAGCCTGCGGGACTGAGGGAAGTGATGAATCAGGAAGCGTACAACGGTTCCTCTTCTTGTTTTGTCATCTCGACCAACGGGACCGGGCGCGGTGCCCCGCCGGGACCGGGGCCGAGATCTTGGCGCGGGCGCTTTGGTAGAATGCCTCTTTAAAACCCTTCGGCGGTGATCTCTTTTTCGGTGACTTGTCCGTATTTTTTGGCGATGTCGCGGATCTCGTCGGCTTTTCCGATCAGCACGAATTGCAGGTTCTTCGCCGGAAAGTATTTCTGAATCACTTCACGGGTTTTCGCTACCGTCAGGCCATCCACATTCCGCTGAAACTGGTTGATGAAGCTGGCGTCGAAGCCGTATACAAACATGTTGGTCAGCAGATTGGCCAGTTGCGACGAGGTTTCGTAGCGCGGCGGATACCCCCCTTTGATGTAATTCTTCGCGGAAGCCAGCGTCTCGGCATCGATGCCGTGCTGGTGCAGGCTGTCGAGCACTTCCAGCGCCAGGTCGATGGCCGGTTCGGTCGTCGGGTTGGCGGTGAAGGTCGAGATGGAAAACGTGCCGCCCAGCTTCTCGGTGGCGAAGCCGCTGCGCGCGCCGTACGTCAGGCCACTGTTGACCCGCAGCGCGTCGTTGAGCCACGAGGTGAAGCGTCCGCCCAACACGGTGTTGACCACCTGAATGGCAACGTAGTCGGGGTGGTTGTAGGGGACGCCCGGGCCGCCGATCAGAAACGTGGTTTCGCGGGCGTCGGGTTTGTTGACCAGCAAGACGCGGGCCTGGTCGAACTGCAGGACGGGTGCCGCGAGGGCCGGGTCGGTCGGGGCTGCGGTCTTCCACGCACCGAACAGCTTCTGAAGCTTTTTCTTCATCTGCGCGGTCGAGAAATCGCCCACCACGGCGAGGGCGGCGTTTTGTGCGTGGTAGTGCTGTTGGTAGAATGCCGCCACTTGGTCGCGGGTAATGTCGGCGATGCCCGAGCGCGTGCCGCTCAGCGGGTGGCTGTAGGGATGATCGCCGTAGAGAAATCCGTCGTAGTACTCGCCGATGACGCGCCGGGGGCTTTCTTTCGCCTGAATCAGCTCCTGGGTGAGTCGATCTTTCCGCTTGGTCAACTCTTCCGCGTTGAACGCCGGTTGCGTCACGATCTCCTTCAGGATGTCGAACACCTGATCCTGGTCTTTCGCCGCGAACTCGGCCTGAATGCGGGCCGCCTCTTTCGTGGCGTAGGTCGAGAGGTCCGCTCCCAGAAAATCCATCGTCTCTTCGATCTGCGCCTTGGTGTACTTCGGCGTGTCAAAAATCAGTGCGTCGGCCGTCAGGTTCGCCAGACCCGCCTGCGCGCCGTCCTGCACCGCACCGGCCTGAAACGCCATCGACACGGAGATGAGCGGCACTTCGTGCTGTTCCATCAGGTAGACCGTTATGCCGTTTTTGAGGGTGAACTTCTCGAACGGGGGAAGCTGGTACGTTTGCGCCCAGACGGGGGCCGTCAGCATCAGCAGCAGGCTGAACAAAAGTCGCTTATTCATCGGTTGCATCGTCTTCTTTCGGTTGGAGATAGCCGACCGTGCGGTTGTCGGCCGAGAAATAGGTTTGCGCCACGCGCCGGATGTCCTCTTTCGTCACCTGCTGGTAGAGGGCCGGGGCCTGGAACAACTTGCGGTAATCGCCGAAAAACAGCTCGTAGGTACCCAGGCTGTTCGCCTTGCCGTTGATGGTCTGGATTTCGTCGTAAAACTCCATCAGCTTCTGGTTCTTCACCTTTTCCAGTTCGCGGTCGGTAATGCCCTCACGCTTGATTTTGTCCAGCTCGGCCAGCATGGCCTCTTCCAGTTGCGTGGGCGTCACGTCGGCAGCGGTAACGCCGTACATCACGAACAGGTTGGGATCGAACGTAACGGGTTGGTAGGTAAACACCGACGTCGCGAGGGGCTGGTCGAATACCAGGTTCTTCATCATCCGCGAGGAGTTGCCACTCGACAGGATGCTGCTCAGCAGTTCGAGGGCGTAGTAATCTTTGTCTTCGGCGGCGGGCGTGTGGTGCGCAATCATCACGTTGGGCGACGAAACCTCCTTGTGCACCAGGAGGCGCTTTTCGCCGTTTTGCGGCGGCTCCACCGTCCGTACCGAATCGGGCGGCGTCTGGGCCGGAATGGGCGCGAAATACTGCGTCGCCAGCTTTTTGACCTGCGCGACCGTTACGTCACCCACCACCACGACCACCGCGTTGTTCGGCGCGTAGTACGTTTTAAAATACCGCTCCAGATCCTCCTGCGTCCAGGCTTTGATGTCCGACTCGTAGCCGATCACCGACCATTTGTACGGATGCGCAAAAAACGCCACCGCGTCGACCTGTTCGGCCAGCATGCGGTAATTCGAGTTTTCCAGGCCGGTGCTGCGTTCCGACAACACCACCCCCCGCTCGCTCTCGACCATGTCGGGGTCGATGCTCAGGTGCGCGATGCGGTCGGCTTCCAGCTGGAAAATCGTCTCCAGCCCGGAGGAGGGGAACCAGTCGGTGTAAACCGTCACGTCGTTGGTCGTATAGGCGTTGTTGCTGCCGCCCGCGGCTTCCATGGTCCGGTCGAACATCTTCGGCCCGTACTGTTGGGAGCCGTTGAACATCATGTGTTCGAAGAAGTGGGAGATGCCCGTGATGCCGGGGTATTCGTTGCGCGACCCCACCCGCCAGAACAGGTACATGTTGGCGTTGGGAATGGAGTGATCTTCGAGCACCAGCACCTTCATGCCGTTGTCCAGCGTAAACGACTGCACGTCGTCGGCCTGGGTTTGTGCGAAAGAAGGCGTGAGACTCAGCGCGCAGAGGGCGATGAGAAAAAGGCTTCGCATAGGGTTAGAACGGGAAAACACGTCAAAAAGCGAAGCTACGCAAACGGCGGGGATGTAGGGCGCGAAAAAAGGATGGATGCGGCCTAAACCGTGACGAGCGAATCCCAGTCAGGAAGATTCACTCGCCAGGCCGCCGTAGCCGAGGTAAAGAAAGGGAAAGGTTGTGCTGGTAGGCGAGCAATAGCATCTGAAGGACGTGCTGATCCAACTGAACCCCCGAAGCGTAGAGGCCTATTTTCCAGGAACGGCCGTCTTTCAGCGTCCACGCCCGGCGTCGTCTACCGTAAGCACAAGATGTGTGCAGGAGGTGCGCAGGGCGTACGTACTGCATACGTCTGGGATGATGGGTGCAAGTGCAGGCTGCAGTGCAAATCCAAGTGCTTCCAGCTGGTCGGCTACGGCGGTATTCATGCCTCAAAGTTGAGTGGTCCGGCCCGTTTCTGGCTGCCAAAAGGCTTTATCGTTTTGTGATGAAACGGTGAGCGGTGTGTTAAGCGCAGAGCGGGTGGGGCAGAGCGCGTAGGGCGCAGGGAGTGCAATGCATTTTGCGCTGACCCTGCTCCCTCGTGTCGGCGAACCGCTTGTGTGCTGGCTCCACTCGTAACAGGAAGATGTTCATTGCACCAACCGCGCTGCCCTCCGCGCCGCGCCCGCCGCGATTCGCGCTGATTCTGTAATTTGTGCGCCCTGAACCAACCCACCTCGGATGAACTACCCCCTTCTGCGCATGTTGTTCCTGTGGGGAACGATGCTGCTGGTATGGCCTGCTGCCGGGCAGAATGCCTTCACTCCCTATACGGAAACCCTTCCCGTCTTCAACCTGACGTTCGACCTGGTGCCCATCCCCGGCGGAACGTACCAGATGGGCAGCCGGAGCCTGGAATCGTACCGCAAAGACGACGAGGGACCGCAGCATCAGGAGACGGTCGAGCCGTTCTGGATGATGACGCACGAAGTGACCTGGAACCTGTACGACAAGTTTGTGATGCTGAACACGAATGCCCAGCAGGTGGCCGCCGCCGAAAAGTTACCCCCGGGGGTGGATGGCGTCTCGCGCGCTACGCCGCCCTACGTCGACATGAGTTTCGGGATGGGGAAAGACGGCTACCCGGCAACGGGCATGACCAACTTTGCCGCCGCCCGCTTCTGCGAGTGGCTGACCGCCCTGACGGGGCACTTCTATCGCCTGCCGACCGAAGCCGAGTGGGAGTACGCCTGCCGGGCGGGCACCACCACGGCCTACTCGTTTGGCGACGATGCCTCAAGGCTGAGCGACTACGCGTGGGCGTACGACAACAGCAACAACAAGTATCAGAAAGTAGGGCAGAAAAAGCCCAACCCGTGGGGCTTGTACGACATGCATGGCAACGTGGCCGAGTGGACGCTGAACCAGTACACGACCGACGGCTACCAACGCACGCAAGGCCAACCCTGGTCGCCTCCCACGCAGCTCTACCCCCGGACGGTCCGCGGTGGTTCGTGGGACGACGATCCCGGCGAGTTGCGCAGCGCTGCCCGCCGGGGCTCCAGTCCGAAGTGGAAAAAACGCGATCCGCAGGTGCCCAAAAGCCTCTGGTGGCTGACCGATGCGTCGTTCGTTGGCTTCCGGGTGATTCGTCCGCAAAACCCGCCGCCTAAATCCGAATGGAAAAAGTACTGGCTGGAACCGATCGAGGAATTGTAAAAGAGGGCCCTTTTCTATATCCGTGGCGACGGAATTAACCGCGGGGGCAGCCCCTCCGTCGCTATAGAATAAGTTTTAGTTTGTAGCTGGGATGCGTGGTCTGAGACGTCAAGAATTTATTGAAAGCTTTTAGCTTCTTAAACTTCTTGGAATAGCAGGAAGCTGAAAGCTTCCCTGTGTTCGTAAGCTTCAGGTTCAACCTGAAGCCAGTCGAGATAACCGATCAACTTCCTTTCTTCTCAAAATGGATTGTAAAGGCATTCGCATTTACAAGTTTAGGTTACGCGATGCTGAGGCGCGTTGGCGGCAGCGGCCAACCGTCCGGAAATTCAGCGAGGGGCGCGGTGGCCTTGTGTGGGCGGGGCGGCGGCATCGGCCGTCCGACCGTGCCGAAGCATTGAATTTCCTAGCGTTTTTTTGCGACTTTTTGTGCGGTTCCCCGCCGGGACGATGACAAAAAGTCACAGAACATATTTCTTAAGATAGATGCGCTAGCTCGTTGACAGAAAACTTTAAACGAGTTCCATAGAAGAAGATGGAAATAGTGACAGTTACCATATCACCTATTTCGATCATCCTCTAGATCCTGCTTCTGTTGGGGATAGGGGTGGCCATCCTCTATTTTCTGAAGCGCAATAAGTGGAACTGGGTTGTTTTACTACTGATCCTCTTACTGCCGTTGCTCTACCTATTTGTGTTTCTAGTCTTGTCTCCGCAAACACGATCCGCAGCACTTCCTTTTTCGGTGGATCTTCTTACCTTGGAACCTCCCAACCTGGAACTTCTAATTTCCTAATATTCCCTCCTATGAACACACCTACGTTTCCACCGCTTTCCCGTCGTGATTTTGTGAAGGGCTCCGCCCTGGCGGCGGGCGGCCTCCTGCTGAATACCTTGCCCTACGGCGCGTACGCCGGTGCGACCGACGGCCCCATCAAAGTGGCGGTGATCGGTTGCGGCGGCCGGGGTACCGGCGCGGCCAGTCAGGCCCTGAGCACGAGCCAGAACGTCGAACTGGTCGCCATGGCCGATGCCTTCGAAAATCAACTCGAAGAAAGCTACGGCAACCTGATGCAGAAGCACGGCGACAAAAAAGTGAAGGTCAAAAAGAAAGCCAAGTTCGTCGGGTTCGATGCCTACAAGGAAGCCATTTCGCTGGCCGACGTGGTGATTCTGGCGACGCCTCCCGGTTTCCGGCCCATCCACTTCGAAGAGGCCATTCGGCAGGGGAAACACGTCTTTATGGAGAAGCCCGTCGCGACCGACGTGCCCGGCATCCACAAGGTGCTGGCCGCCGCCGAAGAGGCGAAAAAGAAAAAACTGAACGTGGTGGTGGGGCTACAGCGCCATTACGAAACCAAATACCGTGAGCTGGTCAAGCGCATCCACGACGGGGCCATCGGCGACGTGACGAGCGGGCAGGTCTACTGGAATTCGGGAGGCGTGTGGGTGCGGCCCCGCGAAGCGCAACAGACCGAGATGGAATACCAGATGCGCAACTGGTACTACTTTACCTGGCTGTGCGGTGACCACATTCTGGAACAGCACATCCACAACATCGACGTGGCCAACTGGGTGAAACAGGGCTATCCTGTGAAAGCGCAGGGGCAGGGGGGACGCCTCGTGCGGACCGGACTCGACCACGGACAGATTTACGACCACCATTTTGTCGAATTTGAGTACGCCGACGGGACCGTGGTCAGCAGCCAGTGCCGCCACATGCCCGGCTGCCTCGACCGCGTCGCCGAGTACTTCACCGGTACCAAAGGACGGGCCAGCAGCGACGGCATCATCACCGACCTGAAGGGCAACACCGTGTGGCGTCACCGCGACCGCGACGATCCCGATCCCTACCAACAGGAACACGACGAGTTGTTTGCCGCGATTGCCAACGGCGAGCACAAATTCGTGGATGCCGAAAACGGCGCGAAGAGCACGCTGACCGCCATCATGGGCCGCCATGCGACCTACACCGGTCAGCAGATCGTGTGGGACGAACTCCTGAAATCGGACGAAAGCCTGATGCCGACGCGCTTCGCGTTCGACGCTACGCCGCCCGTGGTGCCCGACGCCAACGGCCACTATCCCGTTCCGATGCCGGGCCGGGTTTCCTGAATGGATTCACGCAAAAGGCTTGCCGCTCCGGTAGGCCTTTTGCGTTTGGCGTGAAAGCGTGACCTGCCTCTTTTCTCCGGACCTGATGCCACTAAAACAGAAAGCGTAGGGAGCAAATTGTCGCGTCCATCCGTAGCGGCGAGTTAAATCCGTCGCTACTCGTAACGGTTGATGGGGGACGCGCTGCAACGTTTGGACTCTCTGGTCTGGGGGGCGAGGTGATAGCGTTAATATGCCGTTTCTCTACCGTACGCGAAGCATCTCCAAAAGCTTCTGCACGAAACATAATTTTACGAACACCTACTTTTCTTTATGCACTTCCGACCTTTTCTTCTTGGACTCTGTCTTTTTTTGAGTGTCCTTTCCGCGCGGGCACAAGCCGATTACCAACCCACGGCTGAAAACCTGCAAGCCCGCGAGTGGTTTCAGGATGCCAAGTACGGCATGTTCATCCACTGGGGCGTCTACAGTGTGGTGGGGGGCGGGGGCGACCGGGGCGTCGCCGAGTGGCTCATGCAGCAGAAACAAATTTCGGTCGACGATTACGAGCAGCTGCCGCACTATTTCAACCCGACGGCCTTCGACGCTAAAGCATGGGTGCAACTCGCGAAAGATGCCGGGATGCACTACATCACCATCACGAGCAAGCACCACGACGGCTTTGCGATGTACGACTCCCAGGTGTCGGACTACGACATTGTGGACCGGACGCCTTACGGCAAGGACGTGCTCAAACTCCTGAAAGACGAGTGCGACCGGCAGGGCATCAAACTCTTCTTTTACCACTCGCAACTCGACTGGCACCATCCCGGTTACTACCCGCGCGGCCGCACGGGGCAATATACCGGACGTCCCGACGAAGGCAACTGGCAGCACTACCTCGATTACCAGAATGCGCAACTCACCGAACTGCTGACCCACTACGGCGACGTGGCCGGCATCTGGTTCGACGGCTGGTGGGACAAGGCGGAGGCCCCTGCCTGGAAGCTGGACGAAACCTATGCGCTCATCCACAAGCTGCAACCGCAGGCGCTGATCGGCAACAACCACCACCGCGCGCCCTTCCCCGGCGAAGACTTCCAGATGTTCGAGAAAGACCTGCCCGGCCACAACACCACCGGCTTCGGTTCGTCGGCGAACGACATCGGCACCCTCCCCCGCGAAACCTGCGAAACGATGAACGGCTCGTGGGGCTACAACCTGACGGACGACCGCTACAAAAGCACGAAAGACCTGGTGCACTACCTCGTGCGGGCGGCGGGCTACAACGCCAATTTCCTCCTGAACGTCGGTCCGCAACCTAACGGCGAAATCCAGTCCGAATTTCAGGATACACTGCGGGCGGTCGGCACGTGGCTCCAGACCTACGGCCCCACCGTCTACGGCACACGCGGCGGTCCCGTCGCCCCCAAAACCTGGGGCGTCACCACACAGAAAGACAACAAAGTCTACGTCCACGTCCTCGACTACGCCGACCGGACGCTCCTGATTCCCGACTTCAAAGGCAGGGTGAAAAGCGCCCGATTGTTCAACAGCGGCAGCAAGGTGAAGTACCAGACCAACGCCTACGGCCTGCTGCTGGAACTCCCACAAAACCGCACCGGCGACCTAGATACGGTGATCGAGTTGACGTTGTGACGCCTCACGGTTCCAGGTAACTGACGACGCGGACGCGGACAGTGTCGGCCTGGGCAGGGTTGTGGTGAAAACCGACCCAGCCGTTCCGGGTCGATTGCCGGGGGCAGTAGTCGAAGGTGAGTTCGCCTGTCTCGAGGGCCTGTCCTTGGGTTTCCAGCACCACTTCCAGTTGAACACTTTCGGCCGACATGCCGCCCTGGTTGGTGACCGTGACGGGCACGGCATAGTAATCGGCGTGGGGTTCGGCAGGATGGGCAGTGGCCTGCAAATCAGGCGGCGTGGGCTGGCGGGTGGCCCACAGGTATCCCAGGAAGGCGAGGGCAGCGGCAATCAGCAACAGGCTGATGCCGAAGACAGACCATTCCAATCCGTTTTTTTCTGGTTTCATTTGATGAGGAGTCGGGCGGCGGAAGTGCCCAGCGCGGCGGGCACGGTTAACACTACGGTTTCGATCAGGGCCATTTCCAGCGAAATGTCTTCCAATTGCAGGAAAAACAGGAGCATCAGCGCGGAAAGGGCCATGGCTACGGTCAGGGCCAGCGTACTTTCGTAGAGAACGTCTACCACCAAAGGACCGTCCTGGCCGGTCTGCGTTCCCCGGAAGTCGACGTAGTAGAGAATCGCCACCACCAGCACCAGCGCGAACAGCAGCAGGAGCAGCGCCTGGTAGGGGACAATTTCGTAGGCGGTTTTGATGATCTCTTCGGTAGGCGCCACATTGGCCGCCACCAGCACGCCACCGCAGGTCGCCAGCGTCAGGGTGCGACCCAGGCGTTCGCGCGGGTGAGCGTCGGGCCCTTCGCCCCGCGCGGTGGCCGGTGCTTCGTCCTCCTCGGGCGAGACCCCCAATTGGGCCGTGCCGACCGAAATGCCAATCGCCACGGGCATCGATTCCACCATCACCGTTCCCAGAATCTGGTCCAGCGGCATGGTGGCAAATTCAATACGGCCTGTCAGCCAGAGCACCAGAATGGACAGCAGAATGCCGAGACCCATTTCCTCCACCGAATCGATCAGAATGGCCTGCCAGGTCGATTCCGGTCGCATCCCCGCGAAGCGGTTGTAGCCCAGCAGAAGCCCGAAGGCCGCCACCATGTAGCAGATCAGGTACGGGGGCTGGATGATAAAGCCGGTCTGCCATACCTCCATCGTGTAGAGCATGGGCAAACTAAACAGAAAGCCACCGACAATGCCGCGGCCGTATTCTTTGAACGAGTCAGCAAGGGGACGCATCGCAAACGGAAAGGCCGAAAGTTACAGCGGTTTTCCTATTTCCGCATCAAGGGTCAGGCGCGTTCCCGGCGCAAATGCAATGGGACCCGGCCCGACAGCAATGTGCAGGAAATTCGTTCGTTGGGTAGACATGGCGGGTTGGGTTGAGCATGCGAAAATACCGTGGAGTTGGCATCCGGTACAGGGGGCGGAATCCGAAGAAGTAACGTGCTGATTTTGAGCGTTCTGCCACGGAACCTTACGCTGTGGTAGGAGAAACGAACCGAATTTGGGTAAACTTGTATATTGGTTGGCCTTGTGCCTCATTGTCTGGGAGTTATCGTGAAACGTCGGGTACTCGGGTACGGATTCCTCATCTGGGTGGGATGCCTCCTGTCGGTTCCGGCATGGGCGCAGTTTTCCAACCTCCGGTGCCGCCGTGTGGCGGTCGTACCGACCGGCATTACGCTCGATTCGCTCAGCCTCGTGCCCGGCTCCATCCACCTGACCGACGTCCGCCACGGCCTCGACAGCGTCGACTACGAGCTGAACACCCACACCCTGCGTTTCGCCTTTCCGGAACAACTGCCCGACTCCGTCACGATCTGCTACCGCGTATTTCCGCTGCGGTTCGACGCGCCCCGCTTTCACCGCGACCCTGAGGCGTACGACTCGACCGACTATTATTTCGACGACGTTTCGTTCCGGGGACCCTCCGAAACCCGCGAGCAGCTGTTCAACACGCCGGGCATCAGCAAAAACGGGAGCATCACGCGGGGCATCTCGTTCGGCAACAACCAGAACGTTTTTGTCAATTCCACCCTCAATTTGCAGTTGGAAGGGCAACTGACACCCGACATCAAACTCACCGGCGTCATTTCGGACCAGAACGTGCCGTTTCAGCCGGAAGGCAACACGCAGCAGTTGCAGGAATTCGACCAGGTTTACCTGACGCTGGAGCATCAGAAAGGACGGTTGACGGCGGGCGACATTGTGCTGAAAAATCCGCCATCGGCGTTTCTGCGCTATTACAAAAACGTGCAGGGCGGGCAGGCGCAGGCGACTTACGCGACCGGCGAAAAGGGGCAGGCCACCACCACCGTCAGCGCCGCCGCCGCAAAAGGAAAGTTTTACTCCACGCCGCAGTTGGCCGTACAGGAGGGGGTGCAGGGGCCGTACCGTCTGGTGGGGCCGAATGGCGAAACGGGCATCATCGTCCTGGCCAATTCGGAGCGGGTGTTTCTGGACGGACGGTTGCTGACGCGTGGCTTCAACAACGATTACGTCATCGACTACAACCAGGCCGAAATCACCTTTACGCAGCGCATCGTCATCACCCAGTACTCCCGCGTGCGGGTCGACTTCGAGTATGCCGAACGCAACTACAGCCGCACGATTTTCAACGCGTCGCATTACCAGACTGTCGGGAAGTTCGACGTATTTTTCAACCACTACCAGGAAGGTGACAACCGCAACAATCCGCTGACGGTGGAGCTGGACACGGCCGCCCGGCGTCGGCTGAGCCTGATCGGCGATGACCTGAATCAGGCAGTGATCGACGGGGCGCAGCGGGTCGATTTTACAGAAAACGAAGTGCTGTACGTGCAGCGCGATACGCTCTACAACGGCACGGTATACCCGACCTACGTGTTCGCCACAAACCCGCAGGATACGGTCTACCGTGTGGTTTTTTCGGATGTCGGCTATGGTCAGGGCGACTACGTGCAGCGAAAGGGCGTTTACAACGGGCGCGTGTTCGACTGGGTAGGACCGGGGCAGGGGCGCTACCGGCCCGTGCGGCTCATCCCGACCCCCAACCGCCGCCGCCTGACCACGTTGGGAGCCAATTTCCGGCTGCGCGAAGGGGAGAAGTTCTACACGGAAGTGGCCTTTTCCGGCTACGACAAAAACCGTTTTTCCAAGCTGGATGCCGACGATGACCAGGGCCGGGCTCTGAAGCTGGGCTACCTGAACGAAGGCCGTGCGCTGGGGTTCTGGGAGAAAACGCGCTGGATGGCGGGCGTCGACTACGAATACCTCAGCTCCTATTTCAATCCCATCGACCGGTTCCGCGACGTGGAATTCGACCGGGATTGGAGTGCAAACCAGGGCGATACGTTGCGGGCCGACGACCACCTCCTGAATGTGCACACCGGCCTGATGCGCGACCTGAACAACCGACTGCTGTATCGCTTCAGCCTCCGCGACAAAGGCGAAAACGTGTCGGGCACGCAACAGACGCTGGAGGCGGCCAAGGAAATCTGGCGGTTTCAACTCCGCACACAGGCGTTTCTGCTCCGCAACCAGCGCCAGGACTACGACTCCGAATGGGAGCGGCTCAGCCTCGATCTGGCCTACCAGGGGCGCTGGCTCGTGCCGGGCTATACCTACAACCTGGACCACAACCGGATCTATGCGCCCGGCACGGATTCGATCGTGCGGACGGCGATGAATTACGAAGAGCACCGCTTTTACCTGCACACGCCCGACACGGCGCGTACCCGCCTCACGGCCGACTACAGCCTGCGCTACGACCGCCTGCCTCAACGGGGCGAGTTGGTCCGGAACACCGAGGCGCAAACCGGGAACCTAGGGGTGAGTACGCCGCTGGGCAAACACCAGACGCTGGGCTTTACGGGCACCTACCGAAAGCTGGACTACGTCAACGCATCGGAGACCGGCGACTCGCTGGCGCGGGGCGAAGAGACGGTGCAGGGACGCCTCGACTGGTCGGCCGATCTGCTGGAGCGCCACATCCGTTCCGAACTGACGTTTGCTACCGCAACGGGACGCGAACTGCGGCGCGAGTTTCAGTACATTCCGGCGCTGGAACCGGGGCAGGGCACGCACGACTGGATCGATTACAACGGCAACGGCATCCAGGAACTGAACGAGTTTGTGGAGGCGGTCAATCCCGACCGGCGGCTCTACATCAAAATTCTGGTTCCCACCAACGAGTACGTCAAGGCCTTTACGAACAACCTGGTATACCGGCTGAACCTGGACGCACCGCGTGGCTGGCGGCAGAAAAAGGGCCTGCGCAATCTGCTGTCGCGTTTTACGAACGTTTCGTCGTGGACCGTCGACCGGAAAATTACCCAGGGCAGTGTGTTTCAGCGCTTTGTGCCTTTACTCGCCGTCGACGACGAAGATCTGCTTTCCACACAACAGGCCCTGCGTTCTACCCTCTTTTTCAACCGCACCAATCCGCAGTTTGGGTGGGACATGGGTACGTTGCAGCTACGGCAGAAGCAATTGCTGACGGCGGGGTTCGACGCGCGACAGACCGACGAACTGCGGCTGAACATGCGCCTGAACCTGAAACGCAAGTTCAACGTGCAACTGGCCGCATTTCAGCAGCAACGCACGTCACGCTCCGATTTTCTGGACAACCGCAACTACACCATCCTGATTCGCGAGCTCAACCCGGAGTTGTCGTGGCAGCCGGGTGCCAGTTTCCGCCTGACGGGATTGCTGAGCCGCTCCGGCAAACAGAACCTCGACGGTGCCGAGCGCGCTACGGTGAGCAAAGCCGGTACCGAACTGCGCTGGCAGAAAGTCTCGGTCCGCAGCGTCAATGCGTCGCTCCAATACGTGCGCATTGCGTTTACGGGCAACGCCAATTCGCCCCTGGCGTACGAAATGCTGGAAGCCCTCCAGCCGGGCAACAACTTTACGTGGGCCGTCAACTGGCAGCAGAAACTGGCCAACGGCCTACAACTCACCTTTCAGTACGAAGGCCGCAAAGCACAGTCGACCGCCCCGGTCCACATCGGCCGCATGCAGGTGGCCGCGTTGTTCTAAAACGCTTGAAAATCAGGGCACTACTTACATGACCTTGGAGGATTCGCGGCAAATGCGATGCAAGGAACTAGCGCCGATCTTGTATATTGCAATGTTGTTTCGTCTATTATTATCGTTCATTCGTCGTTTAATAGAGTTGTTGCAGGTAGCTTGACTGCTCTTGTCGGGTACCTCACCGGTTATGGATCAGCTACACCATTTTCTTACGCATTTGTGGGATACCGCCGATTTTCCGGCTCGGTGGCATTGCGGTCGCTGGAGCGATCTGCATGGGTGGTTGTACATCGGCGCGAATCTGGCCGTCTGGAGCGCGTATTTTGCCATTCCGCTCATGTTACTCTATCTGGTGCGGAAGCGCCCCGATCTGCCCTTTCGGAAGATATTTGCCTGGTTCACCGCATTCATTTTGTTCTGCGGTGCGACACACCTGATGGACGCGCTCATGTTCTGGGTGCCGGTCTACCGGTTCAATGCCCTTTTGTTGCTGGGCACCGGCTTGGTGTCGTGGACCACGCTCATCGCCATGTACCGGGTGGCGCCTCAGGCCCTGGCCCTGAAAACCCCCGCCGAACTGGAGGAGGCACTGCAACGACGCACGGCCGAGCTGGAAAAAGCCAACCAGGAGCTGCGTCGCAGCGAAGCACAGTTCAAAGCCCTGGTCGAGCACAATCCGGACATTGTGGCGTACCTCGACGAAGACATGCGCTACAAGTTCATCAACCAGTCGATCCGCCGCCTGGCCGGCATATCGCCTGACCAGATCGAGGGTCGTACGTTTCAGGAGGTGAGCCGACCAGGGCCACAGGCCGAAATCTTTGTGCAGCAGGTGCGGGAGGTGATTGCGACGGGCGAGGCCCGTACGTTCGACTACCTGTCGGGCATTCCGGGCGAGGGGGGAATCCGCCGCAATTACGTCATCTCGGCAGTACCGTTGTCGCTGTCCGAAGCGGGCGCGCCCGCGGTGTTGACGGTGGCGCGCGACGTGACCTTGCTGAAGCAGTTGGAGCACGAGCTGCAAACCCACGTGGCGGCGCTGGAAGAGACCACGCACCTCTTGCGTGGCCGCAACCAGATGTTGCAGGAATTTGCGTTTATCGTTTCCCACAACCTGCGCTCGCCGGTGACTAATCTGGCGACTATTCTGGAACTGTACGACCGCAGTGCCCACAGTGCAGAGAAAGAAATTCTGCTGCAACAACTCCGCAAAGTGGCGGGGCGGCTCGCCGAAACCGTCAAAGACCTGACCGAAGTGGTGCGCGTGCAGACGGACGATACGCTGGTGAGCGAAGAGCTGCGCTTTGAGGAAGTGCTGTGCCATCTGAACGAAAGCCTGGTGGCGCAGATCCAGGAGAGTGGCGCGCGCGTGTGTGCCCATTTTACGGAGTGCCCGACGGTCACTTACCCGAAAGTGTACCTGGAAAGCATCATGCTGAATCTGCTGACCAATGCCATCAAGTACCGGGCTGCCGATCGGACAGCGCAGGTCTGTTTCCGGACCCACCGCAGCGAAGACGGACGCGTGGTACTGACCTGCCAGGACAACGGCGTTGGCATTGATCTGGAACGGCATGGTACCAAGCTGTTCGGACTGCACAAAACGTTCCATGGACACCCCGATGCCCGCGGAGTGGGGTTGTTCATCACCAAGAATCAGATCGAATCGCAGGGCGGCTCGATTGGGGTGGAGAGCCGTGTGGGAGAGGGCACTACGTTTAAAATCGTATTTTAACCGCTAAAACAAAACACAAATGGTTGAGAAGGTGTGGGTAGTGGACGACGACGATATCTACCAATTTACCATCCGCCTGGAAATTGAGCGGACGCAACTGGCCGGCGAAGTAAAGGCCTTTCTGAATGCGGAACTGGCCATCCAGGAACTGGAAGCGGCGGCGGCCGAGGCGGCCCGGTTGCCCGACCTGATGCTGGTAGACATCAATATGCCGATTATGGACGGGTGGGAGTTTCTGGAACGCTACCGCGAACTGGTACCGCGTTTGTGCAAGAAGACCCAGATCTACATGGTGAGTTCGTCGGTTAATGCCAGTGATATCGAACGCGCCAAGCACCTGAGCGTCGTGTCCGATTACATTGTGAAACCCATCAGTCGCGATTTGTTGCACGCCCTGTTGTCGGCCGACATAAAAAATGCCCTTTGAGTCTGGTTCAAAGGGCATGGAGCGTATAACCGGCAGGATGGAAACTAGGCCACCTGCTGCGATTGCTTGTGTCGGTGCCAGGCCGCAATGGCCTCTTTGAAAGTCGCTTCCGGGTGCGCTTCCCGGTAGTCGCGAATAAACTGGTTGTACCGTGCCTGCGGACCTGCCTGCGGACGATACACCCCTTTCTGTCGATCTTCCTGTTCCCGCTGGTATTCCTGAATGGCATCGCCGAACGTTTTGCCCACGTTGGCACGCATCCAGCGCGTCAGGCGGGTTGTAAACCGGAATTGCGGACCCAGAATGGAGCGGAAAAACTGACGGTTTACCTGGCTTCCCCGGAAATCGGGCGTGATCACGGTCTTGAGCGACGGCTTCTCCAGTTTCTGTCGGGCGCGCTTGGGACGCGTCACGCGTGTCTTTGTATTCATGGAACGGCGGCGTACCTTTCGTTCGCCCACCGTCAGGTGATTGATAATGCGCTGCTCTAACTCTTCTTTCGAGCCGGAAGCGGATAACTGGTGATCACGGCAATACGACATCAGATCGGTTTTGAGCCAATCGTGTTTTTTGAATTCTTTTAACGTAATGCCTGAGTCTAGTTTGATTTTTTCTCTGCTCATGTGGGCTAAGCTAATCGTCAAGGGGTTTTCTGCCAATAGGTGAAAAATCGGCACGGAGTATTATTCGTCAATCGCGGTAACGTTCAAAACGAAACGTTTGCTTTTCGATAAAACACGACATCTTGTCTAGAGAACGCGTCGTCTATCCGCACCCGGGTGGGCAAAGGTTTGAAAAATGATTTCTAAACAGGTTTTCAAACGAAAAATCGCCGAAAAGTAAAAATATTAATCCAGTTTGTACTGTACTTTAACAGGCTTTTTCCGAAAATCGTTGGCAATCGGGAGCGCCCAACATAAAGCCTGTTTTCTACGCGTAAGAGGCACGGCATCCTCAAAAATATCCCGGTACGCCCGGGATTTGCCTCTATTTCTGCGCCTTACGGGCAAAGTTACTTTATTTAGCCGAAGTGGGACCCAACGGGTACGTGGCGATGATGTGCCATTTCTGCGCATCGTGACGCAATAGCGCCAGGTGATCGGCCCGGAACGAGCGCTCGTACGAGCAGGTCGAAAAGTAGGCCCAGGCCGCTACAAACTTCGAGCGGGTCAGGTCGCGAAAGGCTACGGTCATGTGCGGATGAAACGGCCGGTCGGGCTGACCCAGGGGAAGGTGCCCGGCAGCGTGCATCTGTTGCGCCAGGTCCTGCTGCAAGGCGACCAGCGCCTCCGACCCGACCACGTCTACGTAGATGACTCGCGGTGCGAACGCGGCGAAGTTGCGCAACGTGACTGGAAACGGTGCGTGGCGGGTGGCAAACTGCCGAAGAAAGGGTGCCAGCGCTTCGGCATCGTCCCAGGCAAAGGGCGGAATCAACGTGATGTGCGCGGGCGAGCGCAACGCCCGCTGCGTCTGAAATTGCCGGGCGGCTTCCCGCTTAAACGCCGTCACTTCTTCCTGCAGCGGCGACGGCGGAACCAGGGCCAGAAAGTGAAGGGCGGTAGACGGCATAGCACGATGGCAAAACAGGATGCGGACAGAAACTTTACGCAGAGGAACGGGGGGGCGTTGTATATTTGCCCGCCAACGGTGGCGAAAGGATGCGGTTCCTGCTTATCTATGACCTTTACTCTTCTGCAAATTTTCCTGGGACTGGTGGTGCTGATCGGCGGGGCCGAGTTGCTGGTGCGGGGCGCTTCGTCGGTAGCCTTGCGTTTCGACATGTCACCGCTGGTGGTCGGGCTTACTGTGGTTGCGTTCGGCACGTCGCTGCCCGAGCTTCTGATCAGCGTCACGTCGGCGCTGCGCGGCAGTTCCGACCTGGCCATGGGAAACGTAGTTGGCTCCAACATCTGCAACCTGGCGTTGGTGCTGGGCGCTACGGCGCTGGTCTATCCGGTGGGCGTGCAGCGCGATTCACTGCGGTTAGACTGGCCCATGACCATGGGGTGCTCGCTCTTGCTGTACCTGCTGTCGCTCGACGGTGAACTGCGCTGGTACGAAGGCGTCCTGTTCGTTGCCATTCTGGTGACCTACATCGTGTGGATCATCCGCCGTTCGCGCAAGCAAACCCGCGCCAATCGGGAACTGGAGCAGCAGGCCGAAGCGGTAGAAGTACCGGAAGCGCCTTCCAGCAGCCCCTGGAAAGATGTGTTGCTCATTGGGTTGGGCTGCGTGGGTCTCTTCTGGGGAGCCGACTGGTTTGTGAACGGGTCGCAAAAGCTGGCCCTTTCGTTAGGCGTAAGCGAGCGCATCATTGGTCTGACCGTGGTGGCCGTGGGCACGTCGTTGCCCGAACTGGTCACGTCGATCGTGGCCGCGTACCGGCGCCACACCGACATTGCGCTGGGCAACCTGCTGGGTTCCAACATCTTCAACATCCTTTCGATTCTGGGCATTACCAGTGTGATCAGCTCCATCGACGTGAGCCAGGATATCCTGGACGTGGACATGTGGTGGATGCTGGGCATCACCCTGGTGCTGTTGCCCGTTATGTGGACGTTCCGGCGCATCAGCCGGCTGGAAGGCACTTTTCTGCTGGGATTGTACCTCTACTACGTGTTCATCGTCGTGGTGTAAACGCCTCCTGTGCTGGGGCCTGCGCTTACGGAAAAGCGATGAAGTAATACTCCTGGTTGTTGTGAAAGTAGTTTTTGAACGCTTCCGGCGATAGGGCTTCCTTGCTCTGCACGAACGCTTTGAGCGTGGCTAGCTTCAGGCCCACCTCTCGGGTCAGAAACGTGTACAGTTCGAGCGGATCGGTACCGTAATAGTCGCTGGCACCGAGGCCGCATTCGAACACCACCACGGGCTTGTGGCGTTTCAATAGCTTTTTCCCGCCTTTCAGCACCGCGAACTCGCCGCCTTCCACATCGATTTTCATGAAATGGATCGGCACATCCGCCGGAATGAGGTCGTCCAACGTTGCGATTTCAACCTCAATCTCTTCGATATCGGGCTGCGCTACTGCGTAATGCCGCCGCCGAATGCCGCTGTAGGCCGGTGCGTTTTTTACGAACTGGAACGACGAAGTGCCCGCTTGGTCGGCCAGGGCGTACGGGTACAGGGTGACGCGGCGCGGGTAGGTCGCCTGCAATTGCTTGAAAAAGTAAGGAATCGGTTCGAACGCATAGTGCTGTCCGTCCGGCGCGTACGTCAGGATCTGTTGCAGAATTTCGCCTTTATGACAGCCCACGTCGATGCAGTTCGACCGGGAATGGATGACGCGTTGCATGATCAGCCGGGTGAGCCGGTCGTATTCCAGGTTCTTGGTGAGGTCGAGGCGAAGAAACAGAAGCGTTTCTCGGAGAAGGTCTTTGAAATTCATCAGGGGTGTCGAAAGAGGGTTCAGGCTTCGGGTGCGCCGACCAGAGGGCCGTGCTGCCGCCCCGGTTGCTATTTGCCGCGGCCTTGCAGAATGATCATGATCGTATAGAGCAGAATGCGCATGTCCATGGCCAGCGACATGTTTTCGATGTAAATGATGTCGTATTTCATGCGCCGCACCATTTCGTCCACGTTGCCGGCATAGCCGTATTTAACCTGTCCCAGCGACGTGATGCCGGGGCGAACTTTGAGCAGGTGCTTGTAGTGCGGGGCGCGGGCGGTGATCTGGTCGATGAAGTACTGACGCTCGGGCCGCGGACCGACGATCGACATCTCGCCTTTCAGCACATTGAAAAACTGCGGCGTTTCGTCGAGGCGGGTTTTGCGCATGATGCGCCCCCACGGAGTGATGCGCGGGTCGTTGTCGGACGAAAGGGCCGGGCCGTTGGTTTCGGCATCGATGTACATGCTGCGAAACTTGTAGATGCGGAAAGGCTGGCCATCTTTGCCGATGCGCTCCTGCGAGTAGAGCGAAGGCCCAGGCGACGTGACGCGCGTAATCAGCGCCACAATCAGGTAGAGCGGAGCCCCGAGCACCAGCACCAGCAGGGCAATCAGAAAGTCGAACAGGCGCTTGGCAACCCGTTGCCAGACGGGCATCAGGTTCTGCCGAATTTCGATGAGGGGCGTCCCGAAAATGTGTTGCACCCGGACCGACCCCAGCAGGATCTGGTACAGGTCAGGAATGATGCTGATGTACACCCCGGCACCTTCCAGCAGCGTCAGAATTTCTTCCATCCGCTTGTGTTCCGACGGCTCCACAGCAATGATCACCTGTTCGATCTTGTGCTTTTTGAGAATTTCTTCCAGGTCGCGGTAATCGCCCAGGCAGGGCAGAAAATGTTCGACCGGGCTCTCTTTCCGGAACACGTGTACGTAGCCCATAAACCGCAGCCCGAGCAGATCGTGGTTGGTATCTACTTCCTGGTAAATCTCCAGCGCATTCTTCTCCGAGCCGATCAGAAGCGTGTTGAACCAGATGCTGCGCCGCCGGATCAGCCGCTTCGTGTAGGTCATGACGACCATCTTTTCGAGGGCGACCACGGTAAAGTGGAGCAGGAAATACGTACTGACCGTTTTGTAGTACTGGGTGTACGTACTGACGCCCTCGTCGTCGAGCAGCAGCGCGAAGAAGATGACCACCACCCCGGTCAGGCAGGCCGTGAACAGCGAAAACAGTTCTTTCACCCGCGATTTTCGGATCACGTCGACGTACGTGCCCCACAGTGCGAACAGGAGCGTCCAGAACGTGGCGATCGGTAGGGCGCTGTATAGCAGTGAGAACGAAACGCCCACCTGGATTTCGTTCAGCAGGTACTTGCGGAAGATGTAAAATGCGATCCAGGCAAGGAAGGCGGCCAGAAAATCGGCAATGAGGTAATTGATGGAAAAGGCTGCTTTCTTCATCTGCCTAAACTCCCGAAATGCATGGATGAGGAACCACAGACAAGGAAATCAGTCACGAAAAGAAAGCCGACGGCCCGTGGCGCGCTGGCCCGTGTGGCTGACCTGAAAAGAGACGGAGCAAGCATCCGGAGGTAGTTTTTGCCAGAAATCATCGCGTGCTGTAAAGCGGCGCAGGTCCTCTCTACAGGCATATGTAGGTAAGTACGGCTGGCGCGACGGAAGTAAGCGCACCTCTCCCGGATTTCTGCCCGTCGTGCGGACGGACGCAGGGATAGTAGGAAAAGCGCAGGCCACAACGCCCGAAGCGCAAAGAAAGAAGCGAACCGCATGTCTGAAAATTCGAAACTTCTTCGTGCGGACACGTGTCGCAAGAAAGCTGATTGAAGCATAGAAGCCTCAAAATTAGGTTTTTTTTTATCCAACGGGAAAGCCCTACCTTTAGCGCAGTATATGAGAGAGTCCATTGAGGATAGCTATCGCCACCGGGGCATGCGCAGGGCGTTGTTGGGCAAACTGAGAGAAAAGGGCATCCACGACGAGCGGGTGCTGCATGCCATCGGCCAAATTCCCCGTCACATCTTTTTCGACGCTGCGTTTCTGGAACACGCTTATCAGGACAAAGCCTTTCCGATCGGCGAGGGGCAGACCATTTCGCAGCCTTACACCGTGGCGCGGCAGACGGAACTGCTGGACGTAGGCCCCGGCATGAAAACGCTGGAAGTCGGGACCGGCTCGGGCTACCAGGCGTGGGTGCTGGCGCTGCTGGGCGCGAAGGTGTTCAGCGTGGAGCGCATTCCGGCCCTGTACCAGAAAGCCCTGCACTTGTTTCGGCGGTTGCCCTACGCGGTGCAGCTGCACCTGGGCGACGGAACCCTGGGGTGGAAAAGCCGGGCGCCGTTCGAGCGCATTCTGGTCACCGCCGGCGCGCCGTTTGTGCCCGATGCGCTGCTCGAACAACTCAGCCTGGGCGGAAAGCTGGTGATTCCGGTGGGCGACGACCAACAGCAGCGGATGATTCGCCTGACCAAACTGGCGGGCAACGAAATCCGAAAAGAGGAGTTTGAAGTATATCGGTTTGTTCCCCTCAAAGGAAAGCTGGGCTGGAACGAGTAACCGGCAGGGAGGAAAAATCTGCCAATCGCCTGATTTTTCCCCTCAACAGGCCTGCGGCCGGATATAAATTAGCCGTTCCGGAGCGTTGTGTTGTTACCTTGCCTGAAACCGGCGGTGTAAAATAAGTTGACAAAGAGACGGGCGTGTGTTGCGCAATTTCACGTTATTTTTGTAAGACTGACCGGAGAAGACGCGAGGTGAACGGCCAGGTCAGGACGTAAGTCATTATGAAAAAAATTCTTTACGCTTTTCTGTTCGGGGCGCTCTTCGGAACGACCGTCCCCGAAGTAGGGCATGCCCAGTACATTTGTGGGACCGAAATGCCCAGTATCCCCACCCCCGGCCGGCTGGGCAATCCGAAAACGAACGCGCTGCGCACGGCTGCCGACGAGGTGCTCGTTGTGCCGGTGGTGTTCCATGTGGTGCATCAGAACGGGTCGGAGAATCTCAGCAAGTCGGAAGTAGCGCGGGCGCTGAAAATCGTAAACGACTATTACCGGCGCAACCGTGCCGATACGTCGCGCATTGTGGCGGCCTTCAAACCCATTGCGGCCGATACACGCATCGAGTTCCGGCTGGCGCAAATCGATCCGAATGGGAACTGTACCGATGGCATTACGCGCCATTTTTCGCCGCTGACCAACGGCGAAGCCGCTACGGGCACCCGGGCGAACCTGACCAACGAGTTGATCGACCTGGTGAGCTGGGATCGAAACAAGTACATCAACATCTACGTGCTGAAAGACATCTTCGCCAGCAGCGAGGGGGTGATCGCCGGGTACGTGAGTTACGAAGGGAGTCGCCCGGCCGTGGCCGTGTTCCGGGCCGGCAGCGCTTTCGACAACACCATCGCCCACGAGTTGGGGCACTACCTGGGACTGGCGCACCCGTGGGGTGCTACCAACAACCCGCAGGTAGAAAGTAATTGCGACACCGACGATGGCATTGACGATACACCGAACACCCTCGGATCGCCCATCGGCGCCTGTAACCTGCAGCAAACCACCTGCGGGTCGCTCGACAACGTGCAGAACATCATGGACTACTCCAGTTGCGGCATCATGTTCACGCAAGGCCAGGGCACCCGCATGCGCGAACTGCTGACCGACACTCCGGACAATGGCGTGTTGAATAGTCTGGTGACCTCGGCCAATCTGGTGGCGACTGGTACAAACGACGGTTACGTAGCCGGAACCTGCCCGCCGCGCATCGACACCTTTTACCCGGCCGATACCCTGATCTGCGACAACACGGCCGTGAAATTTTCAGCGTCCCTGTACAACACCGACCTGTCGGGGGTTACGTACGAGTGGTATTTTCCGCAGGCCACCCAGAACGAATTTACCGCCCAGAATCCTACGCCTGCGTTTTCCGGCTCGGGAACGTTCAGCGGCCAGTTGATCGTCCGCAATAGTGCCGGAGCCGATACCTTGTCGTTGGAAGGGCTGGTGCGCGTGCGCGACCGCTCCAAGAACAAACCCTTTCCGTTCGTGGAGTATGCCGAAAGCGCTACGTTCCCGGTATTGAACAACGATCCCGCCAACAGTTGGCAGATTCAGGCATCTCCCGAAGTCTCCAGCAACAACTTTACGTGGAATCGTACGGTCACGGCTTCGTCGCAGGGGGCGGCGTCTATCCAGCTCAGCAACCGGGCAACCGAGGGAACGCACCACTACCTGACTTCGCCTCTGATCGACCTGACCGGTCAGACCACCGCCCCGAAACTCTATTTTCACATGGCGTATGCGCGCCGCCCGAACGATACCAAAGAAGAGGTGATGAACATCAACATCTCGACCGATTGCGGACGTAGCTGGAGCAAGGTGCGGGTCTTGTCGGCAGCGCTGATGGCGACGGCGCCGGAGCAGACCAGCAGCGACTGGGTGCCTACCGAGGACCAGTGGAAGGAGTTTGTGTACCCCCTCCCGTCGGCCGTAGCGGGTCAGTATCTGCTGGTGCAGTTCGACGTAACGTCGCAACGCGGGTTAAGCCTCTACCTCGATCAGATTTCCATCGGCGATCCGCCCACTTCTTCGGCCGACGATCTGCCGGAACTGAGCGGCTTGAAGCTATACCCCAACCCTACGGCGGGCACATCAACGCTTCGCTACCAGCTGACGTCGCCGCAGGCGGTCGAACTACGGGTGGTCGATGTATTGGGCCGTCGGGTGTGGTCTTCGGGACAACTCTGGCGCGGGGCGGGTACGCAGGAAGATGAAATTCAGGTTGCGGCACCCGGCATCTATTTTGTGCAGGTCGTGGCCGATCAAGTCACACGAACCATCCGTCTGGTGCGGCAATAGCGCACAGATTTCCGTACTTTGCCGATCCTTTTTCGCCGAAGAAGGATCGGCTTTTTTATGTCATTTCACCGTGTGCGCACCACACGCAAATCACTCATTTCCCTTGACCAACCGCGACATCATTCGTGCCTTTAAGCTGACCGCCAGCCTGCTGGAATTACACGCCGCCAACCCGTTCAAAATTCGTTCGTATCAGAATGCCGCCCTTAACCTGGAGCGCCTGGAGCAGCCGCTCTTGGGCATGACGCCCGACGAAGTGGCGGGTCTCGAAGGCATCGGTAAGGGCATGGCCGAGCGCATCGCCCGCCTGGAAGAAACCGAAAGCTTTCCTGAGCTGGACGAACTGCTCACCCAGACGCCGCCCGGGGTGGTAAAGATGCTTTCGCTGAAGGGCCTGGGACCCAAAAAAGTCCGGACGCTGTGGCAATCGCTCAAGGTGGAAAGCGAACAGGCCCTGTTGGAAGCTTGCGAAAACGATCAGGTTGCCGCGCTGAAAGGGTTCGGCAAAAAAACGCAGGAGTCGATTCGCGAATCCATCTTGTTCTCCATGCGCAACGCCGGAAAGCTACATCTTTCGGCGGCCGAAGCCCTGGCTGAACAGGTGCGGCAACTTCTGCTCGATACCGGGGCCGTACAGCGGGTAGAAATTGCCGGGCAGACACGCCGGAAACTCGAAATCGTTGACCAACTGGAGCTGCTGGCGGCGATCGAACAGCCCAGTGTTTTGTGGAAGGCGCTGGAAAACCACGTGATGCTGGCCAAAGACGAAAGCGCTTCCGGGCCTTTTGTGTGGCGCGGGCACCTGACCGAGGCAGACGTACCGGTGGCCATTCTGACGTGTCGACCTGAGGAATTTGCTGGTGAGTGGCTCCTGCTATCGTCGGCCGATGCCCACCTGCAATGGGCGGCTGCCAGCGGACATGCACTGGTCTCGGTTGCGCGCAACGGGGCATTTGCTTCCGAAGAAGCTATTTATCAGGAGGCGGCTTTGCCTGCCTTTCCGCCGGAACTGCGCGAAGGCATGTTGGAAGCGCAGGTATTGGAACAAGGCGAGGTGCCCCGTTTGCTCGAAATGGCCGATCTCAAGGGCATCTTGCACAACCACTCGACTTACAGTGACGGGAAACATACACTCGAAGAGATGGCACGCTACTGTCAGGAATTAGGATACCAGTACCTGGGCATCTCCGACCACTCGAAAACGGCAGCTTACGCCGGTGGTTTGCAGGAGTTTCGGGTGCAGCAACAGCACGAGGAGATCGACCGGCTGAACAAAACACTCGCGCCTTTCAAGATCCTGAAAGGGATTGAATCTGATATTCTCGGCGATGGCTCGCTCGACTATGCCGACGACGTGCTGGCCTCGTTCGATTTTGTGGTGGCCTCGGTGCACTCCAACCTCGGTATGGATCAGGCCCACGCCACCGACCGCCTCCTGCGCGCCATCGAAAATCCGTATACCACCATGCTGGGGCACCCGACGGGCCGTTTGTTGTTGCGTCGGGAAGGCTATCCACTCGACTTCCGGCGCATCATCGATGCCTGTGCCGAACACAACGTAATTATCGAAATCAACGCCAATCCTTGGCGACTGGACCTGGACTGGCGCTGGGTGCCGTATGCGTTGGAGAAAGGTGTATTGATCAGCATCAACCCCGATGCGCACGAAAAGGCGGGTTACGCGGACATGTACTACGGCGTCTGCATGGGGCGAAAAGGCGGGCTAACCGCCGACAAAACGTTTAATGCCTGGCCGCTCGACAAGGTAGAAACCTGGTTGCAAAAGCGCCGCTCAAAGGCGTAGGCGGAAATGTTGCTTGGGCTGTTTCTGCCGAAAAAAGACCAGACCCAGCCAGAACAGATCGAGGGTGAGCGTAACGTCCGGATGCGCCTGAATCTCCTGCCAGGCCTGTTCCATTTCGCGTGACCAGTGAATGTCGTCGAACACAAAACAGGTTGCTTCGTGCGCTTTGGCAAGGCACTGACGAAAGTAGCGGAGGGTGGGCTCCCGGCGGTGGTTTGCGTCGAAGTACACGAAATCGACGTGCGGTAGGCGGGCCAGGGCAGGAGCGAGGGTCTCTTCCAGCGGACCTACCACAAGCTGTGCCTGGGTATCGCGTAGCGTTTCACGCGCCAGGGCCGCCGTGGCCGGGCATCCTTCCAGCGTTACGACAGATGCCTGGGGATTCGGTGCCGCCAGATACGCCGTGGTGAGGCCCAAGGACGTGCCGAGCTCGACCAGATAAGCGGGGCGCAGAAATTCTACCAGCCGAAACAGCAGTTGGGCGCGTTGGGGGCGTTGCGCCGACCGGCGAGCCAGTTCCTGCACCGTGCGCTGACGGGAACGTGCGGCACCCGCCCCGAAATCGGTGATCTCCAGCGAGCGGGTGTCGCGCAGCAAACGCTGCCGGTGCTGCTCAATGCCCTCAAACGCATAATACTGCTTGTCGGGCCGCAACACTTCCGTGTACAAATGAAAAACAAACGGCGAATGAATGCTGTGGGCGTCACCGGCGTGCTGTCGGAAACGGGCGTAGCGGTAAAGCGTGCCTAGAACCTGCGAAATGGACAACGGGGACGCTAGTTCAGCCGGTAAGGAGACACCATCGTAAACTCGGGGATCTGCACTTCGAACAGGTGGCCGTCCATGATGCGTTCCATCTCGTAGGTGCCGTACATTTTGCCCAGCCCCGATTTTAGATTACATCCCGATACGTATTCGTGCGTCTGACCGGGTTCCAGCGTTGGTTGCTGGCCCACCACGCCATCCCCTTTCACCTCACGGGCCGTCAGGTTGTGCGCATCGTGAATGAACCAGTGCCGCCGCAGGAGCTTGATGGTGTGGTCGCTACAGTTTTCGATGGTAATCTTGTATGTGAAAACAAAATGAGCTTGTATCGGATTAGAATACTCAGGCTGGTATTCGGTCACAACACTTACCCGGACGCCTTGCGTAGTTTGAGTGACCATAATGTGGAAAGTTTTACGTATACAGCAGGAAACGTCTAAAATTAAAGATAAGTTTTGGGTTGTCAACCCTAACACCTAATAACCGCAAGCTTCCTTACGCTAAAAAAATTACCTATGGATGTAAAAATTGCCCCTTCCTGGAAAGACCATCTGCAACCGGAATTTGAGAAGCCTTACTTCCGCGAACTGGTTTCGTTCGTCAAGCAAGAATACAAAACGACCACCGTGTATCCGCCGGGCAATCTGATTTTCAACGCTTTCGACCATTGTGCCTTCGACGAGGTGAAGGTGGTGATTCTGGGACAAGACCCGTACCATGGCCCCAACCAGGCCAACGGATTGGCCTTCTCGGTCGCCGACGGGGTCACCAAGCCGCCTTCGCTGATCAATATTTTCAAGGAAATTGAGCAGGAGACGGGCAAGCCAGTACCGAAATCGGGTAATCTGGAACGGTGGGCCGACCAAGGTGTCCTTCTGCTGAACGCCACGCTGACGGTGCGCGCACGCCAGGCCGGATCGCATCAGAAAAAGGGCTGGGAGATTTTTACCGATGCGGTGATCAAAACCCTTTCCGAGCAAAAAGAGCACCTGGTGTTTATGCTCTGGGGGGCATATGCACAGAAAAAAGGCGCCGTGATCGACGGGAAAAAGCATCTGGTACTCCAGTCGGCGCACCCGTCGCCCTTTGCCGCCGACCGGGGTTTTTTCGGCAATCGCCATTTTGTCCAGGCCAACGAATACCTGCGTCAGCACGGCAAAGCGGAAATCGATTGGTAGGTCCGTTTGTGCATTGGCCGTTGCGGGCAAAAAAGACCTAACGCGTGCCGCCTTTGGCGGGGCTGACCCAGGGACTATCGCGTACTGAAAAGCGCCACGGCAGGTCGATGTGTTCTTCAGCATAAGGTATACCGACACGAGGTCCGGCTACGATTTGTGCGTCCGGTACCGACGCGTGGCGGTCTTCCAGCCAGACGTCAGGGCTGGTAACCAGATCGGTTCCGAAATGCGCCTTGGAGAGCCCCAATGACTGGGTCATCACGCCCGGGCCGGCCGTCAGGTTGCGTTTCACCTCGGTCATCTGCCGCCGTTGCAGCATCGTCGCTACGCCGTCGGTCGGTTGAAGGGCCCGGATCAGGACCGTGTCGGCCAATCCTTCGCGATTCGTCACAATGTTGAACAAATGATGAATGCGGTAGACGGCGTAGATGTACAGCAACCCACCTTCCCGGTACAGCAACTGCGTGCGCGCATGTCCCTTGGCCAGATGCTTCTGTGTCGCGATGTCGTCGCGGCCATGGTACGCCTCCGTTTCCACAATCCTCCCGCCTGTCAGCTCCCCGCCAAAACGGGTGAAGACGTACTTGCCCAGCAGCTCGCGGGCAAGCTGCACTACATCATCGCGGGTATAAAATGAACGGGGGAGTCGGGGAAACATCGTGTTGTGGTGAAATGGCAGGCTAGGACGTCAGGCCCAATGACTCAACAAACTCCAGCGCGCGTTGTTCAGCCCAGTTAAGACGAAAGCCGTAGCGTGTGAAACCGACGTGGCCGCCGGTCAGCGGCATTTCCAGGTGTAGGAAAGTGTGGTCGCGGGCTTCGGCGACCGGGAAACATTTGCCCGCCAGCATGGGATCGTTTTGCGCATTGACCAACAGCGTCGGCCGCCGGATGCCCGCCAGGTAGTGGACGGCGCTGGCTTCGTGGTAAAACCGTGCGAGGTCCCGATAGCCGTGCAGCGGCCCCATAAACCGCTCGATGAACGAAGGAAAGTCCTGAATCAGGTCCAGGTTACGTATGTTGACCTGGTCAGGAAACTGAAGCGCTTTGCGCACCATTTTCTGTTTGAGCTTCTGCAGAAAGCGGCGGCGGTACAACACGTTGTGGGGGTGGTGCAGGCGCACGATGCTGCTGTACAGGTCGCAAGGAACCGAAAATACCACGGCCCCTTGAACGGCTTCAGGGACGGGAGCTGCAGTCCGACCCAGGTACTTTAGGGTCATGCTGCCGCCCATGCTAAAACCGATCAGCACAAGCTGCCGGTATTTTCCTGGTGCCAATGCGTGCTGCACGACGGCTGCCAGGTCGTCGGCATCGCCGTGGTGGTAAAAGCGGGGCAGACGGTTCATCACGCCGCTGCACGTCCGGCAGTTCCACGCCAGCACGTGCCAGCCCTGTGCCGCAAACGCGTGCGCCATCCCGACCATGTAGGCCCGGGAACTGTCCCCTTCCAGACCATGCGACAGCACGACCAGCCGATTCTGGTCCACAGCGGCATCTACCCAGTCCAGATCCAGAAAATCACCATCGGGGAGTTCCAGGCGCTCCCGCCGGTAAGCCACGGGGGGCTGGCGTCGCCACAGGTGGGGCGCGATGGTTTGCAGGTGCCCATTGAACAGAAGGCGCGGCGCACGGTAGGGGGAAGCAACAAGAGGCATATCACTAGAACAACGAAAAAGGGGCGCAGGAGATGCGTACCGCACGCCTGACCGATTATTTTAATTTTTTTCAGCCCCCGCTTGCATCCAAACAAAAAACACCTACTTTTGTGCCCACGTTCGCCGAAAGGGAGAACAAAAACAAAAGTTGGTCTGGTAGTTCAGTTGGTTAGAATACATGCCTGTCACGCATGGGGTCGCGGGTTCGAGTCCCGTCCAGACCGCCACTCATAAGGATAAACCCTTGTAAGTCAAGCACTTGCAAGGGTTTTTTGTTTGTGGATAAAAATTATCCAAGTCCCCTTTACCTCTCTAAACTAAATCACTCTCACTCTTAAAGTTTTATTCGATTGAGTCCGAGGGATTTAGCGAATCATTCGAAATTTTAGTGACGACCCTGACGACTCCCTTTCGTGCTTTGGGCTTTCATGCTTCTTTCCTGATTGCTATATTGTATGCTAAAACTTCAAGTTATGGTACAATCAGAAATTCCGGGCGTGTTTGTTCGTGTGAAGGCCGTCGTCCTCGATTCTTTTGTGTTGATGTTACTGATGCTGATGGTGACGGAACTGTTTTCTAGTTTCGAAGCCGTACCGGACCTGTACCGAATTCTGGCCTTTGTACTCATCTTCGGCCTGTATGACCCCATCTTGACAAGTTCGGTCGGAGGGACCATAGGCCACATGGTGTTTGGTCTCCGGGTGAAAAGAGACAACCACGAAGGCAAAAACATTCTGTTTCCGGTCGCTGTGGTCAGGTTTCTGGTGAAAGCGACGCTAGGTTGGATTTCGCTGGTAACCGTGATGGGCCACAAACAGGGAAAAGCGATTCACGACATGGTAGCACGGTCGGTGGTTGTCTATCACACAAAGAACTTGAAAGTAGCAGCGTAGGAGACATTGAAAGGATGCTCCAGGCGCTGGCGCATGCTGACCTACTATTCATTGCTACCTATCTTCAAGGAAACGCAGAGTTAAAAAGAGGATACACGTACAGAGGCGCGTGGGATTTCACCCTTCCAAAAAGCAACAGCTATACAGAGGCCCGGAAAGCTATTCTCTATAGGTCAGTAGGCTGCGAATGCTTTAGGGGTTGTCCGCTGATAAGGGTGCCCTGGGCTGATCTCAGTTCGGCAGAAAGCGCTTCGGCTTCCTCGAAGGCGTCTTGCTGGTGGCGGTCCGATCATCTTATCCCAATCAAACGGATTTATGTTAAAAAAGGCGCTGAAACTCCTGAGGACAGCCACGCTGGTCCCCCGAAAAATCTCTTATTACGATTTGAGAGCCTTTGCCAAGCGGGTGGAGGCTAAGCCTAAAACGCTGATTGTTTACATCGAATTTGAGTTTGAGGACATCATCAAGGAGTACGACATCCTGCCTCAATACCAGTACCAAACCGACCGCTATTACGAGCTGTTGGAGGGCATTGCACCGGCGTCTTACAATACCATCATCTGTACCGGATTGCTGGAGCATATGTCAGACCCGGCCCGTCTGGTGAAACAATGCCACTCCATTCTGGCACCGGGCGGAAAGCTCTACCTGTCGGTCAGCAGCGTGTTTGCGGTGCATCGGGGCCCGGAAGATTACTATCACCTGACACAATACGGCACCCGCCATCTGTTCGAGCAGTGCGCCTGGCAACACCTCGACATCCGGGGGGCGTGTGGGCCTTTCCGTACGATCGGCATTTTGCTGCAACGCATTCTCCTCCAGGCAGAAGTCCGGTTTGTGTTCAGGCCCCTTATCGAGGCGCTGGCCTGGTCGATTACGCTGCTCGATGGTCTGGTCATCCGGCAATACGACGGCCGTACGAAAACAAACGAGCACCTCATCGATTCCATGATGCCGAGCAACGTGCAGGTCATTGCCACCAAGTGAATACTTCAAGTTGAGTCCCAATGCTAATTGATGCCAATTCGCTTTCGTCCGAGACCCTGGTAACAGAAGTCTGCATTGTGGGAGGAGGCCCCGCCGGCATCACGCTGGCGCGGCAACTTGCGGCCGAAGGGCTACGCGTGCTGGTGGCCGAGAGTGGCGGGATAGCATCCGAAGAGGCGGCCAACCAGTTGAATGCTATCGATTACACGTCTAATTTTACGTATCGTCCGCATCATACGAACCGGTGTCGTCAGGTCGGCGGTACGGCCAACCTGTGGGCCGGGCGGGTAGTGTCTTTTCAGTTTCACCCGGTGCTGGATCGGGAGTGGGGCACGTTGCCTGCCCTGTTGGAAGCCTCAAAAAGTCGGGCGCATGCTACCCTGGGCATTGCGCAGCGTTTCGTGGCGGCATGTCCGGTGAGCGAGGGCGAAGTAGTGAGTTTGTGGGGGAAAAAAATTGAGCGATTCAACCGACGGTCCACGCACCTTCGTGCAGGCGATTTTGAGCTGGTCTACCACCTGACGTACCGGGCAAAGGCCACCGAACGGCAGGGGCGGTTTACGGCTTTTGAGTTTCAAGCTGCTAACGGGCGGTCTATTACGGTCGAGGCTGCCTATTTTGTGCTGGCGGCGGGCGGCATCGAGAATGCCAGGACGTTGCTGCTGATGGAGGAGGTGCTGAAACCTCGCATGGGAGCCAATTTCCGGAATGTCGGGAAGTACCTCATGGACCACCCTAAAATTGTGCACGGGTCTTTTTACTTTGAGAACTTCCCGGCCTCGTTGCAAAAACTGAAAATGCAGGTGGCAAAGGAGGGAAAGCTCAAATACGGTCTCAAACGCGTAAACCCTCGTACCGGCGTTCGGGCGTACGCCAATCTGATCGAAACCGAGCCTACGCTTTTGAGCAAATGGTTTACCCAGGCGATGAGTCTTTACAAAAGGGTGAAGAAAAACCTAAGCGGACCCGGTGCCCTGCCCGAGCCTTCTCAACGCATCCCCAGTGTCCACCTGGAATCGAAAGAGTTGATCCCCCACGCGTTTCTCTACCGTTTGCGATCCCTGGCGCTGTTCTCTAAAAAGAAAGACAACTGGTTTCGGGTGGTTTGCTACGTGGAGCAACGGCCCGAGGCCGCCAATCGGATGGTATTGCGCCATGACACGCCCGATGCTCACGGACTGCCCACCCCGGAACTGCACATGCGTCTCGGCCCGGAAGCGATGGAAGAGGCGGTGCAGTTGTACCGTGACTTGCAGCGCCACATGGCCGCGCTGGGCGGTACGCTTACCTTTCAGGAACAAGCGCTGCGCACCTCTGCGAATTATACGGACGCTTCGCATCATCTGGGAGGCACCCGCTATTCCATCGACCGTGACCGGGCCGTCGTGGACGAATCTCTGCGGGTGATCGGCTGTCCTAATTTGTTTGTGGTAGGAAGTTCGGTTTTTCCTACCGGCAGTGTGGAGAACCCCACGCACCTGATCGTCAACCTGGCCCATTACCTCGCTTCTGTCATCGTAGAAGAACATCGAACCGCCGCCCTCTCCGCCAACGAAACCGCGATCCTGAAAGCCAGCGGGCGCTGATCCAATTCCGGCGAAATACTGCTTTACCCATAAACAAGGCCGCTTGAAACGCATTGCTAGGAGACGTTTCAAGCGGCCTTAATGGGTTATCGCCAGCGCTTAAGCTTCCGCCAGTTCGAGCTGTTCCAGGTGTTCGGAGATCAGGTTCAGTTCCTCAGAAGAGAGGTGGAGGTTCTGCGCCTGGGCGTTTTGTTCGGCCTGTTGCCGGTTGCGGGCACCGACCAACGCCACCGTGATGCCGGGCTGTTCGATCGTCCAGCGGATGACCAACTGGCTCAGCGTAGCACCTTTCTCGTCGGCCAGCGGCTTTATTTTCGACAGGAAGGCGTTCACCCGTTGCAGATTTTCGTCGGTGAAGTACGACATCCCCGCCCGGTGATCGCCTTTGCCGAACTCGTAGCCGGGCTTCATTTTACCGGTCAGCAAGCCCCGTTGCAGCGGACTGTACGCCAGGATAGACGTCTGGTGTTCGAGGCAATAAGGCACCAGTTCGGTTTCAATGTCGCGCTTCACCATGCTGTAAGGTACCTGGTTGGACACCACGTCGACGTACTGTTGCGCCTCGGCCAGTTGCGCGGCGCTGTAGTTCGACACCCCGGCGTAGCGAATTTTGCCTTCCTTGATAAGTTCCGCCACGGTTTCCATGGTCTCCTGAATCGGTGTGGTGGAGTCGGGCCAGTGGATCTGGTAGAGGTCGATGTAGTCGACACCCAGCCGTCGGAGGCTGTTTTCGCATTCACGGCGGATGCTGTCGCGGCTGGCGTATTTGTAGACGTCTACTTTCTCCCGCTCGTTCGTTTCCGTTTTAAACGCAAAATCGCCTCGGGGCTGGTCCAGGTCCCAGCGCATGCCGTATTTGGTCAGGAGCTGTACTTGGTCGCGCGGAAGTCCCTTGATCGCTTCGCCGACGATTTCTTCGCTGTTCCCCATGCCGTAGATCGGCGCGGTATCAATGGAAGTGACGCCCAGGTCATACGCCGCCTGGATGGCTTCAATGGCGTCTTTCCGATCGTTGCCGCCCCACATCCAGCCGCCGGCTGCCCAGGCGCCGAAGGTGATTGCAGAGACCGCCAGGTCTGATTTTCCTAAAGTTCGGTAGTGCATGTTGTTGTCTTATAAAGTTGTGTGGAGGGCATGCGCATTTCAAGAAAGCCCACGCCACTCACTTTGGTTGTACGAGATTAACAAATTTTGTTTCAAGGCCTTGGAAAGCAATGCTTTCTTCTCGTACCTCCAGCTCTGTTAAGGAGGAAGGAAGTTCAATGTGTCGACCGAGGCCTTTCTCAACGGCAGACCAAGCCTGTTTTTAGTACAATGGGCCGGACGGGCCGAACCCGTGAGGCTTCTCCGGAGGGCATCTCGCGCAACGCCCCGTTACGCCGGGTTCGACAATTTACGCTATTTTTCCACCCAACTTTCGCACCGGTTGCAGGGTTGACGAAAGAAATTAAGTGATGTATGGCACATGAATCGATGGCGCGCGCGCCGGAACTGCGGACGGTGCAGGTGATCCGCTACGTCACGCCCCTGCGCGAAGGCGGGTCGCTCCCCGCCTTGGCCGAAGCCGACGACGAGTTTCTGTACGTCCTGAAGTTTCGGGGGGCGGGGCAGGGGCCGAAAGCCCTGATTGCGGAACTGATCTCAGGTGAGATTGCCCGGCTACTCGGCTTCAACGTACCGGAGCTGGTCTTCGCTGAACTCGACGAAGCCTTCGGGCGCTCGGAAGGTGACGAGGAAATTCAGGATCTGCTGCGGGCCAGCGAGGGGCTGAACCTCGGGTTGCATTACCTCTCCGGAGCCATCACGTTCGATCCACTGGTAACAACCATCGATGCGCGGCTAGCCTCGCAGGTCGTCTGGCTCGATTGCCTGATTACCAACGTAGACCGCACGGCGCGCAACACCAACATGCTGACGTGGCACAAGGAACTGTGGTTGATCGACCACGGGGCGTCGCTTTACTTTCATCACAACTGGGAAAGCTGGGAAGGGCAAAGCCGACGCCCGTTTGCCGCCATCAAAGACCATGTCTTACTGCCCTGGGCGACGGAACTGGAAGCCGTCGATGCCGAATTTCGGGAACGCCTGACGCCGGACCGGATCGCCGCCATCGTCGCGTTGGTGCCCGACGCCTGGCTAACCGACGCGTCCATTCCCGGTACGCCGGACGAACAGCGAGACGTCTATTTTCAATTTCTGACGACGCGCCTTGCCGCGTCGGACCTGTTTGTAAACGCTGCGGAACATGCCCGAAAAGCACTTGTTTGAGTACGCCGTCGTCCGCGTGGTGCCGCGCGTGGAGCGTGAGGAGTTCCTCAACGTGGGCGTCATCCTGTTGTGCGCTCCGAAAGGCTTTTTGCAGATCCGCTACGAATTGTCGGAAGTCCGGCTGGCCGCTTTTGGAAACACGATTGACTGCGGAGAATTACGGGAGCGGCTTCGGGCTTTTGAGCGGATCTGCGCCGGTCGGAAGGAGGGAGGGCCCATCGGGCAGTTTCCATTGGCCGGCCGGTTCCGGTGGCTCACCGCCGCCCGCAGCACCGTCGTGCAGACCTCGCCCGTCCATCCCGGCCTTAGCGCCGATCCTTCCGAAACCCTCGACCGGCTATTCAGGCAACTGGTCGCGATTGAGTAATAAACAGTGACGAATGAAATACGACAGGTGGTACTTTATTTATTTATATGTTATTGTTAATTATTTTGTCTTGCTCCCATCTGCTTATCATTGATTCTGGTACTACATCATATAAATTCCACGTCCCTCTTAAGCTGCCTCCTAAATCAATCAACGCACAGATGGTTGCACCGAATAAATAAAACATTTCATTTCGATAAGCGAATACGCTATAAACATTGTCAAACATATCAACATGTACAGCGTAATCTATGGTTTTCTTTTTGCTTATCAGCGTCGCATTAACCTTGGGGTGATACTCAATTTCTAGACCTGCATTGTTCATGGTAAGAATCAACTTATCCATGGTTGGTGCTGATTCGTCAAAGTCAATAGTATATATGTTTATCATTTTGTCTTATGAGATTGAACTATTTGAATGATATAGCAACCAACGGTAATATCGCAAAACGATCTGATTTGTAGATTGATTTGAGAGTAGAATGGCTCCTTTAGTGAATGAAAAGCCCATTCTGAAGTAAAATAACTTACAAATCATCTGACTTTGCTATAAAAGCAAACCCTTGCTTTTATAGAATTAGGTGTACGCCCCTGCAAAAACAATTTTAGAAGGTGTGGCGACCATTCTAACGCCAACTAACGACGCTTCTCTACTTTTAGAGCCTAATCCGTTCCCTTGCTATGCAACCCTTCCTGTCACAGTATCTTGGTTTTTTTGCTCTGATCTTCAGCTGTTTTTTTTCCACCCTCCTTTGTGCGCAACCCGTACAACTCCGGTGCGAGTACCTGGAAAATCCTCTAGGACTCGACGCGGCACAGCCACGCTTCACGTGGCGGATGGAGGACGACCGGCGGGGTGCCCGGCAAACGGCGTATCAACTGGTCGTCGGGACCGATTCGCTGGCGGTGATGCAGGGGCGGGGCGATGTGTGGGATTCAGGCAAGCAGACGACGAATCAACAACTGGTGCGCTACGCGGGAAAGCCGTTGCAGCCGTTCACCCGGTACTACTGGCAGGTAACGATCTGGGATCAGGACAGAACCCGCAAAACGCCGGCGGGCGCGGCTCGTTTCGAGATGGGGATGATGGCACAAGCAAATTGGCAGGGCGCGTGGATCAGCGACAACCAGGACCCGAACCTCAAACCTGCACCCTATTTCCGGAAGGTATTTCGGGTGTCTAAAAAGATCAAACAGGCACGGGCCTACATCGCCGCGGCAGGCTTGTTCGAACTGTCAATCAACGGACAGCCCATCGGGAACCACCGGCTCGACCCGATGTACACCCGCTTCGACCGGCGGACCCTTTACGTGACGCACGACGTCACGGCGCAACTGCAACGTGGCGATAACGCCATCGGGGTGCTGTTGGGCAACGGCTGGTACAACCACCAGTCGACGGCCGTCTGGTATTTCGACAAAGCGCCCTGGCGGAACCGCCCCACCTTTTGCCTGGACCTGCGCATTACCTACGAGGACGGTTCGGTTGAAACGATTTCGTCCGGAAAAGACTGGAAAACGCACCTCAGCCCGGTGATTTTCAACAGCATTTATACGGCCGAACACTACGACGCCCGACGCGAACAACCCGGCTGGAACACCGCCGCGTTTGTCGATACGGCCTGGCACGACGTGATGCTACGCAGTGCACCTTCCCCAAACATCGTGGCCCAGGCATTGCACCCCATTCGCAACGTAGAGACGGTGCCGACGCAGCGCATTGAGCGCCTGAACGATACGACCTACGTGTTCGACCTCGGCCGGAACATTTCGGGCGTGAGTCAACTGCGGGCGCGGGGGGAGGCAGGGACGGTACTGCGCCTGAAACACGGCGAGCGGGTGTATCCCAACGGCCACGTCGACCTCTCCAACATCGATGTTCATTACCGCCCAACCGACGAGAGCGATCCGTTCCAAACCGACATTTTCATCCTGAGCGGGAAGGGCGAGGAGACGTTTATGCCGCGCTTCAACTACAAAGGCTTTCAGTACGTGGAGGTGACCAGCAACCGCCCCGTCCGCCTGACGCAGGAAAGTCTGACGGGCTACTTCATGCACAGCGATGTGCCGCCCGTCGGCGAAATCTCATCTTCTAACCCGACGCTCGACCAGATCTGGGCGGCCACGAACCACTCGTACCTCGCCAACCTGTTCGGGTACCCGACCGATTGCCCGCAACGGGAGAAAAACGGCTGGACGGGCGACGCGCACATCGCCAGCGAAACGGGGCTGTACAGCTTCGATGGCATCACGATCTACGAGAAATGGCTGGCCGACCACCGCGACGAACAACAGCCGAACGGCGTGTTGCCCTCCATCATTCCGACCGACGGCTGGGGCTACGAGTGGGGCAACGGGCCCGACTGGACCAGCACCATCGCCATCATTCCCTGGAACATCTACCTGTTTTACGGCGACACCACGCTGCTGGCTGCCTGTTACGACAACATGCGGCGGTACGTCGACCACATCACCGACCTCAGCCCCACGGGCCTGACCGCCTGGGGGCTGGGCGACTGGGTGCCCGTCAAGTCGAAATCGCCGGTCGAGTTAACTTCTTCGGCGTATTACTTTGCGGATGCAACCATTCTGGCACAGGCGGCGCACCTGTTGGGGCACCCCGACGACGCCCGGAACTACGCCGCGCTGGCCGCCAAGATCAAAGCTGCCTACAACGCCAAGTACCTGGACCGGGAAACCGGCCTGTACGGCAGCGGGTTGCAGACCGAGCTAAGCGTATCCTTATACTGGGGACTGGTGCCCGACGAGTTGCGGGCCAAAGTGGCCGCCAACCTGGCAGAACGGGTCGCGGCCGATGACTATCACCTCGATGTGGGGTTGCTCGGCACGAAGGCCATTCTCAACGCCCTCAGCGAAAACGGTTATGCCGACGTGGCCTACCGGGTGGCGGCACAGGAAACGTACCCGTCGTGGGGTTGGTGGATCGTGAACGGCGCTACCACCCTGTACGAAAACTGGGACATCCAGGCGGCGAACGACATCTCGCTGAACCACATCATGTTCGGGGAAATCGGGGCGTGGCTTTACAAAGGGCTGGGCGGCATCCATCCCGATCCAGCGCAGCCCGGTTTCAAACGTGTGCAACTTACGCCGCACGTGGTGCCGGGCCTGGATGCCTTCACGGCGGCGCACGACGGGCCGTACGGAACGATTCGGTCGGCCTGGAAACAGACGGGGAAACGCCTCCTCTACACCGCGACCGTTCCGCCGAACGCTACCGCCCATCTGACTCTGCCGGTCGGCAAAGACCAGAAAGTCTACGAAAGCGGCAAGCCGGTCCAAAGAGGGAACCTCAACATTCGGCTCCTGAGCACGTCGGAAGGCGCGCACGTCTACGAGCTCATGTCCGGTACGTACGCGTTTGAGATCCGCTAAGGGCCGCCTTAGCGTACCGGTTGCGGTTGCCGCGCGGCCGATTTTTGTCTTTTGACTTTCTTCTTCAGCTTGTTGATCCAGATGATCGTACCGGTAACGGGCAGGCTGGTGCCGATCAGGCAGGCCAGAAAGTAAAGGATCTTGGAAAAGGTGCCGTAAACTTCGCCGGTGTGGAGCGGGCGGATCAGGCCGGCGATCTGTTCGTTCAGAGGTTTGTCCGCAAAGATTTCCTGCTTCAGTACTTCGCCCGTGTACGGATCAAACTCCAGCTTGTCGGACGCCGCCAGGGCAAAGAACCCAACCCGATGCTTACGCACGGTGACCGCCGTTTCCGGGTCGTTGGGGAGGGAAAGTTGTGTATCGCCTTCGTAAGGCAACTGCTCGTCAGCCAGGGTAAGAAACGCCGAAGCCGGCAGGGCGGTCATCTCGGGGTGGGGGGCCACCTGCGTCGGTTTGCCGCCTCGTCCGCCGAATACCTTGGCCCCCAACACGTTGCTCAAGCCGTCGCGGTACCATTCGAACGACCAGCACAGGCCGGTCAGGGCCATGACCAGCAACAACCCAAAAGCGTAGAAGCCCAGCGTGTTGTGCAGGTCGTGGTTGATGCGTTTCCAGTTGCCCGACGTTTTCACCGTGAAGCCTTGTTTCCACTGTTTGCGTTTCTTCGGCCACCAGAGCACCAGTCCCGTCAGGATCAGAGATACGAAAATCAGCGTCGACACGCCCACAATCACGCGTCCCACGCTCTGTTCCATCAGCAGCCAGCGGTGCATCCGAAACATGAACATGAAGAAGTCGGCCGCGGCGCTTTCGGTAGTGCCTTGTACCGTGCCGGTGTAGGGATTGATCAGGAAGGTGGTGCCGTGTCGCTCTTCCGGCGACGTCTTGACGCTGACTTCGTACGGACGAGCCGGGTCGGCCGGGACGGTGATGGCGCCGACCACGCCCGCCTGCGTCTGTTGCAATTGCCGAAGAATGGTTTCCGGCGACAGGCGCACCGCTTCTGCGGGGACGTTGATGCGGTATTTTTCGGAGGCAAGGGCTTCCTCAATTTCGGACCGGAAGGTATAGACCGTTCCGCTGAGGCACACCAGAAACAGAACCAGGCCGCTGGCGATGCCGAGCCACAGGTGCAGATCGTTAAAAAGTTTCCGCAAATTGAACGAGGGGGAAGGAGAAGCCATGATAGAACGCGATTTGGGTAGAAACGTGATTACCGGACGGAAATAATGACGCTGGCCGGCGTGCCGATCGTGATGCCGTTCTGGGTAGATGCCAGCGTAAAGCGAATTTGCTCGTCGCCTTCGAGGGGCGGTGTGCCCAGTTTCACCACCTGAAACGAAGTGGTCTGTGCGCCTTTGGCCAGGGCCAGAAACACCGTGCCGTTCACTTCCAGCGAAGCCGGTTCGACCGTAAACTGATTGCCGTGCACCAGGCGGTTCGACTGCATCGTGAGGGTGATGGGTGTATTTTCGGCGGCGGGGCGCTCCAGCGTTAACTGCACCGTGACGGTATCGTGCGAGGACGAGAGCGTCAGGTCGCTTTCCTGGAAACGCAGAGGATTGGCGGGCTCATCGGGGGCGCAGGCGCCGAGCAGAAGGACGAAGGCCGCCAGCAGAGCCGAGGTCAGGGACTTAAAAAAGGAAAACATCTTGTTTTGTAAGGGGGTAAACACAGCAACAAACGACCCCGGGAAACCCCGGAGCCGTTTGCAACACACTTGAACTTCCTGATCTATCGCATTCAAAATTTGTAGCTCACAATCGCGGCGAAGTTGCGCGGATCGGTCTGGTTGATGAAGCTCGTGCGGTACGCGTTGTAGCCGATCTTGTCGAAGAGGTTGTTGAACAGCACCCGAACGCCAAACTGCTTGTACATGTAGCCGAGCTGCGCATTCACCACGGTGTAGGCTTTCACGTCGAAAGGCTTCTGGTTAGGCACAATGCCCTGGTGCGTGACCGTGGTCGCCCAGTCGTTGACGGGCCGTTTCCCGATGTAGTACGTGCCAACGCCGATGTTGAAGCCTTTCAGCAGTGTGTAGTGCGCCCAGAAGTTGGCCGTGTGGCGTGGTGTGTTGAGCGGTGCCGAGCCTTCGTAATACGACGTGTGCTCTTTGTACTGCGCGTCGATGTGCGCGTAGCCCGCCACCAGTTCCAGGTTCGGCAGCACCCGGCCGATCAACTCGACTTCCACCCCTTTGCGCTCGTCGTTGCCGCCTTTCTGGTAGTAGCCGGTGGCGTTCCAGTTGGCGTCGTAGACCGGCAGCGACATGTTGGTGTTGTTGATTTTGAAGAGGGTCAGGTTGAAACGCAGTCGGTTGTTGAACCAGTCGGATTTGATGCCCGCCTCCAGTTGGTCGATGCGCTGGTCGCCCAGTTCGTTGCCGTTGACGTCCACGTTGTCGGCGCCGCGCAGGCTGGTGCTGGACGTATACGAAGCAAACACGTTCAGCCCTTTTTTCGGCGTCAGCATCACACCCAGCTGCGGATTGAGGGCATCGCCCCGCGAAATTTCGGTTTCGGTAGCCGAGCCGGTGCTCTGTTGCGTGCTGTAGCGCAGCCCCAGGAAAGCCCGCGCCCAGGGCGTCAGGGTAACGACATCCTGCGCCATCAGGCCGTAGGACGTGTTGCGCGACGAGACGGTCGTGTTGGCCGAGAGGCTGATGGGGGCCACTTCGGTGCGTCCGGGCGTTACGATGTTGCCGTTTTCGTCGCGTTGGGGGGCGATGTACACGTAGCCCTGGTCAGGCAGCGTGTTGGGAATCGGTTCGAAGACGTCGACGATGTCCACGTACGTGCCGGAGGCCATGGAACTGCCGCCCGTTTCGAGGTAATTGTTGCGGAAATCGACGCCCACCTGAAACGTATGTTTCAACGCGCCGGTACGAATCTCCTGCCCAATCAGGTCCACCTGCAAGACCGAGTTGTTGTCGAGGCGGCTCGAACCGCCAATGGTGCGGTAGCGCTGGCTGAGGGTTTCCAGGTTCGGCAGGCCGCGACCGCCCGCCGAAAGGCCCGTCGTGATGCCCTCCACGTCTAGGTCAGAGCGGATGTAAGCCGCGCGCAGGCTAAGCTGGCTGCTCAACTGGCGCAGGAACCGCAGCGAATAGGTCGCGTTGCGGGTCGTGACGCGGTTCGACGAAAAGCCCAGGAATTTGTCGTAAGGCAGGTCGTAGATCGCGTTGACGTCGTTGGTCGAAAGATTGATCGTGCCCGGGTCGGGCGTACGGCTGTCGTCCAGGTAATCCATCTCCAGAATGATGCTCGTCTTGTCGTCCGGACGCCATTCCAGCGAAGGGTTGATGTAGAACTTCTCCAGCGAAACGCCCACGCGGTAGCTGTTGGTACGCTCGTAAGCCCCGTTCAGCCGGAACGCTATTTTGTTCGATTCGGACAGCGGACCGTACACATCGAAGGCCGGGCGCAGTTGCCCGAAGCTGCCCACGCGCAATGCTGCCGCGCCCCCCGCCTCAAACTTCGGCGTTTTGGTCACGAGGTTGATCACCCCACCCGGACTGCCCAGGTCGGTCGCGATGCCCTGCGTAATGGCGGCGGCTCCTTTCAGCACCTGCACGCTTTCGATGCCCTGCATGTCGGTCAGAACGCCGATGCCCCGGAAGTCGGAGTTGACGCGCACGCCGTTTTTCAGGATCGGGATGCCCCGGTAGCCCCGCGACGACATGCTCTCGCGTTGGTTGCCGTAGGTCGCAAACGTGTAGACCCCCGGCACGTTGCGGGCCGCTTCCGAGATGGTCAGGTCGCCCTGTAACTCGATCAGCCGGTCCGAAATCACCGAAATGCTCTGGATCTGGTCTGACGGTTTCAGGGGTAGGCGCGTGATCGTCGCCAGTTTCTCGGGTTGTTTGTCGGGCACACCAAAAACTTCCACTTCGGCCAACACCGCGTTGGTGGCGGCTAACTCAAACGTAAGGACGGCCGTCTGGCCCGCTTCCAGCACCACGGCCCGCGACTGTGGTTTGTAGCCGACCATCGAGACGCTTACCTGATAGGCACCCGCCGGAACGCCCGAAAGGCGGAAGTTACCGGCGTCGTCGGTCGAGGTACCGAACGAAGTGCCTTCCAGCATTACGTTGGCCGGCGACAGGGGCGTTAGATCGTCGCCGACGACCTTCCCTTGTACAAAAGCGGTGTTTTGTGCCCACACCGCAGGCGATAAGAGGAGCAGCAAGCCCAGCAGTGTAAAAAATCGTTGCATATAAGTTATTTATTTAGACTAATTACAAATAATGTATCTTGCCGCAAAACTGCCCGTCTGCCGCGGAAGCTGTTAACGCGATCGGGAATTCGACTAACGCAAAACGAAAAATTTCACCTCATGCCCCCTGGCGCGTCCCTGCAGGAATGGAACGAGGAGCTGACCTTGCCCGGTCAGTTTCAGGTGGTGGCCGCGTCGGCCCAAAAAACCTACCGCATCGAAACGACCGGAACGGGTCGGTTGTCGTGTGTGCAACTGGCGTTTGGCGAGGTGGTCATCTCGCAGGCACAAGTGCAACTGCCCCAGCCGGCGCTGTTGCAGCGTTCGAGCGTCGGCGAAAGCGTCGAGATGATCTTTCTGTTAAGTGGAGACAGTACCGAAACTTCCGAAAATCCGGCATCGGCACCGTTGTGGGGAGCGCAACACAATCTGTATTACGATGTGGGAGGCGCCCAACAGATTGAGCTGGTGCCCGACGAGGGGCGGTACGAAGTCACGGTGATTCACCTGCCCAAGCCGTACTTTTTGCGGCTGTTGCGCGAAGAGGCGAGCGACCTGGCTTTTCTGGCCTCGTTTCAGGACGGACAGCCCGGTTTTTTGTGTGCCGAACACTTGGCGATGACGCCGCAGGTGCGGTGGGTGTTGCACGAGTTGCAGCATTATGCCGGGCAGGGGGTATTGAAACGCCTCTTTCTGGAAGCAAAAGTGTTGGAATTGCTCACGTTGCAACTGGCCCAGATGGCGCAGCGTTGGGACGAAAGCGCTACGTCGCCCGAGACCGAATTCCGGCCGCTTCAGGAAGCCCGCAAGATCCTCGACGACCACTGGCAGCGTCCGCCGACCATCGTCCAACTGGCCAAACGGGTCGGTGTCAACGAATTTCGCCTGAAAAAAGGGTTCAAAGAGACCTTCGGTACGACCATCTTCGGTTACGTGAGCGACCTGAAAATGACCCACGCCAAGCGGATGTTGCTGCACGAAGGCCGCACGGTAACCGAAACCGCTACCGCCGTAGGCTACAAAAATCCACAGCACTTTACGGCCGCCTTCAAGCGGTGCTATGGCATTCTGCCCAGTGAGTTGAAACAATAAAAGCCTAAAAAAGAGCGACCCACCGCGGGGCGGCGAGTCGCTGGTACTTGTAGGTTGCTTTAAGATTATTGCACCAGAAGCTTGCGGGTCGTGCTGCCCTGCGCGCCGGACACGCGCACAAAATAAAGGCCTGGCGTTAGCGTGTGCTGCACAGTTTCCAGCGAGCGGTGTAGGGTTTGCTGTTGCAGAAGCTGTCCCTGCGTGTTCAGAATTTGAAGCGTGGCGGGCGACTCGCCCTCGCGCATTACGGTAAACTGACCGGCCACGGACGGGTTCGGGTAAAGCCGCCACGAAGCACGCATCAACTGGTTTTCGTCGAGCGCCGTCGGTAGGCCGGAAACGTACTCGCGCAACCAGACCAGCGCCGGTCGCTCCGCGCCGTTTTCCTGGGCCAGAAACGCCCCCTGGGCCGTGCGCCACTGGCCGGGCTTCCAGCCCCATAAGGTGATGCCCATCATGGCCGGATGTTCCCACAATACCGGAAAAATGCGTTGGTATTCCGCCAACTGCTGTGCGTCGGTAGGGCCGTCGATGTCGAGTTCGGTGACCTGAAGGGGCAGACCGGTGCTCGCCAGCGAATCGAGGTTGGTCTTGAACGTGGCCTCCGGGCCGGTGGTCGAAAATGCGTGTCCCTGGACGCCGATGATGTCGATGAGCGATTCTTCCTGCAACAGACGGACGATTTCCAGGTACCGCCGGGTGGCGTTCCCGTCGTTGATGATGCTGTAATCGTTGATCATCAGTTGCGAATTCGGGAAGTATTCCCGCGCCATGCGGAACGAGTTGATGATCCAGTCCCAGCCCGTGACGCCGTCGCCGCCCAGCGCTTCAAGGTAATTTCCCCGGCCGTTGCCCGGCTGGTTCGGTGGTTGGTGGAGGGGCTCGTTCACGACTTCCACAAATTCGATGTCCGGATAGCGCTCGGCTACCAGCGACATCCATTCCTCAATCTCTTCGAGTTGCGTGGCGGGCGCGAGCGTGTCGATCCAGTTGGGTTGTTGCGACCCCCAGATCAGCACGTGGAAGTGAAACGGAAAGCCGTTGTTTTTCGCCAGGGCGTAGGCCGAATCGAGCTCGGTCCAGTTCATGTTGTCGCGTATGCGTTCCACACTGCCCCATTTGCCGGCGTTTTCGGGCGTAATCTGGTTCCAGTAATTTTCGAAGTAAGGCCGCTGGGAGGCGCTGTAGACGTTCCCCAGAAATTTGCTTTTGCCCTGGGCAATGGGCGGCCCCGTTGGCGTGAAGGGCGGCGGGGGTGGGGTGACCGAACCCGCTTCGCCGTTGTCGAGGTTGGCTACCGTGTAATAGACAGTATCCGGCCCGAAGGCCAGCTTGTCGAAATCGAGTCCGTTTTCCCGTCCTCCGAGTTGAAACGTTTGCACCAGCGCCTCTTCCGTCACGGTAAACGTAATGGGCGTTTCCCCTTGTCCGGCAAACTCCGAAAGGTTGATCCACTTCCATACGTCAGTGCCGTCAGAGCCGCCCCCGGCCACCACATCCGTCGCGTCGGCGTATCCAGCCGCCCCCAGGCCGTTGACGGTGATCCAATCATTTTCGTCCGTAGGCGATTTCGCCCCGAATCCGTTGCCGTAGTAAAAACTGTCGTCATTGAAGTTACCGGCACCGACCCGGATGCGCGCGTACAGATCGTAGGTTCCCGCATTGGGAAAATTCACCTCGTAGGTGATGACGTGCAGCGAGTCGCCGGGCGCCTGCGTGGCGGCAAAATCTTCAACCACCCGGACGTACTGGAGATCGCCTTCGGTGGCGATGGCAAAAACGGGGGTATCGGTCTCCAGAATCAGGTCACCCCGTTCCGCTTCCACCAGCCGGGGCTCGTTCGGGCCCAGCGGCGGGTAATACGTTCCGGCCTGCCCGCTATCGAGGTTGGCGACGGTGTAATAAACGCCCACCGGCGCAAACGCGAACTGATCGAAGTCCAGGCCATCTTCCCGTCCTCCGATCTGGAACGTCTGGGTCAGGGCTCCTTCCGGTACGGTAAAGGCAGGCGGGGCCTCGCCGCCGTTGAAGTCCGACAGCTTGATCCATTTCCAGACGCCCGTCATCGCGTTGCCGCCCGCACCGACCACCGCGTCGGCATCGGTATAGCCGACCGAACCCAGTTGGTTAGCCGTAATCCAGCCATTGTCGTCGGTCGAGGGGTGGGTGCCGAACCCGTTGCCGTAAAAGAAGCTATCGTCGTTGCCCGCACCGGGGCCCACACGCACGCGTGCGTAGAGGGCGTACGAACCGGCGCTGGGAAACGTTACCGAATAGGTAACCACGCGAGCATCGCTGCCGGGATTGGTTGTGTTGATAAAATCGGTTTGTGAAGTGATGTACGAGACGCTCGCTTCGGTCAGGGTGGCGAAATCGGCTCCCAGGGTGCCCGATTCGGCCTGAACGGTGATCGGCGGACCCTGCGCCCATCCGAGAAACGGAAAGCCAAAGACCAATGCTGCGCCCAGCACTTTGGAGGCAATGTGTTGCATGAGGTGAAAATGTAGGGTGTAAAAAAAATATTGGTCGCTTTCGTGTCTCAACGGGAGTTCGGTGCGACCCGAAGCAAAGTAAGAAAAGAAGGAAAGTAATGCAATCGGTTGCATTTGTAAGGGTGAGATTTTTTGCTGCCGCCAGTGCGGGGAGGAGGCTAGCCCATCCTCCTGATTCTCATGCTTTTCCCGTAGTTTGCCTTTGGTTTGAGCGTTTCAGAATACCGATGAAGTATCGAAAGCGGTGGCGGGTGTGGGTGCTTTGTGGTGCCCTCGTGAGTGGGTGTGCGCCGCAGCAGGCTCAGCAACCGCCGACCGAAAAGGCCGAACAGAATCACCTGGCACAGGCCCGCAGCCCGTACCTGCGGCAGCATGCCGACAACCCCGTCCATTGGTACGAATGGGGTCCGGAAGCCCTGGCGAAGGCGCAGGACGAAAACAAACCACTCCTGATCAGCATCGGGTACGCGGCCTGCCATTGGTGCCACGTCATGGAACACGAATCGTTTATGGATACGGCCGTGGCGCGCGTGATGAACGACCACTTTGTGGCGATCAAGGTCGACCGCGAAGAGCGTCCCGACGTGGACCAGATTTACATGGAAGCGGCGCAACTTTTGTCGGGCCGGGGCGGCTGGCCGCTCCATGCCTTTGCCCTGCCCGACGGGCGGCCGTTTTATGCGGGCACCTACTTTCCGAAAGCGCAGTGGGTCGAGGTGCTGCAACAGGTCGCGCAGGTGTACCGGGAGCAGCACCAGAAGATCGTGCAGCAAGCCGAAGGGCTTACGCAAGGCATCCGTACGAACGACGTGATTACCCTGCCCGCCGATACCGCCCAAGCCATGCAACAGAAACTGTACGAAGACTTGCTGTCGGCCTGGGAGCCGCTGCTCGATTTCGAGCGGGGAGGCTTCAAGGGCGCGCCAAAATTCCCTCTGCCGGTAAGCGGCGAGTGGCTGTTGCAGTACCATTACCTGACGGGTGATGAAAAAGCGCTGGCGGCCGTCACCACCACGCTGGACGCGATGGCACAGGGGGGAATGTATGACCAGATCGGCGGCGGCTTCGCACGTTATTCGACTGACAACCGGTGGTTTGTGCCGCATTTTGAAAAGATGTTGTACGACAACGCGCAACTCGTGAGTCTGTACGCCCATGCGGCTCAGGTAACCGAAAATCCGCGCTACACCGACATAGTTCGGGAAACGCTGGCGTTTGTGGAACGTGAACTGCAGGACGAAAACGGTGGCTTTTATGCGTCGCTCAACGCCGACAGCGAAGGTGAAGAGGGCAAGTTTTACGTCTGGTCGGCCGACGAACTACACGAAGCGCTCGGCGCAAACGACGCGCAATTGCTGGCTGAATACTACGGCGTGACGCCGGAAGGAAACTGGGAAAAGGGCCGCAACATCCTGTACTGCACAACATCGGCAGCGACGTTTGCCCAAAAACATGGCCTGACGGAATCGGTGTGGACGGCTCGGCTCGCTGCGGCGAACCGTCGGCTGCGGGAAGTGCGCAACCAGCGCGAGCGCCCTTCGACCGACGACAAAATCCTGACCGGCTGGAACGCGCTGATGCTGAAGGGCTACGTGGACGCCTACCGGGCGTTGGGAGACGAGGCGTACCTGCACACGGCGTTGCGCAACGCACATTTTCTGGAAAAGGAGATGTTGCGGCAGGAGGGAGGGCTGTGGCGAAACTACCGGGACGGCAGGGCTACGATTCCGGCGTTTCTGGACGACTATGCATTGCTGGCCGACGCCTGGATCGCCCTTTATCAGGTGACCTTCGACCTGCACTGGCTGACGCAGGCGCGTGCCCTGACCGACTACGTTCTGGCCCATTTTCAGGACCCGACCAGCGGGCTGTTCTACTACACGTCCGATCAAGCCGAAAACCTCATCGCCCGCAAAATGGAGCTGTCCGACAACGTGATGCCCGCTTCCAATTCGGTGATGGCCCACGTCCTGTTTCAGTTGGGTCACTATTACGATCAATCCGACTACCTGACGATGAGCCGCACGATGGTGCAACAGGTGCAAGGGGACCTCCCGGACGGTGGTCCTTACTACGCCAATTGGGATCGCCTGCTGGGCCTGATGACCTACGAACCTTACGAAGTGGCGATTGTGGGAGCCGAGGCGGCAACAAAACGTGCCGCGCTGCAACGCCACTACCTGCCGACGAGTCTGTTTTTGGGGGGAACGGACGAAAACCTACCGTTGCTGGAAAACAAATGGGTAGCGGGAAACACCCTGATTTACGTCTGTCGGCGCAAGGTGTGCCAACAACCTGTGACAGAGCCTCTTCGGGCATGGGCGCAACTCAACCCCGTGCACTGAGCCAGCGACTTTTGTGCGGCGTCCTCGTTTCTGCGGGCGAGTTTGTCTACCTTTAATGAGCATCTCCCTCCGCCTTTTGCTTATGAACTCTTTGGTAGTATGGACGCGCCTGTTGTGTATACTGTGTGGCCTGGGCAGCCTGTCGGTGCGGGTGCAGGCGCAACTGGTGACGAAAGAAGCGCCCGTGCTGGCGCGGGTCGAGCACCTACAAACCACCTCCGACCACGAAGCGGCCCTACGGTTGCTGAGGGACTACCTGCCAACCGTCTCACCCCAGGATACCTTGCAGCTGACCGAGGTTTATCACCACATCGCGCTGAGCCACTGGTACTTGAGTCAGTATTACGATGCCCTGCGCTATTACGAAAAAGCTTTTGCCCTGGACCGTGCCCTGAACCACCGCCGGAACATGGCGCTCCGGCTGAACAACATCGGTCTCGTGCACTGGCGACTCGGGCAGTGCGACATGGCCATCGAAAATTTCACGGCCTCGGCCCGGATGGCACAAGCCGAACACGACGAGCGGTTGCTGGGCGTCAACTACCTGAACCTGGGCCTGTTGTGGAAGAACCAGCGCGATCTGCCCAAGGCCTACGCCTTCAACCAACAGGCCATCGCCCTCCTGACCCGCACCCACGACGACAAAAACCTGGCAAATGCTTTCAACAACCGGGGGCAAACCTTCAAGATAGAAGCCCGCTACGACTCCGCCGAATACTACTACCGTGCGGCGCATCGCCTCCGGGAACGGCTGGGCGACCGGGAAGGCATGGCTACGTCGCTGAACAACCTGTCAGAAATCTACTTTCACACGCAACGTCTGCCCGAAGCCTTCGACGCGGTGCACTACAGCCTGGCGCTGAGCGAGGAAATCCATAACCACCTGCGCATCAAAGAGGCCCTTGCCAACCTGTCCGAGTACCACGAACAGACCGGGCAACTCGATTCGGCGCTGTACTACCATAAAGCCTACGAGGCACTCAGCGACAGCCTCCATGCGCAGACGCAAACCAGCGAGGTGGCATTTTACCAGGCGCATTTGGGATCGGAACTGAAAGAGTTGAAGATCCGCGATTTGCAGGCGGCACAGGCGTCGATGCAAACGCGGGTGTGGTGGGGCGTGGCCGTGCTGCTGGGTGGTCTGCTGGCAGGCGTTTGGGTCGGGCGCTGGCGGTGGCGAACGGTACAGCGCGAGCGCCGGCAGGCCGAGCAACAACTCGTGCAGGCCCGGCAGCAGCTCACCGCCCGGGAGCAGGAACTGAAAGAGTACGTCATTACGCTGTCGACGCAACGCTCCCTGATTCATTCGTTGGAGGAGGCGCTGACGCAACGTCGTCCCGCACCCGAAGCCGTGCCGGTTGCCGAAGTAGACGAGTTGTTGCAACGTAAAATTCTGACGGACGAAGACTGGGAACTCTACAAAGCCAAGTTCCAGAGCATCTACCCCGGTTTCTTTTCGCAATTGAAACTTTCGAAGGTCGCATTCACCGAAGCCGAAGTGCGCTACATGGTGCTGTTCAAGCTGAACCTGACAAGCCGCGAGATGGCCGATCTGCTGGGAATTTCGCCGCAGAGTGTGCGGGTGAGCAAGCTGCGGTTGAAGAAGAAACTCCAGCGACACCAGTACGATTCGGTCGAAACGTTTCTGGAAGAGGCACTTTGCTAACTGTCAACGCTTTTGTCAACGCCTGATGCTAGGCATTCTGCGCAGAATTCAGAAAGCTTGTGTTTCCCTCCGGCCGGTGAGCCAGTACGTGGCGTGTCGCAGGGAATTTTCTCACTTTCCTTTCCCATGCGTATGCCGACCTCGACCCGTTTCTGTTTTTTGCTGATTTGTACTATTTTGTTAGGGATGATCGCCCAGAATGGATGGGCACAACCTTCTTCTGCCGTGCTACGCCACATCAGAGGTGCTTCCGTGGCCTACCAGGCCGGTGTGTTGGGACGCCTCCAGGCACCACACGATTCTACCCGATTAATGCACCGCAATACCGTCGGACAGGCAACCCTTTCCCGAACCGCTGCACCCGGCCTGTTCCCTCAGGCCCTTCCGGACGACTGGCGTCTGGATACTTACTATGCACCGCGCACCCAGGGCGGGTTCGACCAGCCGTTGGCGAGCATCAGCGACGGCCAGGGCAATACGTTTATCACCGGTACCAGCTCGGCGACCGAGCAGCCCGGCAACGAGGTGTACACCCTCAAGCTCAATGCCGAAGGGGATGTTGTGTGGCAAGCCCGGCAATCGGCCGCGCCGTTTGCGGCCGAAGCCGGCTTGCAACTAGCGCAGGATGGCGCTCAGAACATTCTCGTTTCGGGTACTTACTGGAACGGGTCGGACAACGACCTGCAAGTCTTGAAATACGATCCGAACGGACAACTCGTCTGGCAGCAGGTCTACAGCGGTCCCGCCGAAGGAATCGACGTGCCCGCCGCCCTCACCGTCGACAGTCAGAACAATATTATCGTAGCCGGGTTCAGTTGGTCCGGCGTGTCCGTCGACTATCTGGTCATCAAGTACGACCCACAGGGACAGGTCGTGTGGGTGGCGCGCGACGCAGGGCTGGGCGACAATACGTGGAACGAACCGACGGCCGTCGCGGTCGATGCGGACGACAACGTCCTGGTCACGGGCTACAGTCCGAACGAAAGCGGCTACGTAGGGTACTATACCATAAAATATGACGCAGCGGGCGATGTACTCTGGCAGCAGCGCTACGACTACCAGCACCTGGAAGAAGGGGAGGAAGCGCTTCCGACGAATTCGTTGCCGCAGGCCGTTGCTATCGATGCGCAGAATGCGGTGTACATCACGGGTATTTTCGATTATCGGGGCCTGGACCGTTTCGGTACGTTGAAATACACGGCCGCCGGGGAACAGCAGTGGGTGCGTACTTACCGTTCGCCGCAGGAGTTCGAGTCGACGCGGGCCTATAACCTGGCGCTCCACGGCGGCGATACGTTGTACGTGGCGGGGCAGCACAACGGTGGTTTTCGCGACGACGGCTACGCGGTGGTGGCCTACACTACGGCCGGCGATTCGCTCTGGGCGGCCGAGACGAACGGCATGATGGAAGTCACAGCCCCAGGTTTCGTCCTCGATGCCGCCGGACGTCCGACGGTGGGCGGCAAAGGCTTTTTTATGGCCGATAGCCTCAACTTCACACTGGGGAATGTCGCCTCTGCGGTCACGTTCGACCTCGACGGAACGGTCGTGCAGCATGCCGTATTCGAGCAGATCGTGGCCGATACTGCTTCGTTACAAAGTTTGGTGGGCCTCGGCCGCGACGCGACAGGCGCGTTTTACCTGACCGTACACAGTGCCTATTCGTCCCTGAGCGATGTCTACGAAACCGTGAAGTTCGCGGCTGCACCCGCCGATTCGCTGACCGAACCGGCCTGGCAAACCCGCTACACCGGACCCAAACACGCTTCTCTGCAAATGCTCGACATGGTGGCCGACGGGCTGGGCAACACCTACGTCACGGCCACGTACGGCCTGTTCAAGGCCGAAGTCAACCGGCTCGACATTGGCTATGCTCTGGTGAAATACGACGCGACGGGGGCGCTGGTGTGGGAGCAAACGTTTATTGGGGATGACGTGGCATCGGTTGAGGGCATGCGCGTGCTGGTAGACGCCGATAACGACCTGCGCGTTCATCTGACGCAGTTGCCGCGCACCAGCTTCGACAGTACGTTGCAGGTAATCCGCAAATACACGGCCGCCGGAGAACTGGCGTGGGAAACGCAGACGTCGTTGCAGCGGGCACAGGTCGTTGCTCCCCGTACCGATGCCGCCGGAAATACCTACCTGGCCGGAACCGCCGCCGAAACTCCCGATGGAATGCCGACCTTTGCGCTGGTCAAACTCGACGCGAACGGAACCGAGCAGTGGGCGACGTATTACGCGATCGATTCCCTGCCCAACTGCGGCACGACGAACACCCTTCTGACGAACGACGGCGGTATGCTGCTGGCCGGCACCGCTTCGGATGGGGAGACCACTTACCTGACCGTACTGAAATTCAATGCCGAAGGGGAGGCCGTCTGGGCCACACCCGTGCTGACCGAACCCAACGAGCGCGGCACTGCGCTGCACCTGACCGAAGACGCCGCGGGAAGCATCTACGCCGCCGGGATCAGTCTCAATCCGATGGAGTACCTGAACGATCTGGTGACGGTGAAGCTCGACGCAGCGGGGCAATGGCAGTGGACCCGGCGCTACGGCGAAGCTTCGACCGACGAACGGCCTTACGGCATCCGAATGCTGACGAATGGCGATCTGCTGGTGTGGGGCTACACCCTGAACTGGGAAATAGGCGTGAAAACGGCGCTGATGCGCTATACACCCGATGGGGAGCAGGCGTGGCTTACCACCCTGGAGCCGAATTTCTACTACCGTTCGCTGGAAACCGACGGGGAAGACAACAGCTACATTCTCCAGCAGGTCTTGCTGGACCCTTTCCCGCAACGGGCCGATCTGTTCAGCATCACCGGCTTTTCGGCCGCGGCCCTGAGCCAGGTGGACAGCACGGGGGCCTTCATCGAACTGCATGCCTTTGCCGGGCAGGCGGGCAACCCGATTTTTCCGGGAAAAATGGTGAAAAATGCGCAGGAGCAATTGGTGATTGGTGGCGAGACCTACAACGAGGATTTTTATAGCTTTCTGACACTTTTCCGGTCCGACGAGGGGCTTCCGACCGCGCTGACCGACTGGAGCACACAACTGCCGACGTCGTGGTTACAGCAAAACTACCCGAACCCGTTCCGCACGCGCACCACCATTCCCTTCACGGTGACGGAACGCGGTCCCGTCGAAGTCAGCATCTTCGATTTGCAGGGGCGACACCTACAAACAGTGCGTGAACCGGTGCTGAATCCGGGAAAACACGCGCTTTCGGTCTCTGGTGCGGGGTTGCGTCCGGGCGTGTACCTCTACCGCGTGACAACCGCCACCACAACGCAGTCGCGAAAAATGATCGTCGACTAGCCCGGCGAGCGCGGAGCGTCGGCTTTCTACAAGAAGGAGAGACGTGTGCGGATGCACCTTTGTGAAGGAACACTCCTCTTTCCACAAAGGCTATGAAAAAACTTCTTCTTCTGGGCAACCTCGGTATCATGCTGGGTTTGCTGAACTGTACCGACCCGGACATGCCCGCCCCTGCCGACGATAAAAAATACGCGGCGGGAAAAGTGGTCGATACACAGGGCCGTCCCTTGTCGGGTGCCGACATCGTCGTGAGCAATACGCAGTATTACAACGACAACATCCTGGGGAAAACCGACGCTGCAGGCAACTACCAATTGGAGGTCACGCCGGGTTCCTGGTACGTGATCGGCACGATCGACGTCACCTACGACAACAAGAAGTATACGCTCGATCTGGACCCGGAAAGCAGTGATGCCTTCGCCGGGACAGAGGGAGCGGTGCGCAACTTTCGCTGGAAACTCACCGGTGAGCGACCGGACGATTTCGGGGGTGGAGGCTACTATGGGGGCTCAATGGAAGTGATCGGCGTCTTGGGATTTTTTGATGTGGATCAGGTCGAACTGACGCTGGAGCCGGTCATGCCGCTGATCGACGGCAGTACCGGACAGACCCTCAGGCTACAACCCCAATCTTCGATGATTGAAGACATTCCCCTGGGCAAATACAAAATCACGGCGCGGTACCTGCCCGACAATGCCCCGATGAACATTCGCATCCGCGACAAGAACCAGGCATACGGCCCTTCGGTGACCGACAGCTTTGATCCGATTTATCCGGGTGCTGAAGCGCTGGGTATCTATTCCATTACCGTCGAAGTAGAACCCAACTAATCTTGTTCCGCAATTTCCTGAATTAGCCATAAAGTAAGCCGGAAGTGATGTTTTTGCAACGCTTCCGGCTTCTTCGTTACCCGGCAAGCGAGGCTTATGCAAACCATCTGATTTGTGCTATTTTTAGCGGATGAACACCACCTCCCTTTCCCGCCGCAAAGCCCTCGCTGGCATTGGTCTGGCCGCTAGTGCCAGCTTGCTACCCCTTTCCCTCCACAGTCGTCCGAAAACTCCCCCAACCGAATCACCCTTCCGGTACTCACTGAACATGAGCACCTTACGAGGTCAGAAGCTGGGGTTTCGCAAAGAACTGGAAGTGGCCGCACAAGCCGGTTACGACGGGGTCGAAATCTGGATCAACAGCCTGCAAGAGTACCTGAAACAGGGCCACACGCCGCAGGAAGTGCGCCGGATGATCGGCGATTTGGGTATCAAAGTCGAGGACGCCATCGGGTTTGCGACCTGGATTGTGGACGATCCCACTACCCGGCGAAAAGGCATGGACCAGGCCAAACAGGAAATGGAGTTGCTGGCCGAAATCGGGTGTCCGCGCACCGCTGCCCCGCCAATGGGCGCGACCGAACAACCGGGACTCGACCTGATGGCCGCTGCCGAACGCTACCGTGCTCTGCTGGAGATCGGCGATCAGACCGGCGTGGTCCCTCAACTCGAGATCTGGGGCTTTTCGAAAAACCTGCACACGCTGGCGCAGGTCATGTTCGTCGCCGTTGCGAGTCAACATCCGCAGGCGCACATCCTGCCAGACGTGTACCACTTGTACCGGGGCGGATCGGACATTGCCAGTTTGCGGCTGGTGAACGGTGAGGCTATCGACGTGTTCCACATGAACGATTACCCGACCGCCCCGCCGCGCGAGCAACTGAAAGACAGCCACCGCCTCTATCCCGGCGACGGCACAGGTCCGCTGGTGGAAATCATCAAAACGTTGTACCGCGCGGGAGGACCAAAGCTCCTTTCGTTGGAATTGTTCAACGAAGCCTACTGGAAACAGGACGCGTTGCAGGTCGCCAAGACCGGTCTGGCGAAGATGAAGGCCGTCGTGGAAAAAGCGATGCAGTCGTAACGCGTTCGTTCAACCTTACTGTCCTCTCGACCGCAGCGGTCTGCCGCAGTGGGGAGAACGCTGGTTGCACAAGCAGACGATCTCGGCCCGATCATTATCGTTCGGGATGACAACCGGAGGGCCTCAAAAGGGAATTTATCATCCCCAGGTGCCGGTGGAGGTCGTGTTTTGAGTCGCCGCCGGACGCGTCGCGATGAAGTGGTAATCTCGCACGATGGTTTTGAGGAACTCTACCGGATTCATGCCCTTCATGTCGGTCTGTAGGGTTTCGGTGAGGCGTTGCACCAGCGCATAGACCGGGCCGCTTTGCTGTTGCCGTCGGTAGGCCAGCAGCACTTCCTGTACCAGTTCGATGTCGTGGTCGTCGAGGCGCACGACTTCGGGGAAGTACGGTGCATAATCGGCGGGAAGGTTGGCGAGTGATGGATGTTCGAAGGTCTGGGCGGGGCGTTTGAGACGAATGACCGTGGTGCCTGCGGCCAGATCGCCCAGACGTTGGCCCCGGCCACTCAGCAGAATGGTCAGGATGGCGGCTACCCCGAAAAACAACAGATCGACCGGGTAGAGTAGCCACCGCAGCAGGTAATTGCTCACCCCGGCGGCCCCGCCGTCCAGCCGTACCACCCGGATTTTAACCAGCTTTTTGCCCAGGCTTTGCCCTTCCAGGAAAATCTCGCAGAGCAGCTGGTAGAGGAAGACCGGCAGGTAGTAGATCACAAATGCTGCCCCGGAGGTGGGCAGGGACAGAAGGCCGATCAGGTACGTGAGAAGTATTCCGTAAGAAACTAAGATGATCAGATCGATCAGCAATGCGATGATCCGGTCACCTACCGACGCCAGTGGGTAGTCAATTCTTACATTATGGGTCGTTTCGACGCTTACTTTTTCCATTATATTTGGCTGAACTTCGATGAAAGGTATGCGCGAAGCCGCTTTTATCCAAACCCATGTCGAGAAGTGGCGTAAGTTTGAAACGCTCGTGAACGGACAGCAGTCGGCTGACCCGGATTTGCTGGCGAATCTGTTCGTCGAGGTAAGCGACGACCTGGCTTTTGCGCAAACGCACTTCCCCAACAGTAAAAATACGGCCTACCTGAACGAACTGGCGGCACGGGTGCATCAGCAGATTTACCGGAACCGCCGCGAGCGCAGCAACCGCCTGGTGCAGTTCTGGAAAACGGAACTCCCCCTCCTCATGGCCGAGGCACGCCGGCCCTTACTCTATTCCTTCCTCATCTTCTTTCTGGCCTGCGTCATCGGGGCACTGTCGGCTGCGAACGACGCCACCTTTGCGCGGCTGATCCTGGGCGATGCCTACATCAACATGACCCTGGACAACATTGAACAGGGCGATCCGATGGGTGTCTACAAACAGGCGGGCCAGACGGACATGTTTTTTGGCATTACCTTCAACAACATCCGGGTGTCGTTCTATGCCTTCGCGATGGGCCTGCTGCTTTCGTTCGGGACCGGCTACATGCTCTTTCAGAACGGCGTGATGCTCGGCGCGTTTCAGTATTTCTTTTACCAGAAGGGCCTGCTGCTGACTTCGTTCCTCACCATCTGGATTCACGGGACGCTCGAAATCTCGGCGATTGTGATTGCCGGGGCGGCCGGGTTGGTGATGGGCAACAGCATCTTGTTTCCCGGGACCTATCCGCGGGGCGTCTCGTTTCGGAAGGGTGCCCGCAAGGGCGTGAAGATCGTCGTCGGGCTGGTCCCGATTTTCATCGTGGCAGGTTTCCTGGAGTCGTTCGTTACCCGCCTGACCGACATGCCCTGGCCGGTGAAAGTGGCCATCATTGGCGGGTCGGCCAGCTTCATTTTGTGGTATTTTGTGGTCTATCCTTACCAATTACAGAAAAAGCATGAATAATTCGTCCTTTATCCAGTTTCGGTACCACCGCAACTTCAGCGAAATCATTCATGCCACCTTTGCTTTTATCCGTCAGGAAATCAGGCCTCTGGGCCGTGTGATGCTGGTGACCGTCGGCCCTTTTGCCGTGGCGTCGGCGTTGTTGCAAGCCCTGACCGATGAGGAAAACGTGCTTTTGTTTTCGATGCAGGACCTGCCGTTTGCCGGTATGGGGATGCAGGTGGTGGCGACCGTGCTCGATCGGATGGTGGGCATTCTAGCCTTTGCAGTCGGTTACGGCTACGTGGCTAACTACGTGGCGGGCAACCGACAACAAATTCCACACGACGTGTGGCGGCAGGTAAAAGCCCATTACCTGTTGCTGTTGCTGACGGCGTTTCTCTACGCCCTGGGCATTGGGCTGAGCATGCTCGTCTTCCTGATACCCGGCGTCTGGGTAGCGGTGGCGTGGTCGCTCGGCTATGCGGTGGTGGTGCAGGAACGCGCCGACATTGGAGAAGCCTTTAGCCGGTCGCGGGCGTTGGTTCAGGAGCATTGGTGGGAGACTTGTGGCATTGTCGTGGTGCTCTGGGGGATGATTCTGCTGCTCTCGATGATCGCCGCGATGATCCCAAGCCTGCTCTTCGGTGTGTACCAGATGCACAGCACCGACTCCTGGATCGAGATGCCCTTCTTTTTTCAGATAATCCGGATGCTTCTGTTTGTCGGCGTTACGGTGGCGTACCCTTTTTTGATGATCATTCCTGTCTTGGGGCTTTCGTTTCAGTATTTCAGCCTCGTCGAAGAAAAAGAATCGGTGGGTTTGATGCAGCGCATCCAGCAGGTAGGCATAACTGCCGGCGGCCAAACACACGAAGAACAGTATTAATGCTTTGCTCTATACACCAGCATGATAACACAAGAACGCATTGAGTTTCGCCGGGTTCGTGATTTCGGCGACAAAGTCGGCGCCACCTTCGGCTTCATTCGTCAGGAGATCCGCTCACTCGGCAAAGCCCTGCTTTTTATCGTAGGCCCTTTCGCTTTGGCCACGGGTATTCTGATCGGGCTGATTCAGCAGTTTATTTTCTCGTCGGTGCTGATACCCGCCACCTCTTCCGATCCGCTGACAACCGTGGCGAATCCGATGGTAAGTGGCACTTACCTGCTTTCACAACTTCTGCTGATGCTGTTGTTCGTTGCGGGTTTCATTGTCAGCACCGGGGTGTTGAACGTGTACGTTTCGCGGTATGTGCGCGGGGCTACCTCGTTCGAGGTCAGTGAGATTTGGCAAGAAACCTGGCCTCGGCTGGGGCGTCTGCTGCTAACGGGCATCCTCTACTATTTTGCGGTTGTACTGGCGACCTTGTTTTTCTTCTTCCCCGGCATCTGGCTGGCCGTCAGCTTTTCCTTCGCCTACCTCGTGGTGGTGCACGAAAATGCAGGCCCTGCGAAAGCCCTGTCGCGTTCCTACGAATTGATCAAAGGCAAATGGTGGAGCACGTTCGGCCTGATGGTAGTACTGTATCTGCTAATTGTGGTGTTCATCTGGGCCATTACCATTCCGCTGAGCCTCATCGCAGGCATGTTCATGGAGCATTCGGTAGCGACCGAAACTGCTGCACCCGCCTGGCTGGGTGTGATGATGGTGGTAGGCTCGACGCTCGGCATGTTGGCTGCGTATCTGTTTTCGGCCGTGCTGGGGCTGGGGCTGGCCTTTCAGTATTTTTCGCAAATCGAGCGCAAAGAGGCAGTAGGGCTGATGGAACGCATCCAGTCCGTCGGCACGTCCAAACCCTCCGACGAAACCGAAACCTACTAAGCCCTGGAGCAACGCTGATGCGCGAAACGTTAACCACCCAACTCGACCTGCGCCAGATCCGGACTTTTCAGGAAAGCGGTGCCTACGTGTTTGCCTTTATTCGCCAGGAGTTCCGTCCGCTGAAAAGTTACCTCTCGCGATCCGTGGTGCCTTTGGCCCTGGTGTCGGGTATGGGTACGAATTTTCTGCCGTTCTACCTAGCGCCTCTGACGTCGCCGGCGTTCATGATGCTGCTGAATGTGCTGTGGCTGGGGCTGATGTACCTGGTGTTTACCATCATGATCGGCACATACGTAGGAAGCTACGTCGCGGGCGAGGCGCCAACGGTGGGTGCGGCCTGGCGCGCTACCAATCGCCTCATCGGGCGGCTGATGGGGGCTGGCCTGGGCTACGTCGTAATATCGACCCTGGCGGGCGTGCTGCTGCTGTTTCCGGCGATCTACCTTGCGGTCGATTTCTCGCTGACCTTCACGGCGCTCGTACAGGAAGATAGTAACGTCGCTACCGGGTTTGCGCGCTCGGGCATCCTGCTGAAACAACAGTGGTGGGCCACGTTTCTGTTGCTTCTCTTGTTTTGGGGATTAGTCTACGTCATCAACCTGTCGTTTTCGCTGGCCTACTACAACCTCTTTTCGGTGGTGAGCCTACACGCGCTGGAAACGGCCTCCTGGCGGCAGGGGGTGTTCCTCGGGCTGGCGGCTCTGTTCTCGTCAGCCACTTATGTTTTGTACCTTTTGCCCATTCTGGCACTTCTCATGCATTATTATAGTCAGGTAGAACGCACCGAAGCCACCGGCCTCTTGGCGCGTATTCAGACCGTGGGGCTCTCCAAAACAAGCGACGATGCCGAGCTGTACTAACCATTGCCGCCTTTGGGGCCTACTACTTTGGTGCCTGCTGTGGGGTGGGGGGAAGGTGGGTGCTCAGCCGACAGACGTGCCCCCGGCAACGCCGGAAATCCGCCATTTCGATCCGGCCAAGCGAGATGTTTTTCTACACGACCGCGATTTCCGGTACGACCGACAAGCGCCGCCGACGGCGGGGTGGTGGGAGCGTTTCCTGCACTGGCTGTACCGCCAAATCGCGAAGGTGTTCCAATACGAGGGTTCCGGGTTTCTGTTCCGACTGTTGGTCTACGTAGGGGCCGCCGCGTTGCTGGTCTACGTGGTTTTACGGGTGATCGGCACCGACGTGAGCGGCCTGTTTTACCGCAACCGGGCTTCCGGACAGGTAAAGTTTGAGGTGATGGAAGAGAACATCCACGCGGTAGATTTCGAGAAAGAAGTGGCCGACGCCCTGGCGGCCCAGGACTTTCGCCGGGCGGTGCGGATGCGCTACCTGCATGCCCTCAAGCTCCTGACCGACCGGGGGCTGATTCGCTGGCAACCCGGCAAAACCAACCAAGAATACGACAGTGAGTTGGCTCATGCCGCGGTGCGTCAGCCCTTTCACGACCTGCGGACCGTCTACGAATACGCCTGGTACGGCGATTTTCCCGTCGGTGCTTCAGGCTTTGAGCGGGCCGGGCGACTTTTCCAACAATTGCAACAGCAACTCCGATGAAACAGAACCGCAAATACATCGCGTGGCTGGTCGGGCTGTTTCTGGTCTTGGTCATCGTCGAATGGCTGGCGCCTACCCCCCTGCGCTGGGACCTGTCGCTGCTGCGTCGCGGCAAACAGCCGTTCGATACTTACGTGCTTCATGACCTGTTGCCGGACCTGTTTCCCGCGCATGCCGTACAGACCGGCAGCGAAACGGTTTACGAGCTGTTCCACGAAACTGAAGAGGATCGACGTGGCAATCTGTTGAGTCTTTCTGAACGCTTTTACCTCGACTCGCTGGAGACGGGTACCCTGCTCGAGTGGGTGGGCGCAGGCAACACGGCGTTCATTGCCGCCGCCGATGTGGGCGGCGAATTGGCCGATACGCTCGACCTGGACCTGGAAATGAGCGCGTTTACCCTGCCGCAAGAGGGAAAACTGGTCGACACCATTGCTCTACACTTAGAGGGCAGGGGCATGCCCACCACCGACTTTCACTACCGGCAGTATTACCACTTCGCGCACTTTACATCCTACGACACCGCCCGCACGACCGTGCTGGCGCGCAACGAGGCGCAGGAACCTGTGTTGATACGGCTGGTGTGGGGAGAGGGGGCTTTTCTGTTGAGCTCGACACCGGCAGCTTTCACCAACTACCACCTGCTGAACCCGAACGTGGGGTACGCCGAGGCGGCACTTTCGTACCTGCCGGTGCAGGACGTGTTTTGGACCGAATATTACCAGACGGGACGGCAAGAGCCCCAAACGCCGTTGCGGTTCATCCTGCGTCAGCCGCCGTTGCGGGCGGCGTATTTCATCACGATGGGGGCTCTGCTGTTGTTCATTGCATTTGAAGCCAAACGGCGACAGCGCATCATTCCGGTCGTGGAACCGCCGCGGAACCGCTCAGTCGAGTTTGCCGAGACGCTGGCGCAACTTTACCTGCGGCGCGGCCATCCGGCCGACATCGCCCGAAAAAAGCTCCTGTTCTGGCGCGAGCACCTGCATCAGCACTACCGCCTGTCGACCGATCTGGCGCCTGACGAGTGGGTACATCGGCTGGCAGAACTGAGCGGGCACGACGCGAAAGCTCTCCGGCGACTGTTGCAGTGGGAAAATCACCTGCAGGCCGTGCAACCGTTCTCGTCCGACGATCTCTTGCAACTCAATAAAGAACTGGAGGCCTTTCAGAAGGCCGAGAAGCAAGGCCCGTTGAGAGAATCAAAACGATAAATCAACTAAAGGAAACGCTATTTTGGAAGAAACGAACGAATCATTTGAGCGCCAACTGGAAAGCCGGTTGGATTTGAGTCCGATTCGCGACAGCGTGCGGCGGGTAAGAACGGAGATCAGCAAGATCATCGTGGGGCAGGACGAAATGCTGGAACAACTGGTGGTGGCGCTGCTGGCCGACGGACATGTGTTGCTGGAGGGAGTACCCGGCGTCGCCAAAACGCTCACGACCAAGCTGTTGGCACGTACACTGGCGGTGGACTACGCCCGCATTCAGTTTACCCCGGACCTGATGCCCTCCGATGTGCTGGGTACGAGCGTCTTCAACCTGTCGGAGTCGCGGTTTGAGTTTAAGCCCGGTCCCATCTTCTCCAATTTTGTGCTGATTGACGAGATCAACCGGGCCCCCGCCAAAACCCAAGCCGCCCTGTTTGAGGTGATGGAAGAGCGGCAGGTGACCATCGACGGCAAAACCTATCCGATGGGCGCGCCTTTTTTAGTAATGGCGACTCAAAACCCCATTGAACAGGAAGGAACCTACCGCCTGCCGGAGGCGCAGCTCGACCGTTTTTTGTTCAAGGTAGAAGTGCCGTATCCATCCATGCAGGAGGAAGCGATGATTCTGCGGGGGCACCACGAGCGGCGACAGCAGGCGCCCGTCGGCGAAGTAGATGCGGTGCTCACGGCCGAGGAGTTGCAACGGGCACGCGCACAGGTGCAGGCCGTACATGTTGAAGACAAACTGATGGAATACATCGCCGGCATTGTGGACCTGTCGCGTCGTTATCCCGACCTCTACCTGGGGGCTTCGCCGCGGGCCTCGATTGCGCTGCTCAACAGCGGGAAGGCCTTCGCCGCCACGCAAGGTCGCGATTTCCTGACGCCCGAAGATGTGAAGCGCATGGCAGCGCCGGTGCTACGCCACCGCCTGATGCTGACGCCCGAGCGCGAAATGGAGGGTACGAGCATCAACACCGTCATCAGCCAGTTGGTCGATAAGGTGGAAGTGCCGCGGTAAAAGGAAGGGCGGCCGCCTCATCTGGCCTTTGTGTGTAATCAGCAATTTCCAATCTGTCTTTGACTCTCTTGCGATCATTATACCTGACCAATCGGTTGTTCTGGGGCGTGGGCCTGGTGGTGTTTCTGTTCCTGCTGAGCTTTCCCTATCCGGCGCTGTTCGGCGTGGCGTGGGTCGGCTTCGGGGCGCTGGTCGCGCTTCTCCTGCTCGACCTGGTGCTGCTTTACGGGCGGCGGGGGGCAGGGCGGTTTGGCCTCGAATCCCGCCGTGTTTGCCCGGAACGTCTCTCGAACGGCGACGAAAATGAATTGTTCATTCATCTGGATAATCTATACACCTTTCCGGTGTCGGGCTACGTGATCGACGAATTGCCGGAACAGTTCCAGTTGCGCGATCTGCGGTTTCCGTTTCAGCTGAAAGCCGGGGCCAGCCGTGTCGTCCGCTACCTGCTGCGGCCCGTCAGGCGCGGAGAGTACGAATTCGGGGCGGTCAATGTGTTCGTGCGCAGCCCCTTGGCGCTGGTCAGTCGGCGGTACCGCACGGACCAGGGGCAGCGGGTGCCGGTCTATCCTTCGTTTCTGCAAATGCGGAAATACGAACTGATGGCTGCGTCGCCGCGCCTGACCGAGTTCGGGTTGAAGAAAATCCGTCGTGTCGGGCAGAATCGCGAGTTTGAGCAGATCAAGGAGTACGTCATCGGTGACGATTACCGGACCGTCAACTGGAAAGCCACCGCCCGCCGGGGAGGCCTGATGGTCAACACATTTCAGGACGAGCGCGCCCAGCCGGTCTACAGCCTGATCGACAAAGGACGGGTGATGAAAATGCCGTTCGCCGGCATGACCCTCCTCGACTACGCCATCAACGCCAGCTTGGTCATCAGCAACATTGCCCTGCGCAAAGACGACAAGGCGGGCCTCATCACGTTTCACCATCGTCTTGCTACCCACGTGCCTGCCTCGCGCCGCAACCAGCAGCTTCAGCAATTGATGGAGGCGCTCTATCACGAGAAAACTTCTTTCAAAGAGACCAACTACGAGGTGTTGTACCAGCACCTGCGTCGCAACGTGACCCAGCGCAGCCTGTTGTTGCTGTTCACCAACTTCGAGACGCTGACGGGGCTGCAGCGGCAACTGCCGTACCTGCGCCTGATGGCCCGCGACCACGTGCTGGTGGTAGTTTTCTTCGAAAACACGGAACTGCGTGATCTGATCGAACAGCCGTCCCATGACCTGACGGGCATTTACGTACAGACCATCGCCGAAAAAATCGCGTTTGAGAAGCGTCAGGTCGTCCGCGAGCTGAGCCGTTACGGCATCCAGTCGATCCTGACTCCACCAGACCAACTTACGCTCAAAACCGTCAACAAATACCTGGAACTGAAAGCCCGGGGGTTGGTATAAGGCAGATTCTCAGGGAGTTGCCCTGATGCTTGCAAGCGCCTGAAGAAGGTCATAAGTTTACACCGGTGCCTAGTGCCGATGGCCCCCTGCGTATGGAGGAAGAACGACAAGTAGAAAGCAAAGTCCTGGACCAGCTCAAAGAGTGGCTCGGCGACATCGTGCAGTTTTTTACTGAGCCCTTGGGCCTGGGCAGAGCCTCTAGCCTGAGTCTGTGGGACATCATCTTTTTCATCACCTGCCTCGTTCTGCTCTATACCGTTTCGGGCAAAATCCGCACGCTACTGGTCAAGCGCATCCTGATCCGCTACAACATGGACATCGGGATTCGGGAGATCATCGGGACCATCACGCGCTACATCATCATGGTGCTGGGGCTACTCGTCATCATCCAAACGGCGGGGGTAGACCTGAGCGCCCTCGGCCTGCTGGCCGGTGCGTTGGGCGTAGGGATTGGGTTTGGCCTGCAAAACATCACCAGCAACTTCATCAGCGGCATCATCATCCTGTTTGAGCGGCCCATCAAGGTGGGCGACCGCATCGAAGTGGGCGACGTGACCGGCAATGTGGTGGACATCAGCGCCCGCGCCACCACGGTCGTCACGAACGACAACATCGCTATCATCGTGCCCAATTCCGATTTTATCTCCTCCAAAGTCATCAACTGGAGTTACCGCGACCGCACGGTTCGCTTCAATTTTCCCGTGGGGGTATCCTACAACGAAGAACCGGAGCGCATCAAGAAGCTTCTCCTGGAAGTCGCGCGCGAAAACACCGGCGTCCTGAACGAACCGCCACCCGACGTGCTCTTTGATGGTTTCGGTGACAGTTCCCTGAACTTCAACTTGCGCGTCTGGACCCGCCGCTACACCGACACGCCCCGTGTCCTGAAAAGTCAGTTGTACTACGCCATCGCAAAGAAGTTTCGCGAAAACGGCGTAGAAATTCCGTTCCCGCAACGCGACCTGCACCTCCGCAGTGGCTTTGACCAACTCGCCTCCTCCGCAGCTCCCAAAGAAAACGGTTCCTCCTCTACTGAACGCTAAACTCCAACGTTATATTTGAGCCTACTGGGTTACTACCTATTTTTCAGTATAAATTAGGTATAGACTCAATTGTTGTCTTTTGTTTTGAGTTGTATGCGTGTTGTTTAGTTGAATACTGAAAAGTAGGTATTTATTTTTAGTGCTCCCTTCTCTACTTTCGTTGAGCATATTTTTTTGGAAAACAGGCGTGAGCATCTGCCTGAGAATGTATGTGAGCCACTCATATACAGGCGAATGGTTTCTGCATACCATCTGAAGTAATCTTCCTTTTTGGCGATCCAATACAGGGGCGAGTGCCTGTGTCGCCTCATGCGCTTTTTTGTCTTTACTGATACGTGCTTGTGTCGTCTCTTGAATTGAATTGTATCTGTTTTTTTAAACTATAACCTACTTATTTCGCATGAAAACTTTGATGAATTCTACGCTTTTTTTAGTGCAAGCGCCCGTTAACTGGCGCCGAATTAGCTGGATGCTTTGCTTTTTTTTAGGAAGCACTGTAGCGTGGGCTTCCCATTTTAAAGGAGGGCAGATAACCTATGAATACATAGGAAGCAATCAGTACAAAATCACGGCGCGTGCTTACTGGCGGTCTAGTTACATTATAGAAGATAGACTGGCTTCACTGGCTGCAACCGGGCCTGTAAGTGCAAGCACGATAGACTTGACCTTGGTATCTGACGGAATTTTACCTGATGGAATTACGTATTATTCTGTTGAGGAAGGAGTCGTTACATTCACAAGTGCTGGAATAAGCGAGCTATCATGGGGATCTTGTTGTCGTTATGATGGGAGTGATGTATCAGACTATAGTCCTAAAAATTATTCTGAATTTGATGTGATGGGGCTTACCGCGGCAATCAGCCACACGCCAAGTTCACCAAGTTCTTCTCCACAATTTTTTGATATCCCAATTTTTACCTTTGCGGCAGGTCAACCCCTGAGTTTTAGTTTTAACGTTACTGATCCTGAAGGCGATGTACTGGAATACTCGTTGGATGACGTCATTGGAGTAAGTAGTCCATACTCTCAAATGGCGGGTCTATCTATTTCACAATCAGGCACCATAGCATGGACACCTTCTGCAGCACAGACAGGCTTTTGGATCGTTTCAACGCTTATTGAAGAAAAAAAGAATGGTGTTAAAACAGGAGCACAGGTGAAGCGGGATTTTACGCTACTTATTATTGACAATGCGGTCGTGAATCCATATACACCTGAATTTGAGCCGATTTCCACTCTGCAAACAACGACTGTAGGAAACTCTCTTTCTTTTAATGTATCTGCCTCTGATGAGGGAGGTGAGAATGTAACCATTCAGGCGTCAGGATTACCTTTCACCCAGGGAGCCACATTTGTTCAAAACAATGTTGGCAATAACGTTACGGGCACTTTCTCTTGGACGCCTTCTGGAAGTGGTATATTTAACGTCACCTTCACTGCTACTGATGACAATTCAACTTTGCCACTGTCAGCGCAAGCGGTTGTGACCATAGAAGTGAATGCCGATAGTACAGGGGGTGGTGGCGCTACCGACCTTTGGCTGGAGGCAGAATGTGCTACTGTGGGCAGTGCTTGGCTGACCCGAACCGATGGGAAGGCCTCGAATGGCAAGTACGTGACCATCACCAACACGTATGGATACGCACCGAGCGAGAATCCGGCTGATCAGGTGCAATTCGCGTTCTCGGTGAGCGAGGCGGGCGATTATCACTTCTATGGGCTGTTGCGTTCGCTGGGGCGTCATGCCAACTCGTTCTGGGTACGGTTGGATGGTGGCGATTGGTACAACTGGGGGTGGGGACCCAATGAAACGTACCAGTGGCACGGTGTGATGGACGACAGCACGTTTGCACTTTCGGCAGGAGTGCACCAACTCGATTTCAGCTTCCGTGAGCCGAATGCGCGTTTCGACAAGCTCTACATCACCAGAGACGACACCCCGCCAGCAGATCAGGGCATGCCTGCCACCAACTGTGGCGGTGACGAAACAGATACCTGGTTGGAGGCCGAGTGCGCAACCGTGGGCAGGAGCTGGCTGACCCGAACCGATGCAAATGCTTCAAACGACCAGTATGTGACCATCACCAACACGTACGGGTACACGCCGAGTGAGAATCCGGCCGATCAAGTGCAGTTCTCTTTTACCACCAGCGAGGCCGGTGACTACCACTTCTACGGGCTGTTGCGCTCGTTGGGCATGCACGCAAATTCATTCTGGGTACGGCTCGATGGCGGCGATTGGTACAACTGGGGCTGGATGCCTGACCCAAATTACCAGTGGCATGGCGTGATGGACGATAGTACCTTTACCTTATCGGCAGGAACGCACCAGCTCGATTTCAGCTTCCGCGAACCCAACGTACGTTTCGACAAGCTTTACATCACCCAGGGCACTTCTGCCCCCATTGGGTATGGGTTGCCGGCAACCAACTGCGAAGCGCCCGCCCGTGTGGCAAGTGCCTCCCCCGGCGCCTCGCCACAGGTAACTGGCTTTACGGTCTATCCGAACCCCAGCCGGGATGTATTTCAGGTTTCGTTTGAGGAAGAGACCCCGGCTACAGGCGTCTTGAAGGTGCTGAGCATGACAGGCGTGACCGTACACGAGCACCAGGTGACATCGGGCCGTTGGGAAGTCGACCTCAGCACACAACCCGCAGGCATTTACATTCTGGTCACCCAACAGACAAAGGGCACAACTTATCAGAGAATTCAGAAGCTGTGAATTAAAATAACTTGGTGGTACAAAAAAGGGGGTATGGCAGGGCCATGCTCCCTTTTGCATTTGATTCCCCTCTGTCCAGAACCGTACAATGCCTGTTCAGTTCTGAACAACTGACGCTGCTCCAAGTGCTACCAGCGCCACACAAACGGCTCTGTACACTTTTGGCAGGTTTCTTGGCGGCTTGCCGAAGGGGTTGAGGGGCGCTGCGGGTGGATCAAAAAGACACACGGCGGCGCCTTCGGTGAGGTTGTCAGGTGCTTCTTACTTGTAACATGGAGCCGGATTTTTAAGGCATGAGCCTTCTGTGATTTGGGCTTCTGCGGCCACACACGACTTTCGCCTACTCGTCCCTTCAGTGTCCACAGACCATTCCTAACCTCTGGCTATGTTCCTCAACTACCTGAAAGTCGCGCTGCGCAACCTGCGGCATTACAAAGGCTACGGCCTCATCAGCATCCTGGGCCTGGCCCTGGGCATCACCTCGGCGCTGCTCATTTTTCTGCTGGTGCAGTACCACCTGGGCTTCGACGCCGGCCACGCCAAGGCTGACCGGATTTACCGCATCGTGAGTGCTTCGCAACGACCCAACGGCGCGCGGAGCGGCTCTCCGGGCACGCCCGTCCCGATGGCAGAAGCAGTACGGCAGGATTTCTCCGAGGTAGAATTGGTGGCCCCGATTAACCACACCAGCGGGTTGATGAGTGTGACGGAGGGAACGGAGACGCGCCGCTTTCGGGAAGACGATATGTTGTTTGCGACTCCGGAATTTTTCGAGGTGTTCGATTTTCCGGTCGAACATCAGGCAGGGGCTTCGCTGGCGCGTCCGGGGACGGTCCTTCTGACGCGTACCCTGGCCGAGAAACTCTTCCCGCGGCAGAACCCGGTCGGACAGAGTGTTCAGTTGGCAAACCGACTCGACCTAACCGTGACCGGCGTGCTGGACGATCCGCCGGTGCAGTCGTCGTTGCCCTTTTCGGCACTGATTTCCTATCAATCGCTCGAAGAATATTTCGCTGATCCGAGCGACCTGGAATGGGGGAGTATTTCGAGCGATCACCAGCTCTACGTGCTCTTGCACGAAGGCATTACACCCGAACAGGTAGAGGCCCGCATGCCCGAACTGGCAAAAAAATACAAGAACGAACGTGCGCAACGGCAGGATATCAATCCGTTACAACCCTTGCGCGAGGTGCATTTCGACGAGCGTTATGGGGGCTTTAGCACGACCGTCTCGAAGGCCCAACTCGGCATGCTTGCGATGGTCGCCTTTTTTCTGATTCTGCTGGCGTGCATCAACTTCGTGAACCTGGCGACCGCACAGGCCGTGCAGCGGGGGCGCGAAGTCGGCATTCGTAAAGTATTGGGCAGCGGACGCGGGCAACTGATCACACAGTTTCTGGGCGAAACAGCCCTGATTGTGATCAGTGCGCTGGTGTTGACGCTGGGTGCGGTGCAGCTGCTGCTGCCGACGTTCAACCAGTTTGTGGGGCAGGCGTTGGTCTTTGCGCCGCTTCGCGATCCGTGGCTGTTGGGTGGCTTGGTCGGGTTGACGCTTCTGCTCACCGTGGCGGCAGGGCTCTATCCGGCGCTGCTGTTGTCGGGATTTCAACCCGCGCAGGTATTGAAGGGAAGAGCGCAGGGCGTGCGGGTCGGGGGGCTGACGCTCCGGCAGGTCCTGGTGGGGTTTCAGTTCGTTGCGGCGCAGGTGCTGCTGATCGGGACACTGGTCGTCTGGGCGCAGACGCGTTACCTGCAAACCGCCGAGATGGGTTTCAATCGCGAGGCGGTGGTGACCGTCCCGTTGCCCGACAACCGCCCCACGTCGCTGGAAACATTTCGGCAGCGGCTGGAAACCTACCCGGAGTTTCAGCAGATAAGCTTCTCTAACCTGGCACCCGCCAGCGACTCCCGGTGGATGAGCAACTTCGGAATGGCCGATCAGCCCGATGCCGACGTGTCCGTACAGTTGTTTATGACCGATGCGCACTACGCCGACCTGTACCGGTTGCCCCTCCTGGCGGGGCGCATGTTGCAGGAAAGCGATACGGTGCGCGAATACGTCGTAAACGAAGCGCTCCTGAAAGTGGTAGACATCGCCACGCCGGAAGACGCCATTGGGCGCATGTTGCGGCTGGGCGGCGGCGAACCCAAACCGATCGTCGGCGTCGTGCAGGACTTCCATCAGGGTTCGTTGCGCGAAAAAATCAACCCCGCCTTGTTAATGACCGACTCGCGCGAGTTTTACGAAGCGGCCCTTCGGCTGGCCCCTTCTGTCCCGCTGTCGCAGGCGCTGGCTCACGTCGAAGCGGCCTGGACGGCCACGTTTCCCGAAGCAATCTACAGCTACGCATTTCTGGACGACGAAATTGCGGAGTTTTACCGGGGAGAAGAACGCATCACGCAACTGCTCGGCGTATTTGCCGGTATCGCCATCTTCATTGGGTGTCTGGGTCTGTACGGACTGGTTTCGTTCGTCGTAACGCGTCGCACCAAAGAGATCGGCGTGCGCAAGGTGCTGGGGGCCTCGCTGGCGAGTGTGGTCAGCCTCGTTTCGCGCGAGTTCGGGCGGATTGCGCTGCTGTCGTTCCTGATCGCCACCCCGCTGGCGTGGTACCTGCTCCGGCAGTGGCTCAGCGACTTTCCGTATCACGTTTCGCTTCATCCGGGTTATTTTGTGGTCGGGGGAATGATGCTTTTCGGAGTCGCGGCGTTGTCCGTCAGTTACCAGTCCCTCCGTGCTGCACTCATCAATCCTGTACAGGCCTTGAAAACGGAATAGCTCGCGTGTGGCGTTCGCCGCTATCCGGATCGGGGTGCAGTCGAAACAACTTGAGTGCGGGTCGGTTATGTGAAAGAACCACCGGGGGTTCGACAGATCATACGGGCGCTTGGCAGCTTATCCTTTTGTACTGGCGGAGCACCGCTGGTTACGGTACACAACGTTTTTTGCCCTTTATGTCGTGCAGGGGGTACCCTCGGGTTTCGCCCTGACGGCGGTTGCCAACTACTTAGCGGCCGAAGGCGTGCCCTCCTGGGAGATCGGCCGCTTTATCGCCATCGTAGGGTTGCCCTGGACGCTCCAGTTTGTGTGGGGACCGCTGATCGACCGTTTTCAGGACTCACCGATGGGCCGTCGGCGGCCGTGGGTATTGTGTGCACAGGGGTGTGCCTTTCTGGCGTCGCTCATGCTCCTGAGGATAGACGACCCGAGTACGCAACTGAACCTGCTGGCGTGCGCTTTTTTGGGGCACAGCGTATTTGCCTCCATACAAGACGCTAGTGTCGATGCCATGGCGATTACACTCACCTCGGTCGACGAGCGGGGGCGGGTCAATGCGTTTATGCGCGGAGGCATGCTGACGGGAAGCGCGCTGGGCGCAGCCGGTTTTGCGTACCTCCTGCGGGCGTACGGCTTTCGCACGGCGGCCCTCCTGCAAGCGGTGCTACTGTTCTCCATGATGCTCGCTACGTTTTTTCTGAAGGAGCAACGGGCCGATCGTTGGATCACGTGGCCGGGCACCGCACGCGCTTCGTCGCTGTGTTCGTACGACGTACCGCATACGCTACGTACCCTCTTTCTGCGCTTGTTTCGGGGACTGACACGAGCCGTCAGCCTGCGTTTTTTCGCCGTCATTGCCGTTGTGTATCTGGCGCAGAGCGTGTTTCAGCGGACCATGGCCGTTTATCTGATTCAGGAGTTAGGGTGGCAGGATACCGAACTGTCGCTGCTGTCGGGAACGGTCGGCACGGCTGTGGCCGTTGGCGTGGCGCTGGCGGGGGGCATTCTGGCCGACCGGCTGGGGGCGCGTCGGATGCTGGCCGGAGTGGGGCTGGGGAACGGACTTTTTCTGCTCACGTTCGCCCTGCTGCTGGCCGTGAGCCACACCACCGCCTGGCTGGCCGGTGGCATGACGCTCTCGTACCTGATGGACCCGGTGTTCAGCGTAGCTGCGTTTCCGATCCTGATGGCCCTTTGTGTGCCCGGCGTGGAAGGGTCGCAGTTTACCACGTACATGGCCCTCATCAACCTGGCCGATGTGGCCGGTGCTTACCTGTCGGGGTGGCTGCTTCCCCTCGTTCCGGCGCCTTTCCTGGTGCTGGCCGCCGGTGGTACGTTGGTGAGCAACGCCATCCTGATCGGATACCTGATGCGCCGGGTGCCGTCCGAGGCCTTCCCCGCGCGAGCCTAAGCGGCTTTATGTTCATTTCTCCTTCGTGCTCTATAAAACAGAATCAGCGGGCGATGGTCTGAGTTTTATAACAATTTGTATACTAGTAAGGGGGTGGCAGCTTTCGTGCGGTGCCTAGCGGGTGCCGACCTGCATCGTTTCGTGACGGGAATTGCCTGCGGGTGACCGATGGACATGCGGTCGCAGAATCGCACGCTCCTCACTTCAGGGAACGATTGGGACCAAGGTTTTCGAGTGAAAAGGTGTTATGGAATCCACGCCCCAGACGCCCACGTGGCGCGTCCTACTTTTTAACCTACGCGCCAGCGACCCGACGTAAGAAATATAAAAATTGCGGGACGTATTTTGTTGAAAATCATCAACTTGTTGTCTGGTTTATTGTACCTTATGGCGTGTTGGCGGGACGGTGCCCCAACACCCGCTGCTCGCAGGCTCTGCCCGCGAGCAGCGGGCCTGGCTTTTCTGTTGTAGCGCGATCTGAATTTAACTGCCACTTCATGTTCAGGGCATGACTACGTCGTATTTCCATATCACTTCCATACCCAACTCTACTTTGTATGTACACCCACCTCTACCCCCGGGTCGCCAGACCGCTCCTGTGTTGCGGGCTGATGTTCCTGTCTGCGTTGCTGTCACTTCGTGCGCAAACCTGTGAGGGCGACGTCACCCTCTCGACACAAACCCAAGTGAATGCGTTTGCCTGTTCGGTCGTGACGGGCAACCTGACCATCAAATCGGCGTCTGCCGTTGCCGATCCCATTACCTCGCTGACCAAGCTTACGACCTTGACCCGGGTGGTCGGCAACCTGAACATCCAGGACAACGCTTCCCTGGCGACCCTGGAAGGCCTCAACAACCTGACGACCGTCAGTGGCAACCTGAGCATCGCCGGAAATGGTAGCTTGAACAACCTCCAGGCGCTGGCGAAGGTGATGGCGGTCGGCGGTGCGCTCGACATCGGCTTTAATGGCGTCCTGACGTCCCTGAGCGGACTGAGCGGCATCGTCTCCGTGGGCGACTACCTCAACATCCGGTTCAATGCCGCGCTGCCCAACTTGCAAGGGCTTTCGGCCCTCACGACGGTGGGGGGCTATTTGTCCATCTACCAGAATGCTGCACTGACCAGCTTGACGGGCCTCAACAAGCTGACCACCGTGGGGAGTTCGTTGCTGGTACAAAGCAACCCGAAACTGTCGGAGTGCTGTGTTTTGAAGTCGGTGATCGAAGCGGCCAAAGGCTCGGTCACCATCCAGAACAACGCCGCGGGGTGCAGTTCAGTCCCCGACCTGATGGCTGCCTGCGAGGCGCCTTCCGGTTGTGAAGGCAACGTGATGCTGACCACCCAGGCGGAGGTTAATGCCTTTGCGTGCCAGGCCATTACGGGAAATTTGTCGATCGTGACGGCCACAGGGAGTGCCGATCCGATCAAAACTCTGAAACCACTCGCCAGCCTCACTTCCGTCAGCGGAGATTTGTACATCGGGCAGAACGATGCCCTGGCTACCCTGGAGGGGCTACAGAACCTGACGACCATCGGCGGGGGACTGGCCCTCGGCAACAACGACGCGCTCCCCTCGCTGCAAGGGTTTCGGAAGCTGACGTCGGTAGGTGGTGCGTTGCAAATTTATTACAACGACAAACTGGCCACACTGGAAGGGCTCAATGGCCTGAAGACACTGGGCGGGGCGCTTTCCATCACCTACAATCCCCAGCTGAGCACGTGTTGCGTGTTGCAATCGGTCATCGCCGCCGCGCAGTCGGTGGTTACGATCCAGAACAACGCCACGGGGTGTAATTCGGCTACCGAGATTGCAACGGCCTGCACTCCCGACGAGCCGACGCCGGATGTCTGCGATGGTACGGTGGTACTCGCCACCCAAGCCGACGTCAACGCCTTTGCCTGCAAAACGGTGAAGGGAAATCTGGTCATCGGTATCGGCGATCTGGCCAATACGACGGTTTCCGACATCACCGACCTCTCGCCTCTGGCCAGCCTGACGTCGGTCGGAGGGACACTGATGATTCGTGCTACGCGGCTCAAAACCCTGGCGGGACTGGGCCAGCTGACGTCGGTCGGCGTGCGGTTGCTGATCCGCGAGAATGCGGTGCTGGAATCTGTTGCGGGACTGGGCGGCGTCCGCACCATCGGTGAGTTTCTGGTGATCCGCGAAAACAATGTCCTGAACAACCTGACGGCGCTACAGGGCGTCACCTCGATCAGCGAACTGCACGTGTTCAATAACCCTGCGCTGACGTCGTGTTGTGTGCTGGAAGAGGTGATTGCTGCAACTCAAGGCAAAGTCACGATCCAGAACAACGCCAAGGGCTGCAACTCCGTCGCCGACATTCAGAAAGCCTGCGCGCCGGCCTCGGTGCAGAAAATCTGGCTCGAAGCCGAATGCGCCCAGGTGGGCAGCAACTGGGTGACCAATACATCGGTGAGCGCGTCGAACGGCGGTTACGTAACCATCGCGGCGGGCTCGAACAGCCTGGACGTTGCGCCCACGGCGCTGGCCGACCGGGTGCGCTTTACGTTCACGGCGCAGGGCGGAGCGTATCGCATCTTCGCGCGCGTGGCAGCGCCCGATCCCAACGACGACTCGTTCTGGATTCGGGTGAACGGCGGCGACTGGCTGAAGTGGAACAGCCTCTTCGGCACTACCGACTGGGTATGGAAAGAGTTCGGGTCCAGCCCCTTTGCCCTCGTCGCGGGGACCAATGTGATCGACGTGGCGTACCGTGAAGACGGGGCTTTGCTCGATAAGCTGTACCTCACCACCAACAACGACCGGCCTGCCGGAATAGGGGGGGCGGCGGCCGCCTGCGTGGCCGATCCGACGCCCGTGCCGCCGCCGACCACAAGCGACCTCTGGTTCGAGGCGGAATGCGCGCAGGTGGGTAGCCGGTGGGATACCGTGCCGAACCTGTATGCGTCGCAGGGGCACTATGTAACGGTCCGCTTGCCCAACTATGGACACACACCGAGCGACGACCCGGCCGATCAGGTCTCTTTTGCATTCAACGTGGCGAAGGCGGACTCCTTCCAGTTCTTTGTGCGGGTACGTTCGCTGGGACGCGGGCAGAACTCGTTCTGGGTGAAAGTCGACGGCGGATCGTGGGCGTTGTGGAACGGCTGGGCCCCGTCGTACGACTTCCAGTGGGGGCAAGTGCTGGGACGCCGCTTCTGGTTGAAAGCCGGTGCGCACACACTTACGTTTGCGTTCCGCGAGCCCAATGTGCGCATGGACAAAGTCTACATCACCGCCCGCAACCAAGTTCCGGTGGGGCTGGGCGAAGCAGCAGACAACTGCGTAGAGGCCCGCCTGGCGTCGTCGGAGTTGCTTCCCAACGCGAAGGTATTCCACCTCTATCCCAATCCGGTACACGATCGGCTGACGATCGAGACCGACGTGCCGGCCCAGATCCGGCTCTACAATGCGTTGGGGAGTCAGGTGCTGGAGCGGCGGGTAACCCAGCGGCAGGTGCTGGACCTGAGTACCCTGCCGGCCGGGGTGTATTTCCTGAAGCGTGAGGGGTACGCTGCCGAACGGATCGTGAAACAGTAAACCAAGTTGCTTACAGATATTGATGGCACAAAACGACCCGGTCGGTCCGATCGGGTCGTTTTGTGTTCGGTAGGGCCGGGTGCATTCTACCGTTGGGCCGATATTCTCGACCATTTCCGCTGCAAGATTCTGGTAAAATGGATAGATTGCGTACCAAAGACACATTGATTTTGGTCGCATCGGCCATTCATCGTCTTTCTCCTACGAAACTATCTTGTGCTATGCTTTTACACCCGTACCACCACCTGATTCCGAGGGCGCTTCGGCCCTGTCTGAAATGGGGACTTTTCGCTTTGCCGCTGGTTCTTTTGAGCCACTGCAAACCTGCCGAACAAACCGCGGCCGCCGAAGAAACCGGCCCGCCCGAAGACAATCGTTTCACCAAAGTAGTGCTGACCCAACCCGGCGAACTCGACGAGCCGATGGAAATGACGTTTCTGGACGGCGGCCGTCGGGTGCTCTTTGTGGAGCGCAAGGGAGGCGTGAAGCTGGTCGATACAGAAACCAACCGCGTGAAACAGGTCGGGACCATCCCGGTCAATACGATTTACACCAACAAAGAAGGGCAAACGCGTCCTGCCGAAGAGGGCCTGATGGGCGTCGTGGCGCATCCCGACTTCGCCACCAACCACTGGATTTACCTCTACTATGCCGACCCGGACGAGCCGAAGCACGTGCTGGCGCGCTGGGAGTTGCGGGGCGATACGCTGGACCAGCGTACCAAAAAAGTGGTGCTGGAAATTCCTACGCAGCGCGAGGAGTGTTGCCACACCGGCGGCGGCATGGTCTTCGACAAAGAGGGCAACCTGTTTCTGACGGTCGGCAACAACACGGTCAATCCTCAATCGGGCTCGTCTAACCTGGACGAACGGCCCGGCCACGAAAACTCGGACGACCAGCGCACCGCCGGCAACACCAACGACCTGCGCGGCAAAATCCTCCGCATCCATCCCGAGCCCGACGGTTCGTACACCATCCCCGAAGGAAACCTCTTCCCGGTCGGTACCGAAAAGACCCGCCCCGAGATCTACACCATGGGGCACCGCAATCCGTGGCGGCCGACGCTCGACAGCAAAACCGGCTATCTCTACTGGGGCGAAGTGGGTCCCGATGCTTCGGAAGATACCGAAGAATGGGGACCGCGCGGCTACGACGAATTTAACCAGGCGCGCGAAGCGGGCTTTTTCGGGTGGCCGTATTTCATCGGCGACAACAAGCCGTATTTCGATTACGATCACGCGAACGAGCAGGTCGGCGCGCCGTTCGATACGGCCCACGTCATCAACGATTCGCCGAACAACACGGGCCTGCGCGAGCTGCCTGCGCCCCACAAAGCCTTCATTTGGTATCCGTACGGTCCGTCAGAAGAATTTCCGCTGGTGGGCAGCGCGGGCCGGAACGCCACCGGCGGACCGGTGTTTCGTCAGGCCGATTTCACCAACGCCGCCCGGCCGTTTCCCCGGTATTTTGAGGGCAAATGGCTGATTGTCGATTTCATGCGCGGGTGGATCATGGCCGTCACGATGGACGAAAACGGCAATTACGAGTCGATGGAGCGATTCCTGCCGGGCGAAAGCTTCAGCAGCGCCATCGACATGGACTTTAGCCCGACGGGCGATCTGTACGTGCTGGAATACGGCAGCGCCTGGTTCCGGGGGAACGACAACGCCCGCCTGGTTCGCATCGAATACAACGCCGGGAACCGCAAGCCGCAGGTGATGGCCTCGGCCGACAAGCTGGCGGGTGCGTTGCCGTTGCAGATAAAGCTTTCGTCGGAAGGCACGAAGGATTACGATAAGTACGATCAGGGAGCCCTGACTTACCAGTGGCAGGTCACGGGGCCGGATGGCAACGCCACGACCTACGACGAAGCCAACCCTACCGTGACCTTCGAACAGCCCGGTACGTACCAGGCCCAGCTGACCGTTACCGATACTAAGGGGGAGAAGAACAGCCAGTCGCTGGAAGTGAAAGCGGGCAACGCGCCGCCGCAGGTAACACTCGATCTGACACAAGGCAACCAAAGCTTTTTCTTCCCCAACCAGCCGCTGACCTACGCCGTGCAGGTGAGCGATCAGGAAGATGGCAGTCTGGCCGATGGGAGCATTCAGCCCCCTCAGGTGGCCGTAAACTTCGACTACGTGCCCGAGAGCTTCGACCCGATCGAAATTGCCCAGAACCACCGCAATGCCGAAGAGGCCGCCGCCCGGTTTGTGGCCGGCACGGCGCTGATGGCGCAAAGCGACTGTAAGTCGTGCCACCAACTCGACACCCGGTCCATCGGGCCGAGTTACCAGGAAGTGGCCGCCAAATACAAAAACGACAAAAACGCGCCCGACTACCTGGCGAACAAGGTGATTTCAGGCGGAAGTGGGGTTTGGGGAGAACACGCCATGAGCGCCCACCCGCAGCTCTCGAACGAAGATGCTCACACCATGGTGCGGTACATCCTGAGCCTGAACGATGCCCAACCGCAGCGCTTGCCTCTGCAAGGCACGTACACGCCGCAGGTACCCGAAGGAGAAAGCGGCAAGGGCGGATACCTGTTGCGGGCTGCCTATACCGACAAAGGTGCCGGACAAGTGCCTGCGCTGACCTCCGAAGCGGTTGTGGTGCTGCGCAATCCGGCGCTGGTGCCCGAGGCCGCCGACGTCAAAGAAAGCACCCAGCTGATGATTACGCCCGGCCGGGCCTTCTACATGGTGGGCGACCAGTCGCACCTGGGCTACCGGCAGTTGGATCTGACGGGCGTCAAGCAGGTGATGTGCCGGGTGCAGGTTTCGCCGCGCTCCGGTTCGCTCGGCGGGGTAATCGAGGTGCGCCTGGATGCGCCGGACGGAACGCTGATCGGCAAGACCGACACCTTGGCGCCGATTCAGCCGCAGGGCTGGCGGCAGCCGCCGACCGAGGCCGTAGCACCGCTTGAGCCTACGCAGGGCCGTCACGACGTCTATTTCGTGTTCCGCAATCCGGAAGCTAAAACCGATCGGTTTGTGATGAACGTCGTAGAACTGGAATTTCAGAATACCGATGCGCCGCCCGCCAAAGGGGTCGCCAGTAACTAAATGTTGTGCTTTGATTTTTGGCCCGGTCAGTTGCTGACCGGGCTTTTTTTATGCCTCGATTTCGTGGCGCAGCACGTCCAGGTAGTGCGTCATGAAGGTGACCCGCGTCTGTGCTTCCTGGCGACCCGCCTCGGTTTGCATGGTGGCAGGAAGGCGCAGCAGTTTGGTGTAAAAATGGTCGATGGTGAACTGCGCATCGTCGGCGGGGCGGTGTTCGGCAAACGGATCGTCGGGATCGTACAGCGGTCGCCCCAAAGCCCCACCGGTCAGCAGACAGCGCGAAAGGCCGATGGCCCCGAGCGCGTCGAGACGGTCGGCATCCTGCACGACCCGCGCCTCCAGCGTTTCGGGCGGAATGTTGGCAGAAAAACTATGCGCCGCAATGGCGTGTGCGATGGGGGAGAGGTGCGCCTCCGGATACTCGACGGACCGAAGGAACGTTACGGCGGTTTGTGCCGCCAGGCGAGAGGCCTCTTTGCGGCGTGGGTCGTCTTTCGCCACGATGACGCAGTCGTGCAGCCAGGCTGCCGGAACGACGATTTCCAGCGCGGCACCCTCGGCGTGCGCCAGTCGCTTGGCCGAGGTAACCACCCGGCGGATGTGGGCCAGGTCGTGCGCGGCATCGGCCGCTTGCAGGCAGGTATACAGAAATGATTCGAAGCGGGGTTCCCAGAGCGTGATCAAGAGCAGGAAAGGTTTGTCCGCCACAAGACTACCCAAAAGTCTCTTTATCACGTATCATTGTACTACCGCACCTAATGCTCTCTACATGCTTGTTAATCAGAACCTTCGACTTCATCGCTTCTTCAAATTCACCTGGAAAGTCGACATCCTCATGCTGCTGACCTGTCTTGCGGCTTTCCTGTTCGACAAATACGTGATCCTTACCTACACGCCCGTGCCGACTACCCTGCCTGCGCTGATCGGTACGGCCATTGCGTTCTTCATCGGTTTCAACAACAACCAGGCCTACGGCCGCTGGTGGGAAGCCCGCATCATTTGGGGCGCCATCGTGAACGATTCGCGGTCGTGGGCGCGGAACCTGCTGGCCTACTGTTCCATTCCGGTCGGGTCCGACATCACGCCCGAAGAGTTAAGGTTCCGGCAGCGGCGGATGATCATGCGGCACATCGGCTTTCTGTACGCCCTGAAGGAAGCACTCCGCAAGACGAAAGACACGACCTGGGCCTTCTACCTGTCGGAAGAGGAGGCCAAGGCGTTGAAAGAGTTCACCAACATTCCGAACGCCATTCTCGATCTACAGTCGCACGACCTGGAACAATTGCAGAAAGACGGCCTGATCGAAGGCTTCCGCTTCCTGGCGTTGAATGACCTGATCCGGGCCTTTTGTGACGGCATGGGCAAGTCTGAGCGCATCAATAACACCGTGTTCCCGACGCCCTACCTCTACTTTACGCGGGTCTGCATCTGGATTTTTATCATCCTGGTGACCATGGCGTTTGCCGAGTCGTCGGGGTTGTGGTCGGTATTTTTCGGCTGGGTGGTCGGGTTCATCTTCAACGTGACGCACCTGAACGGGATGCACATCATGAACCCCTTCTCCATCGACGATCTGCCCACCGGTGTGCCGATCAGTAGCATCACCCGCGCCATCGAGATCAACCTGCTGGAGGCGTTACAGGACGAACAGGTGCCCGACCCGATGGTGCCCGTGCGGGGCGAGTACATCTTCTGATAAATAAAAAAGGGGCTGTTTGCAGCCCCTTTTGATTGGTAAAAAATGCCCGTCGGTTGGCGCTCCGTTCATTCGGCGATTGTTTGACCCCATTCGTCTGGTCAGGAGGTCGTGCAACCGATCCGTGGCGCAATTCAGCAACTCTACCGAAGCCTTCCCGTTCGAAAAGACAGGTAGTAATCACTTTTTCAACTTTTACTTTTTCAACTTAAAGCTGCGCTCCGTGCAGCTTTTTTTTTATTTCTTGAGTGGATTCTTGAGTACCACGACCGAGCGGCTGTCGACGGTGATGTCCTGACCCGCTTCGAACGTAGGTCCACCTTCTTCGGTCAGAAAATCCTCGGCGGTGTCCAGCACTTTGGTCCAGGCTACCCCGTAGCGTTCCGGCGGCAGGCGGTACGTGAGCGGTTCGTAGTGCGCGTTGAAAATCAGGTAGAAATTATCGTCCACAATCTTCTCGCCGCGCGACCCCACCGAGCGAATGCCCCGGCCGTTCAAAAAGACCGCCAGCGACTTGGCGTAGTCGTGACTCCAGTGTTCGTCGTCCATCTCCGTACCTTCCGGCAAAAACCAGTTGATGTCTTCCAGCCCGATGCCCTTGATGGGTTGGCCCTGGAACCAGCGACGGCGGCAGAACGAAGGGTGCCGGCGGCAGAAATGAATCAGCTTCTGCGTGAACGACAGCAGGTGCTGGTCGGCTTCGGCCCAGTTGACCCACGAAATTTCGTTGTCTTGACAGTAGGCGTTGTTGTTCCCGTGTTGGGTGCGGCCTATCTCGTCGCCGGCCAGCAGCATGGGCACCCCCTGCGAAAGGAACAGGGTCGTCAGCATGTTGCGTTTCTGGCGCGCGCGCAGTTCGAGGATCTCCACGTCGTCGGTCGGGCCTTCCACACCACAGTTCCAGGAGCGGTTGTGGCTTTCGCCGTCGCGGTTGTCTTCGCCGTTGGCGTCGTTGTGTTTTTCGTTGTACGCCACCAGGTCGTGGAGCGTGAAGCCGTCGTGCGCCGTAATGAAGTTGATGCTGGCCGTCGGGCGACGGTAGTCTCCCTCGTACAGATCGGAGCTGCCCGTAAAGCGCTGGGCAAACTCGGCCAGCATGCTGTCGGCACCCCGCCAGTAGTCGCGCATACAGTCGCGGTAGAGGCCGTTCCACTCGGCCCATCCGGGAGGAAACTTACCCACCTGATAGCCACCCTCACCAACGTCCCAGGGTTCGGCAATGAGCTTGACCTGCGAGATGACGGGGTCCTGGTGAATGATGTCGAAGAAGGCACTGAGGCGGTCCACGTCGTGCAGCTCGCGCGCCAGACTCGACGCCAGGTCGAACCGAAATCCGTCCACGTGCATCTCGGTGATCCAGTAGCGCAGGCTATCCATGATCAGGCGCAACACGCTGGGCAGCCGCGCGTTGAGCGTGTTGCCCGTGCCGGTATAGTCGAAATAAAAGCGGTTGTCTTCCGTCAGCCGGTAATACGAAGCGTTGTCCACCCCGCGGAACGCCAAAGTGGGCCCCATGTGGCTTCCTTCGCCCGTGTGGTTGTAGACGACGTCCAGAATCACTTCGATGCCGGCGTTGTGCAGCGCTTTGACCATGGCTTTGAACTCCTGTACCTGGTGGCCCAGCGTTTTGTCGCTGGCATAGCGGACGTCGGGCGCAAAGAAGGCAATCGTGTTGTACCCCCAGTAGTTGGTCAGGCCCTTATCGTCCAGGTGGCGATCGGTCAGAAAATGGTGTACGGGCATAAGCTCTACCGCCGTGATCCCCAGTTCTTTCAGGTACTTGATGGTGACGGGGTGGCCCAGCGCAGCGTAAGTACCACGAATTTCCTCGGGAATGTCCGGGTGCATCTGGGTGAAACCCTTCACGTGCATTTCGTAAATGATGCTGCGGTAGTAGGGGATCTGCGGGCGCTTTTCGTCTCCCCAATCGAACGAGGAGTCGATTACGATGGATTTGGGCAGGTAAGGAGCGCTGTCGATCTCGCTGAAACTCAGGTCCTGATCCGGGTGACCGATTTCATAGCCAAACAACGCATCGTGCCACTGAATGGTACCCGACAGCGCCTTGGCGTACGGGTCGAGCAGCAGTTTGTGCGGGTTGAAACGGTGGCCGCTGTGCGGATCGTAAGGTCCGTGCACCCGGTACCCGTACAGTTGTCCCGGCTTGAGGCCCGGCAGGTACGCATGCCACACGTGGTGCGTCCGCTCGTGCAGGGGGATGCGGACGGTTTCGGCGTCCTGATCGGCCGCATCGAAAAGGCAAAGCTCCACACCGGTGGCATTGTCGGCATAGAGGGCAAAATTGACACCCTTCCCGTCCCAGGTAGCGCCCAGGGGATAGGGATGGCCAGGGTATACAGTACTATTCATAAAAATTGTTGCGTTTCTGTGATAAAAGTCTGGTAAAAGTAGATAAACAAGTGATAAGGCTATGTGTGCCCGATGCTTGGCGTGTGCTCGTCCGTGTGAGACCGCTTTTGTAGAGCGCAGCCGCAGAAGCCGATGCAGAGAACACAGTAGCGCATTCCGGCTCTCTGAGCATTAACTATAAAAAAAATCTTTGGTTACAGCGAATGCGATCAAAAACGGGTGTAACCGGGTGGTTTGGAGGCATAAATACAGAAAACCCAGGCCACTTGTCCAAAAGCGACTTGGGTTTTCGAAAAAAGAGTGCCGCTAACCTTTCTGCTGTTGCTTGGCCCAGTCGTCTTTGAGGGTGACGGTCCGGTTGAAGACGGGCTTGTGGTGCGTAGTGGTATCAGGATCGACACAGAAGTATCCTTTGCGTTCGAACTGAAACAGCGCGCCGGTTTCTACCTCCCCCAGGCTCGGTTCCACCACCGCATTAGGGAGCACCACGAGCGAGTCAGGATTCAGAAACTCTTTCCAGTCACGTTCCTTTTCACCCGCCGGATCTTCTACGGTGACGAGGCGGTCGTACAGACGAATTTCTGCGGCCACGGCGTGTGGTGCCGAAAGCCAGTGCAACGTCGCTTTTACCTTTTTGCCGGTGGTGTCCTGGCCACTGCGGCTGTCCGGATCGTAGGTGCAACGCAACTCCACGATCTCGCCGTTTTCGTTTTTCACCACGTCGTCGCACCGGATGATGTACGCGTACTTGAGGCGCACTTCCCGACCGGGGGCAAGGCGGAAGAATTTCTTCGGCGGATCTTCCATAAAGTCTTCGCGCTCGATGTACAACTCGCGGGAGAACGGGACCGACCGCGTGCCCGCTTCCGGATCTTCCGGATTGTTGGTGGCTTCCATCTGTTCGGTTTGTCCTTCCGGATAGTTGGTAATCACCACTTTCAGCGGATCGAGCACAGCCAGCCGACGCGCGGCGCGTTTGTTCAGGTCCTCGCGGATGGTGAATTCCAGCAGCGCCACGTCGATGATGTTGTCGCGCTTGGCCACGCCGACCCGCTCGGCAAATTTGCGGATGGCTTCGGGCGTATAGCCCCGGCGGCGCAGGCCCCGGATGGTCGGCAGGCGCGGATCGTCCCAGCCGTGCACGTACCCGCCTTCGACCAGTTCAAGCAGGCGGCGCTTGCTCATGATCGTATAATTCAGGTTGAGGCGCGCAAACTCGATCTGCTGTGGATGGTAGATGCCCAGCCGGTCGATGATCCAGTCGTAGAGGGGGCGGTGTACCTCGAACTCCAGCGTACAGACCGAATGCGTAATGCCCTCGATCGAATCCGACAGGCCGTGGGCGTAGTCGTACATCGGGTAAATGGGCCACTGGTCACCCGTCCGGTGATGGTGCGCCTTCCGGATGCGGTACAGCACGGGGTCGCGCATGTGCATGTTGGGCGAAGCCATGTCGATCTTGGCCCGGAGAGTTTTCGATCCGTCGGAGAACTCGCCGTGGCGCATCCGCTGAAACAGGTCCAGGTTCTCCTCCACCGAGCGATTCCGGTACGGACTTTCCTGACCCGGCTCCGTAGGCGTGCCCCGGCGCTCGGCAATCTCTTCCAACGTCAGGTCGCACACAAACGCATCGCCCGATTTGATCAGTTGCAGAGCATACTGGTAAAGCTGCTCGAAGTAATCGGAAGCGAAAAACTTCCCGGCCCACTCAAACCCGAGCCAGCGAACGTCTTCCTCAATGGCCTGTACGTAGTCGACCTTCTCGGTAACGGGGTTCGTGTCGTCGAACCGCAAATTGCACCTGCCGTTGTAGTCGCGCGCCAGCCCGAAGTTCAGGCAGATGGACTTGGCGTGGCCGATGTGCAGAAATCCGTTCGGCTCGGGGGGGAAGCGCGTGTGCACCCGCCCTCCGAATTTTCCGGTTTCTTCGTCTTTTTCTATGATTTGCTCAATAAAGTTGAGCGATTCTTTCACGTCTGACATAACTTATCCTTGCCTAATGGAGCAAAGATAACAGGAGAAAGGCAGATAAGGGTTCGCGGCCCGAAAAGTAGCGCCCACTCTCCGGCGTTGCCGCGGGAAATCGTAGCGAACGCTGCCCTCATCCGCTCATTCCGAGCGCAGTATCTTAGCCGGATTGGTATTGGCTCCACGCAGAATCTGTACGCTCACGGTGCCCAGGGCCAGCAACCCTAAAATCAGGACCGGCACCACGAACAGTTCCCACCCCAGCCCCATTCTGAACGCAAAGTTTTGCAGCCACGCGTCAACGCCGTACCACGTTAGGGGCAGGGCAATCAGGCTGGCGATGAGGACCAGTTGAAGAAACTGCCAGGAGAGGAGCGACAGGATGCTGCTCACCGAGGCCCCCAGCACCTTACGAATGCTGATCTCCTTGAGTTTGAGGGTAGTGGTGAAGGACGCCAGCCCCCACAGGCCCAGGCAGGCAATGACGATGGCGAGGGTGGCAAACGACGTAAAGATCTGCGCGAACTGCTGTTCGGACTGGTACTGCCGGTTGAAGAAATCGTCCAGGAAGTAATAATCGAAGGGATTGCCGGGAAACGCCGCCTTGTATTTCTGTTCTACCTGTTGAATGGTTCCGTTGAGGTCTGTGCCGGTCAGGTGAATGGAAAATGCCCGCTGCGAGACGGTATCGGCCAGGAAGAGCCACGGCGTGTGCTCCATTTTCAGCGAACTCCAATGGTAATTTTTCAGCACGCCCAGAATGGGGATGGTGTCGCCGCCCAGAATCAGGCGCTCTTCCAGGGCATGTTCCGGATCGCCCAGCCCAAAGGCGGTCAGGGCCGCTTCGTTGACCAGCACGGCGTGCAGGTCGGAGGCCATCTCCAGGTTGAAGTTGCGCCCGGCCAGCACCGTAATGCCGTACGTATCGACGAAGTCGGGATCGACCCACACCACCCGTCCGCTCTTCGCTTCCTCCGGTGGCGTGCCGTCCCGCCGCATGCCCGTACCCCAGTTGTGACCGCCCCCCGGAATGGCCCCCGAGGTGGTGACCGCTTCCACGCCGGCAAGTTGCTGCAGCTCCCTTTTCAGGGACAGCAGGCGGGTGGTCGAACCGTCACGTTCCAGCACCTTCGGTCCGTTGACCACGAGCATCTGGTCCATCGTCAGGCCCTTGTCCTGGTCCCGCATGTACACCACCTGCCGGTAGATGGCAAACGTGCCGGCAATCAGCACCAGCGAGGCCGCAAACTGAAACACCACGAGCGCTTTGCGCAGGGAAAAGCCGCCCTGCACGTTTCGCACCGAGCCTTTGAGCACCTGAATCGTGTTGAACGAAGACAACACAAAAGCCGGGTACGCCCCGGAGATGAGGGACCCCAGCAAAAACAAGGTAGTGAGCATCAGCCAGAAGCGGTAGTCACGGAACTCAAACGTCAACGCCTTGCCTACCATTTCGCCCAGCAGAGGAAGCAGGGCGAGGGCGATGAGAACGGCCAGCACGATGCTGATCAGATTCACCAGGACCGACTCAAAAATAAACTGGAGCATGAGCTGGCTGCGGTAAGCACCGATCGCTTTCTTGATCCCCACTTCGCGGGCGCGCTCCATCGCGCGGGCGGTCGAGAGGTTGATGTAGTTGATCCAGGCAATGGCGAGAATAAAAAACGAAATGAGCAGGAAAAAGTAGACGGTAGGAGTTTCGGACGTGTTTCCAGACTCGGTCGGCAATCCCTGGTTCAGGTGAATGCTCGGGAGCGGTTGTAGGACCATCTCCGCTTTGCTGTTGGTTTCGGCAAGGTCGTCTCCCTGGTATTTGGTGATGAACGCGGGCATCTTCGCCTCGGCCGTAGCCACGTCGGTGTGCGGCTGCAACTGTATGTACGTGAAGAAATTCTGCCACCCCCAGCCGTCGTCCTGCCGGTACTGTCCGCCCTGCAACAGGTTATGAATCGGAAAGAGGAACTCAAACGTGAAGTGCGAATTTTGCGGGACTTCTTCCAGCACCGCCGTCACCTCGTACTCGCCGTCGGCCCAGCCGCCCGACACCTGCACAATCTTCCCGAGCGGGTCTGCCTGTCCAAAATACTTCTTTGCCATCGCCGGACTGATCACCACTGAGTTGGGGCGATCCAGCGCCGTATGCAGATTCCCTTGCGCGGCCGTGTAGGTGAACACGTCGAAGAAAGTGGAGTCGACAAATTGCATCGATTCCTCGTAAAACGTCGTGGGCATACCCACCTCGTCCTGGTAGGTGACCACTGCGCCGCCGTACATCGGGTGGGTACGCACGTAGGTTTTCACTTCCGGGATATCGGCTTGGAGCAGAGGCCCTTGCGCGTAGCCGGTTTCCAGATCGACACCCCGGAATTCGCCGTTGCGGTAGGTGGCCGTGGTGGTCCGGTAAATCTGCGCGGCATTTTCGTGAAACCGGTCGTAACTCAACTCAAATTCGACGTATTTGAGAATCACCAGACAGACCGCCACCCCGAGGGCCAGGCCGAACAGGTTGATGAAGGAGTAGACTTTCCGTTTGAGGAGGTTGCGGACGGCCAGGGTGAAGAAGTTGCGAAGCATACGCGTGGGAATTTTTGGAGTGAAGCACGAGGGTGAAGAGAGGAAAACGTTGAGTAGCCAGAAACCTGCCAAAACGGGGATGGCGCTCCTCCGACGCCGGGAAGCGATGCACCGTATGGAGAATGTCCAGATTCGCACAGTCGCTGTGCGGTAGTGAACAGGTTTAGTGCGCAGAAGTGGACGACAGGGAGCGGAGGTAGACCCCGACGGATGACAAAAGTAGGGCTCGTGATGGAGAAGCGTTTGTCGTCAAGATCTGGTAAACTGCGTACTTGGGTTTGAGGTCCGGCGGAAGCAAGCTTTTTATTTTTACTCTTGTCACTATGGCTAGTTCACACAAAAGAAGCACCAACAGGAAAGTTAGATATAGCGCGATGGTATGGGCCGTAGTGGCGTGGATGACCTGCGCCTGCGATCAGGTGATTCGGTACGGATGTGGAGAATTGACCGGCGAGCGGAAAGCCTTCGTCGAACGTCTCAATGCGTCCCAGGTCGGTAGGTTGGAAGCGGCCCCGGTGCCCTGTTATGATGACTATCTTGAAGTACGTTGCCAACAGGAAATCCCCGCCGCGTTCTGGCCGAAGCTGGATTCCCTCGCGGCAGCGCTGGGCTGGCAGGAAGTGTTGGTCTACGACCGCACCGGGACATTGATCAGAGGCCATACGGGCTCCATGTAAACACTACTCTTTCTTCCGGATGTAGAGATTGCTGCCGGTCGAGGCGAGCGTGATCGGCACCTGGCCGCCGTGCCAGTCGCCTTCGTACTGCGCACCCACCTGAAAGCGCCCCGATTGCGGTTGCGTCGGCAGGTCCAGATTCGTGAAGATTTCCCCGCCGATGGTTTTCAGGTCGAACCGTGCCGACTGACTCTCCGCGATCCGCAGCTCCACGTCACCCCCGACCGACTGGACGTCGAGTGGCCCGCCGTTGTGGTCCAGTTCCACGTCGCCGCTGATGGTCCGCAGGTAGACCGACTGGCGGGGCGGCACCTGAAGGGTGATGTAAATCCGCAGCCAGTCGTCGTCTGCCGAGTAGACGTTTCGGTCGTGGTAGTGCTGACGCGACAGTTCTTTCAGGTTTTCGATTTCCGATTCAAGCGAGAGGCGATCGTCGGTCTGCGTCACCCGGTACTGAAAGGCGTCGTCGTCCTGCCCGTCGTTAATGGAAACGGAGGCTTGGAACACCACCGCCCCCGGTTGGCCTGGCGTCACGGCGATGGTGGTGGCGAATGGCAGATCGAGCTTCACTTCCGTAGTCGGCTTCACGGCATAGGTCTGTTCGATCTGTTTTTGCGCGTGGGCCGAGACACAAAGGGCCAGCCCACACAAAAGAGGGAGAAAGGGTTTCATAGGAAGAAGGAGGTTAGTATTGATGAATCAGCACGTCGCCGGTGACGGTTTCCAGCGTCAGGGGAATGCCGCCGCCGTTGATCGTCAGCGCATTTTCCTGCCCGGCAATGCGGTAGAGGCCGTCTTCGCGAACGGGCTCGAAGGGAAAGTCGGTGTAGAGCACGCCCATTACCGTCTTGGCCGTGACGTCCGTGCCCTGGTTCCGGGGAACGAAGAGGTCGACTTTGCCGCTGATGGAATGGACGCGGAGTGGCGCTCCGGTCGGGGGAATCACGAGCGATCCGTTGATCGTCTCCAGCGCCAGCGGAACGCCTTTCGGCAGAAACACCTCGTAGCGGATGTCGACCGTGACGCCCCACGCCTGGCCGTTGCGGCGGGAGTACATTACTTTATGTGACGTCTTGTCGGGCAGCGGCCGCGCCAGCGAATCGAGGTCAGGAATGTCGGCCACAAAGGCCACCGTGTCGGGCGTGGTTTCGGTGTTCAGTGCGTACGCGTCGTCGTCTTGCCCGTCGTTGATCGAGACCAGCGCGATGACCTGAGCCTCCGGCCGATCCCAGGTTTTCACCACGATCGAATCGGCCAGTTCCAGCTTCAGGCGCAGGGCCTGCCCTGAGGTCAACGGCAGTTGCTTTTCGACGCGACGCTGTGCCCGACCGGCGAAGGAGAGCCCCAACAGGAGGGAGGTAAGCAAAAGGAAGCGCATGGCCGGGGGGTTATTTCTTCCGCAGATAAATCGTGCCGCCCACCGACTGCAACCGGATGTCGACGCCGCCGCCGTTCAGCGAACCTTTGATTTTGCCCTGCCCACCGAAGCGGCGCATGTTTTTCTCCTGATTCGCTTGGTCCAGTTGCACGTCCATATCCGTGTAAATCTCGCCACCCATCGTGCTCATTTCCAGGTTGGCCGGGGTATTGGACGGAAGGGTGACGTCGATCTCGCCGCCCGTCGAGGCGATGGAAATGGGGTTGTTCTGGTTGACCTTCGAGAAGCGGGCGTTGATGTCGCCCCCCACGGTATTGACCACCGCCGGACCGGTAATTTCCTCCAGGTTGACCTCCGACGCAAACGCATCGATCTCGATTTTGCTCGACAGGTTTTTCAGGTGAATGGCTCCCGACATCGGACTTTTGTAATCCATCACGACCGCGACATTGGCCGGTAGCTTGATCAGGTAGGGTTCAGAACTGCGCTGCGGGGCCACGCCGAGCACCTCGACCGTATTGTTGGCCTCTTTCACCTCCAACCCGATGCCTGTGTTGTCGACACCCGCCGCGGTCAGCGAGCGCATCCCTTCGGCTTTTTTCGGCGGCGGCTGGTACCCTTGCTGCGTAATCAGGATTTCGTTGCCGGCATACGCTTCGATGACCACGTCGGCCCCGAGGTCGGCGATTTTGAGGGAGCCCGGCTGCCCGGCTTTGCTCAGTTTGATGCGATACTCTTTTGTTTCGCCGGAAGCGGCGCGATTCTGGCCGCTGCTGGCACGGGTGCCGACGCTCTGGCCGCTTCCTACGCGGGCAGTTTGGGCGGTCAACAGGGAGGGAGCGCTTACGAACAGGGCGCAAGCGAGAAGGGTGACTTTATACATGATGTTAAAAGATGGCTAAGGTTGAACTCGGTGTAGTTATGTGTTGTGTTGGGTGTTAGCTCTGTTGCAGCATCGTCAGGCCCTGGCGTGCCACCCGCTTGACGACGTCCATCGTCTGCTGGTCATCCAGGAGCAGTTCCAGCGAAGGGCGGGCCCGTTTTTCTTCCAGATCGACCAGCACGTTGATGACGGCGATTTGTACAATGGGCTCGGTCTGTTGCGGTAAGGAGTGGATGAGTGCCTGCCGGACCGCTTCGCTCTGGCTGAACCGGCCCAGCGCCTCGGCGGCGGTGAGGCGCACGTTCGGATTGCCGTCGTGGTTGAGCGTGCGGACCAGTGCGTCGACCACCTTGGGGTCGGGCGGCAGGGCATCGGCGTAGCTCACCGCCTTGATGCGCTCGCTGGCCGAGGGGTTGTCGAGCAGCGACAGCATCATCAGCTGTTTCATGTCCTTCATCTCCTCGTGCAGCGCCGACACCTGCGTTTGCGTGGCAGCTTCGTGGTACTGATCGGTCCACCACCAACTCACCAGCGACCCGAGCAACAGGCCCACCAGACTGGCCGCGATGCCCACTTCCCAGAGCATCCGGCGGATGCGCGTCCGGTCCGTTTCCGCATCGATGGCCTCCAGGAGTTGCGGCGTATGGCGCAGCGGAAACGTGTCGTCCTGCCGCGCCGCGAAGAACCGGAATTGGGCCGCGTAGACGCGCAGGTGTTCGGGCACCTCTTCGTAGGTGAAGTAGTCGGCGAGTAGCTTTTCTTCTTCCAGCGTCGTTTCGCCCGCCTCGTATTTTTCCACCAGGGTTTCGATCTCAGGGGTTTTCATAGCTACTGATTTTGAGGAATCCTTCTTTCACGTGCTGGCGGGCGCGGTGCAACAACACCCGGAGGTGGTTGGCCTGCAGGCCGGTAATCGCTTCCATCTCTTCGAACGAGTAGCCCTCCACGTTGCGCAGGTGCATCACCAGACGTTGCTGCGGCGGCAGGTCGGCAAAGAGTTGCTCCATGATCCGTGTCTGGTCGGCCGCTTCCATCGTCTGGTACGGCGTCGCGTCGCCGCCATTCAGTTCCAGGCGGTTGGCGTCGTACATCGGTTGGCGCTTGGCCGATTTCAGCGTATTCAGGCACTGATTCTTGGTGATCTGGAGCGCCAACGCCTCCACACTGCGGTAGGCCGACAGGTCATCGCGCTTCGTCCAGAGCTTCAACAGCACCTCCTGCGTCGCGTCCTCCGCCTCCTGCGTATTCTGCAACAGGGCCTTCGCCAGGCGAAACACCTGATTCCGAACCGGAAACACGCGATGCAAGAAGGTCTGTCTGTCCATAGTCATCGGTAAGACAACCGAAGGAAGGAAACATTACAGCCATTCGAAAAAAAAGTTGAAAAACTTCGCGGAAGGTCGGTGCCAGTACCAAAAGTACACGTATGGGAGAAGAAATCGCTTGGTAATGTCATGCTAGAAATGCGAGAAGATTACAGCAGATGGGGGGGCGTTTTTTGCTTTCTTTACCAGCCGTAAGACCTAAAAGCTGCGCTAAAACGATACTGTAGAACGCTACTCGCCAAGAAGATGAAAGAGTACAGAATAGACCCTACCAAAATTCCGCAATACACCCGTCGAAAGGACAACCGCGTATTCAGAATCCTGCTTATTGCCCTCCTTAGCTTTCCATTGTTTGCCTTGCTGCTGCCACAACCTGCAGGAGCGCCTACCGAAGCCATGTGGACCGTCGTGGCAGCATTCTTGGTGACAGGGGGGATAGTCGGGTCGATCTACCTGAATAACAAGAAACTTACCCGCCTAAGCGCAGAGAATTTAAGAATCGTCCTCGATGATGCTTCTATTACCAGAACTATTGATCTAGAAAAAGAACCCAGGATGAACTTCCTGCATCGATTCAGCTACCAGCGAGCGAAAGCGAGTACAGGGGGATTTGATGCAAGAATGTCTTTGGAGGAAATAAAAGGGATGGAGAGCCGGAATGGAGATCTGTTGATCAAGTCCAAAACATTGACTGGCAAATACGAGATTTTGATCCCTCAGGAGTTAGATGGATTTGAAGAACTTGAAAAGACTCTAAGAGACAAGTTAGAGGCAAATGGGTGCTAATTTTGTTGATGCCGCATGATTTTGAACGACTCATTGAAATAGGACTTGGATTTAGAAATTTAGGAGTGTGATGAGAATAGCGATTGCTCTGTGCCTAACAGGTACCTACTGTTCATTTGATGGCCTTGGGATCGTGTCATCGCGGTTTGCTTTGCTCTCTCTACTCATCAAGGCTGTGTTTTGCATCTTAGGTTTCTATTACCTGAGAGTACTTTTTACCGCAAGTAAGCTATCTGCTTATAAGCTTGTCGCGATTGCTTTCATTCCTTTCCTAATTCTCATTACAGGCGTCTTTAACTACTTTAGTTTCTTCCCCACCTTGGAGACGTATGAGCTAAAAGTGATTTACTTCAATAATTCAGACAAGGAGCCAGAAGAACAGAATAGAATTGAGTACTTTGAAGTGGAGTATGGGCTGTTCAATACCGCTACGAAATACGAGCGCGTGTCTACTTTCTTAGAGGTATTCGAAATCAGGAAAAGAATTTTCCCTCCATACGAAGAGTTAAGGCGATATAAACTTCGAAGATTTTACAATGGATATCCGGAGATTTGAATCTTTATAATTTATCCAGATGTATTCCAGAGCTATTTCCGGGAAAATTACCACTAACCTATGCATCAGTATGTTGTCCAAGGCACGCCTGCATGAGTAGATTGAATCTCACTGCTTACTGTATCGCTTCGCAACATAGCTATTGAGATGGGGGAGTTCTAGCTATATTGAATTCCTGATGTGCTCTACATCGCGTAAGATTACAGAAATTGATACGTGCGTCGCCACACTTCAACGGCGACGTAGCTTCGATCAGTTAGACAAGGACCGCATGATAGGGAAATAATACACAGAAAATATAACACACATGTGTGTTACTCATACGTTATTAATCATAAAGATGACAACCGTAAAAATTATTTTTAGCACACTAATCTCAGCAATCACCTATGGAATAATACATGATATGATTACCGCTCATCTTTGTGTTGAGTACTTTACTATAGGACACCCAAGAGTAATCGAAAGTGAATCTCCCGTTCTTCTAGCACTATTGTGGGGAGTAATCGCAACATGGTGGGTCGCTTTACCTATGGGAATATTAATCGCAGGATTTAGCCAATTTGGCAAGAAACCAACTTTAGAATTTCGGGATGTGATAAAACTAATTCTAAAATTGTTGCTTATCATGTTTGGGATCGCTCTAATTGCGGGTGTTGTAGGTTATGTGCTTACTGAGCTTGACATAATTTACCTAGTACTGCGGCTTGCAGAACAATTGGACCCTTCGGTTCATAGTAAATTTTTAGCGGTTGGTTGGGCGCATACATCATCATATTTGAGTGGAATAATAGGAACGATAATCGTTTGTACTATAATTTCTAAAAAAAGAAAAAGCTTAATAATATCAAATAAAAGCCCCGGGCTGAACAACCACAATCGAAAAGCCCGCGTCTCCTAGTTGAGAACCGTCAGACAAGCAACACGTTCTTCCAAATGGGCACCCACCGTCGCGACGTAGCCTCTGATTTCCGATGAGGAGGCGAAACAGCATGGAAGCAGCAAATCGGAGGTTCAGCGCTCAACTCACCGAAAACCGGTTGGCGAAGACTGTTTTCTCGCGGAGTTTCGCAGAGGGATGCGCGGAGTTTTCGCAGAGGTTGTTTCCGACATTGCGCGACTCTGCGGAAGACTCTGTGAAACTCCGCGAGAAATGGAAGCGCCGGCGTCGGGTATAACGCGGCTTTTTGTTGCACTATCTGCATATACTCTTTTCCCCAACGACATGCAGACCCTTCGCCTCTTTTTGCTGATTTCCTTCCTCACCACGACCGCCGTTTGCAGCCAATCCGCCGACGACCAGCAACGGGCCAAAGCCGCCGAGTGGGTCGCGACGTTGCAGTTGCAAGATGCCGCCAAGGAAGCGCGACTGACGAACGTCATTTCCACGCACCTCACAGCCGTTCGCGACTGGCACAATGCCCATCCCGCGTCGGAGGTGCCGGAGGGCCTCAATCCGTCGACCGGTGAACCTTTGAGTGAGCTGCACCGCACGATTATCGCGCATTCGGCGAAACCCGCGTCGGTCCACGAAAACCTGATGAGCGGCCTGCGAAAAGACCTATCTGAGGCGCAGGTGGAAGCGATTCTGGATCAGTACACCGTCGGGAAAGTCGACTTCACCATGAAGGCCTACCGCGAGATTGTCCCCAACTTCACCGCCGAAGAGGAATCGACCATCCGGGGCTACCTGGAACAGGCCCGCGAACAGGCCGTCGATTTCAAGAACATGAAGGAAATCTCGGCCATTTTCGAGATCTACAAAACCAAGGCGGAGCAGTACCTCAACGCGAACGGCCGCAACTGGCGTCAGATGTACAAGGATTACGTCAACGCCGCCAAAGCCCGCAAAGCCGCCGAGCAGTCGTCCAACTGATTATGCTTTCCCCACTTCGTTGATGTCGAGGCTTTCAAGCACCTGCTTGGCGTACCCGTGCTGCGCGACGTGGAGCATCGCCTGCCCGAGGATGATGGTCGAGGTGGCGTACTTGGGAAACTTCCGCAGCAGCGGCACCAGTGGACGAATCACCTGGTACAACCGGTTGTAGAGCGGCGTGCGGGAAGAAACGCCCTTCCGTGCCTCGATAAAGCCCGGCCGGAACATGTACGCCTGTCGGAAAGGGAGGGCTAGCAGATCGTTCTCCGTTTTGCCCTTCACGCGTGCCCACATCGTGCGCCCCTGCTCCGTGCTGTCCGTGCCCGCCCCCGAAACGTAACAGAACGTCATGTCTGCATTCAGGTCCAGCAGCGTCTTCGCAACCTGCAGCGTCAGGTCGTAGGTAATCTTACGGTACGCCTCCTCCGACATCCCCGCCGACGACACGCCCAGGCAAAAGAAACAGGCGTCGTAGCCTGCCAGTTGCGCGGCGATGGGCGAGAGGTTGAAAAAATCCTGGTGAACGATTTCGGTGAGTTTGGGATGGGTGAGCCCAATCGACTGCCGGTTGATCACCAGCACCGCTTCTACCTGCGGACTCGCCAGGCATTCCAGCAGCACGCCTTTCCCCACCATGCCGGTCGATCCGGTGATGATTGCTTTCATGCGACAAATGTTGTGTCTCAAACGCGTATGTGCCCAAGGTACGGAAATCCCGCCGGGCGACTTAAGACAAGTCTAGGGCAACGGTAAAAATCGTAGAAGAACGTGCGGAAACTTCTGCCGTCGTGCTCAAGAGCCCGAGTGCTTTGAAGCTGACTACAAGAAAAACCGCCGGGCAGGCCGTCGAAGACCTGTTGATTTTTTGAGCGAGGCACCCGTCTACACCTCGCTTTTGGGTATGTTCGCAGGCGAGCGAGGTTTCGACTTCTCTCCGAAACCACTCAATTCCCCACCATGCCTACTCCTCTACTTTCTTGCTTCCTGCTTGCTTTGTACCTGCCCCTGTTTGCCGTGGCGCAGGGAAAAGAGAAACCCCTGAAAATCGGGATCGTGAGCCTGACCCACTCGCACGTGCATGGCCTTCTCGCTGCTTTTCGTAACCAGGGCCGTGCTGATATTCAGATCGTGGGCATCGCAGAGGCCAATCGGCAGGTCGCGCAGCGTTATGCCACGCAGTACGGATTCTCGATGGACCTGGTCTACCCGACGATGGAGGCGATGCTCGAAGCCACTCGTCCCGAAGCCGTAACGGCCTTTGGCCCGATTGATCAGCACCTGGCGGTGGTGGAGGCGTGTGCGCCACGCGGCATTCACGTCATGGTCGAGAAGCCGCTGGCCGTCAACCTGGACCACGCCCGAAAAATGGAGGCGTTAGCGAAAAAACATAGCATCCAGCTCCTCACCAACTACGAAACCACCTGGTACCCAACCAACGCAAAAGCGTACGCGCTGCTTGAGGCCGGCGAAGTGGGCGATCTGGTCAAAATAGTGGTCCGCGATGGGCACCGTGGGCCGAAGCACATTGTCGGCGAGCCGGAATTTCTGGAGTGGCTCATCGATCCGATCCAGAACGGGGGCGGGGCCATCATGGATTTTGGATGTTATGGGGTGAATCTGTCGACTTGGCTGCAACGTGGCAAAAAGCCCTTATCGGTCACGGCCGTCACGCAGCAACTCCAGCCAGAGAACAATCCGAAGGTCGATGACGAGGCCACGATCATCCTTCACTACGACGATAGCCAAGCGCTTATTCAGCCCTCCTGGAACTGGCCCATTGGCCGGAAGGACATGGAAGTGTACGGTCGGACGGGTGTATTGCTGGCCGATAACAAATACGACCTCCGCGTGCGGTATGCAGAAGGGTATGACGGCTTCCAGGAAAAGGCATTCCATCTGGAAGACCGAGAATCGCCCTATAACGATCCCTTCGCCTTTTATGCGGCCGTTGTCCGAAAGAAGATCACGCTGGAACCGTACGATCTTTCTTCATTGGAAAACAACATGATTGTGATGGAGATTCTGGAGGCAGCCACCCGAAGCGCAGCCGAAAAGAAGACCATCTTTTTGGGAAAGTAGCCTTTTTCGGCCGCGCACTTACGAGTCGTAGACGTTATTTCCCTTCCCGCGAAAGCGAATAAGGGGCATCTTCGGGTGCAGTGCCCCAGCTTTTGTTCGGCGTGGCCGACATGTTGAACTGCAAAGTGGCCCCCTGCATCAGGTCGCCGTGCGTCAGGTAGGTTTTGGTGTAAGGCTGGCCGTTCCATTGCATCGCCTGGATGTACCGGTTTTCGGCGCTGTTTTCGGGAGCCTGGATAGTCACTTTCTTTCCGTTTTCCAGCGTTAGCGTGGCTTTTTTGAAGAGCGGTGTGCCCAGCACGTACTGATCCGTGGCGGGGCAAACGGGGTAGAAACCCAGCGCCGAAAAGACGTACCAGGCCGACGTCTGGCCGTTGTCCTCGTCGCCGCAGTAGCCATCGGGCGTGGGGCGATAGAGGCGGTTCATCACCTCACGCGTCCAGTGCTGCGCTTTCCACGGCGCGCCCGCGTAGTTGTAGAGGTAGATCATGTGCTGGATGGGCTGGTTGCCGTGCGCGTACTGCCCCATGTTGGCGATCTGCATCTCGCGAATCTCGTGGATCACGAAGCCGTAGTAACTTTCATCGAAAATGGGAGGCAGGGAGAAAACCGAGTCGAGCTTGGTTACGAACGCCTCGCGGCCGCCCATCAGGTCGATCAGCCCCTGCACGTCCTGGAAGACCGACCACGTGTAGTGCCAGCTGTTGCCTTCGGTAAATGCGTCGCCCCACTTAAACGGATTGAAGGGTGCCTGGAACGTGCCGTCCTGGTTTTTGCCGCGCATCAGGCCCGTGGCCGGATCGAATAGCTTCTGGTAGTTCATCGCGCGGGCGCGGTACAAGTTGAGTTCTTTCTTCGGGCGTTTCAGCGCCTTGGCCAATTGATAGATGCAAAAGTCATCGTAGGCGTATTCGAGCGTACGGGCTGCGTTCTCGTTGATGTCGACGTCGTACGGCACGTAGCCCAGCTTGGTGTAATAGTCGGCCCCGGCACGCCCCACGGCGGTCAGCGGTCCGGCGTTGTTCGCGCCGTGCAACAGCGCTTCGTAGAGGAGATGGATGTCGTAGCCCCGGCCGCCCTTGAGGTAAGCATCGGCCACGATCGAGGCGGAGTTGTTCCCCACCATCACGTTCCGCAAACCGGGACTGGCCCACTCGGGCAACCAGCCGCTTTCGCGGTAGGCATTCGCCAAGCCTTCCTGCATTTGCGCGTTGAGGCTCGGGTACATCAGGTTCAGAAACGGAAACAGCGAACGGAACGTGTCCCAGAACCCCGTGTCGGTGAACAGGTAGCCGGGCAGGACTTTGCCGTTGTAGGGACTGTAGTGTACCACCTGCCCGTCGGCATCGAGTTCGTAAAACTTGCGCGGAAAGAGCAGCGAGCGATACAGACACGTGTAGAACGTCTTGACCTGATCGACCGTGCCGCCCTCTACGGCGATGCGCCCCAATTCCTGATTCCAGGTCTGCTTGCCTTTTTCGACCATCGCGTCAAAATCGTCGGTGCCCAATTCCTGCAAATTCCGTTCGGCCTGTTCCGGGCTGATGAACGAAGAAGCCACGCGGATGTGGACCGTCGCGCCACCCGCTGCGGCAAAGCCTACAACCGCGCCGGCGTGGTCGGCTTCCAGTTCGGTTTGACCTGCCTGCAACGTGGAGTCGCGCCAGACCGCCGTGTAAGAGAAGGGCTGGTCGAATTCCAGTACAAAGTAATTCTTGAAGTTGTCGGGCACGCCGCCGCTGTTCTTCGTCGTGTAACCGATCAGCTTCCGCTCGCCGGGCAGCACCTTGACGTACGAACCCTTGTCGAACGCGTCGAGGACCAGGAAGGCACTGTCGGTTTTGGGGTAAGTAATGCGGAACAGGGCGGCCCGCTCCGTCGGGGTAAACTCCGTGGTGACGTCGTGGTCGGCCAGGTACACGCTGTAGTAATACGGCTTGGCAACCTCCGTTTTGTGCGTAAACCAACTGGCCCGCTCGTCTTCGCGAAAGCGGAGTGCTCCGGTCACAGGCATCAGCGAAAACTGGCCGTAGTCGTTCATCCAGGGCGACGGTTGGTGCGTCTGTTTAAAGCCCCGGATCTTGTCGGCGGTGTACTGATAGGCCCAACCGTCGCCCATTTTCCCGGTCTGCGGCGTCCAGAAATTCATGCCCCACGGCATCGCAATCGCAGGGTATTCGTTGCCGTTCGACAGTAGCGGCTTGGAGTCGGTGCCCATCAGGACCTGCACCCATTCGACGGGATCATTGACCTGGGAGACTTCGGGGTCCTGGGCTTGCAGGACAGAAAAAGAAGCAATGAAGGTGAAGAGAAACGCGAACAGCGAAGAACGCACAGAGGTGGACATGGGAAAGGAAGGATGGATTGATGCGCCAAACTTACAAGAAAACCGATAGCGTGGGTTAGTTCTGTGGATGATACACCCACCGGTCGAAAAAGGCCTGCAACTTCCGCCCGCTGGCCCTTTCCATCGCCCGTTGAAACTCGACGGTGGTGACCGATTGGCCGAAGTAAGTTTGCGTATACGCCCGCAGGGCTTTCCAGAACCGCGCATCGCCCAACTCCTGCCGAAGCAGGTGCAGCACGTACGCGCCTTTGTTGTAGACCAGCGTCCGGTCGTCGGCAGAAGGATGGTTCCAGTCGGGGAAGACGAGGGCACGGTCGTGTCCGGCGGCTTTCACCTTTTCGTACGCTGCGCGCGAGACCTCAATTTCCTGTGCGTAGGCCGCCCGCCCGAAGCGATGTTCCTTGTAAGCCGCCGTCATGAAATTGGCCATGCCTTCGTTGAGCCAGAAGTGGGCCCAGTCGGCACAGGTCACGCCGTTGCCCCACCACTGGTGCGCCAGTTCGTGCGCCGAGAGCCAGATCGCCTGCGCATCGGCCAGCGCGTCGGGGCCGTAGCTTTCGCGCATTACGGCGAAGCTGCTCATCTCCTGCGCCACGCGCCCGGCCGCGAGCACCTGCGTGTAGACGGAATCGGGGTAGGGGACGCCGGCTTTCTCCTCAAAAAAGTGCAGGATGTCGCCCGTCGTGGCAAATACCTGCCGCACTTCGGCTTTCGAAAGGCTGTCGGTCAGAAACCGGAGTTGCGTCTGCCCGGCGGGCCACGTTTGTTGCTGAAATGGCCCCGCCGCAAAGCCAAAGAGGTACGTGGAGACGGGTGCATCCTGTCGCCACGTGTGCAGCGCCGTGCCGTCGGGAAGCGTTTCTGTGCGCAGCAACGCACCGTTCCCTACGGTTTGCCAATGGGTCGGCACGGCGAGCGCCAACTCAAACGTCGCTTTGTCGTCCGGGGCATCGACACACACCATCCACTGGCTCGTCGAGAAGACAGTGTAGACCTGCTCTCGTGCGGGAAAAAAGCGGATGCCCGCCGGCGGAGTGCCGTGGTACGCCAGGGCCACTTCGTAGAGCGAATCGGCAGGCGATAAATCGCCGACCGCGAGCCAGACCCGACGATCGTGCACCGAATAGGGGAGCGGTTGCGCCTGGTGGGTGGCCGTGGTTAGGGTGAGCGCCCCGCAATCGAACGCAATGGAATCGGGCACATCGCCGGTGATGCGAAAGCGGATGAGCACTTCACCCCGTACCGACTGGTCGGTCAGGTGGGGTGTAAGCCGCACACGGTAATTCAAAACGTCCAGTGCCGATTGCGCTGCGCCGGATCGGCTGATCAGGAGCAACGTCCACACGAGCCAGCGCATGTTTACGAGTTGATGCATGTCGCAAACATACACACCCGGCGGGCTTACTCGTTGCGCAGGCTGTTGACCGGATTGACCAGTGCCGCTTTGATGGTCTGGTAACTTACCGTCAGGAGTGTAATCACCAGCGCCCCCGCGCCCGCCACCGCAAAGATCCACCACGACAGTTCGGTGCGGTACTCGTAGCCCTGCAGCCATTCGTGTAGGAAATAGTAGGCGAGGGGCGTGGCAATCAGGCAGGCAATCAGCACCAGTCCGACGAAATCGGTCGAGAGCAATTGCCACAGGTGCGACACCGAAGCGCCCAGCACCTTGCGAATGCCGATTTCCTTGGTACGGCGTTCGGCCGCATAGGCGGCTAACCCGAACAGGCCGAGGCACGAAATGAGGATGGCCAGTCCGGCGAAAAGCGAGGCGAGGGTGCCGATGCGCTCCTCATTGCCGAACTTCTTGGCATACTCCTCATCGGCAAACTGGTACTCGAACGGATTGACCGGATCGTATTTTTTGAAGACGGTTTCGAGGGACGAAAGCGCCTCGTGGGGGCGGGCCTGCGGCGTGAGTTTGACGTTGACGAGTGAAGTCCAGTCGGGGTTGTTGATGAAAATCATCGGGCGAATGGGCGCGTAGGGCGACTGGGTCACCAGATTCTTGACCACCCCGATGACCGTATAGGTCCCGTTGTCACCCCACCGCACGGCTTCCCCGACGGGATGCTCCAGCCCCATGTACGCCACGGCCGCTTCGTTGAGAAGAAACGCCGCCGTATCCGACGGAACGTCGGCCGAAAAGTCGCGCCCTTCCAGCACCTGCCACCCGATCATCTTCCCGAATTCCGGCGTCATGCGCAGGGTCACAAACTCATCGGTCATGTTCGGATCTTTCCCCGCCCACGTAAACCCGCTGTTCGTCACGTAAGTACTGGTGACAGACACGTCGGTCTTGGCCACTTCGTCCACCACGCCCGTCTGCAACAGTTCGTCGCGGAGCGCCTGGTAGTGTTGGTGGATGTCGTCCGTTTTGATGGGTACCTGAATCAGTCCGTCGTCGTCGTAGCCCAGCGGACGATTCTTGGCGAACTGGATCTGCCGGAACACGATGAGCGTTCCGATGATCAAGGTCACCGACACGGTGAATTGCACCACCACCAGGGCCTTGCGGGGCAGGGCCGCGAAACGACCGCCATGCAACGTACCGAGCCATCCCGCGCCTTTCAGCACCCGCACGGGGTTGAAGGACGAGAGAAACAGGGCGGGATAACTCCCGGCCAGCAGACCGGTCAACACAATAAAGCCCAGGCTGAGCGCCCAGAAGTAGCCGTTGGCCCACGGCAGAGAAAGGTGCTTGTCGGCGATCTGGTTGAACCCCGGCAACACGAGCACCACCAGCGGAAGCGCCAGCACAAACGCCAGCAGCACGATCAGCAGCGACTCGCTGAAGAACTGGGCGATCAGCTGGCTCCGCACCGAACCGATGGCCTTGCGGATGCCCACTTCTTTGGCCCGACGCTCGGAACGGGCCGTGCTCAGGTTCATGAAGTTGATGCAGGCCAGCAGCAAAACGAAGACGCCGATGATGCCGAAGAGCCAGACAAAGTGAATCATGCCGCCGGTGTTGACCCCGTTTTTGAAGTCGTTGTAGAGGTGCCAGCGGCGCATCGGATGCAGAAACACCTCGGGCTCGTAGCGGGCCTCTTCGGCGTCGACATGGTTGCGTTTGAGATTTTTGATTTTGGCCGAAACTGTCTGGAGATTGGCTGGGTCGGCTACTTGCACAAAAGTTTGAAACCAACTATTCCCCCAGCCGATCCATTCGGGCAAGCTCGGCTCAAGCAGTTTCCAGGGGGTGATGAAGCCCACGCCGGCAAAATCGGTGCTGGCGGGCAGGTCTTCGTACACACCCGTGACCGTCACGTCCAGTTGGTTATCGAGTTGCATGAGTTGCCCGAGCGGATCTTCCTCGCCGAAAAACGCCTGCGCCACCGAGGCCGAAAGCAGAATGGAATGCGGATCGGCCAGCCCGTTACGGGTGCCGCTTCTCATCTGGAGCGACAGCAGGTCGGGCGCGCCGGGTTCCATAAAGTTGCCTCGCTGGGTGAGGCGCGTTTCGCCGTGTGCGAGCGTGTGGCCCTCCGTCCAGGACGACCGCACCACGTGGGTGAAGTCGCTGCCGTACTCTTCGCGCAGGGCGGGGCCGAGTTGCATCGGGACCGAATTCCAGGTATGAATTTCCCCGTTGAACGTATGGTTTTGCATCACCCGTGCAATCCGGTCGTAGTGGGTAAAGTGCTGGTTGAACGACCATTCGTCCCAGCTCCACAGCCCGATCAGCAGCGCGACGGCCATGCCCACGGCCAGTCCGCCGACGTTGATGAACGAATACCCTTTGTGGCGGAAGAGGTTGCGCCAGCCGACTTTGAAATAGCTTTGGTACATGGCAGAGGGAGTAGAAGGCGTGAACAATGAGTTTCGGATCGCGAACGGCCGGAGGTACGTAAAGACCTGATACCAATATCTTAGCCGTGCGCGGAAAAGCGACGTCTGTGCGAGTCGCTCGTAAAACGCCTCTTCCAGGTCGCCCTCCACTTCCTCCGCGAGGTCGTCGCGCAGAAACCAGCAGAGGAAGCGCTGGGCCAGGCGGGGCGGTTGTGGACGAAGCGGTTTCAACGGGTTGGTCTTTGACGTGTACGCTTGGAGCTACCGTCATCCGGCAACTCCTGGTGCAGGTTACTCGCTGCGGAGGCCATCGACCGGATTCATCAGGGCGGCTTTGACGGTCTGTAAACCCACGGTGAACCAGGCCACCAGCAAGGCCACCAGCCCGGCGCCGGCGAAGTACCACCAGTGCAGGTCGATGCTGAACGCGAAGCCGCTCAGCCAGCGCTGGGCCAGGAAGTAGCTGATGGGCAGGGCGAGGACGATGGCGATGAGGACCATGCGGGTGAAATCGCTCGACAGCAGGTAGACAATGCCGAGGTCGGACGCGCCCAGCACTTTGCGAATGCCGATCTCTTTGGTGCGGCGCTCGGCGGTAAAGGCGGCCAGCCCGAACAGCCCGAGGCAGGAAATCAGGACGGCGATGCCCGCGAAGTATTTCGAGAGCGACGACACCCGTTGTTCGGCGGCGTAGAGCGCCTGGTAGTCCTGGTCCAGAAAGCGGTAGTCGAACGTGAATCCGGGGTTGAACGTCTGGTAAAGCTTTTCCAGCGTGGCGAGGGTATTTTGTTCCTGACCGGGTGCGAGTTTCACCAGAATGTTCCCCGTCGATTCGGGCGAAAGCCGGAAAAAGGCCGGTTTGATTTCCTCGCGGAACGAGTCGAAATGGAAGTCTTTCACCACCCCGATGATCTCCTTGTTTTCCCCCCAGAGTTGAATCACCTTGCCGACCGGTTCGTCGAGGCCCATAAATTCGATGGCCGCTTCGTTGAAGATGATTTTGTCCTGTTCGGCCCCAAACTCCTCCGAAAACGAGCGCCCCTCTTTCATCGACATGCCCAGCATCTCAATCAGCCCGTAGTTGACGGCCATGCGCTCAAATTCCGTTTTATCGTTCGGATCTTTGCCCGGCCACTGAAGCCCGTAGGTGCCGCCGTTGTGACCGGTCAGGTCGTGCTCGGAGCTGGAGGCGGCCAGGACGCCCGGCGTGCGGTTGAGTTCGGTCAGAAGGGCCTGGAGCTTTTCTACGTTCGCCAACGGGCCGTCGCGCCTGAACAACAGAATGTTCTCTTTGTCGTAACCTAAATTTTGTGTCTGGACAAACTGGATTTGCCGGTAAACGACCCACACGGCCACGATCAGGATGATGGAGAGCGTAAACTGAAACACCACCAGCCCTTTGCGTACCCAGACTTCTCCGGTCAGGTTGCTCAATTTGCCTTTCAGGACCGTCGCCGGATGGAAACTGGAAAGGTAGAGGGCCGGGTAGCTGCCGGCCAGCACGCCGGTGAGCAGCACCACGCCCAGCAGCGTGAGCACCAGCGGAACATCGAACGACAGGTGAAGTTGTTTCTCGGTGAGGTCGTTGAACTGAGGCAGGACCAGGGCCACCAGCAGCAGGGCCACGCCCAGCGACAACAGTGCCATCCAGACCGATTCGCCCAGGTGCTGCGAAATCAGCGCTCCGCGATGCGCACCCACCACCTTTTTGATGCCTACCTCTTTGAGCCGGCGCGACGCCCGGGCGGTCGAGAGGTTCATAAAATTGATGCAGGCGATCAGCAGAATAAAGCCCGCGATGACGGAAAACAGGCGCACGTACGCGATGCGCCCGCCGGCCTGAACCCCGTTCTCGTACTGACCGTGCAGGTAGACGTCAGAGTAGCGGGTGAGGAAAGGAGTGCGGTGGGTGATGTTGCCTTCCGTTTTGGCCGTGACGTAGCCCGCCAGTTTCCGGTTCAGTTGCTCGACGTCTGTGTTTTCGCGCAGCAGCACGTACGTCTGAAGGCCCGTGTTGCCCCATTGTTCGACCCAGGGGTTGTCTTCCAGAAAGAACGTCAGGGGCATCAGAAAGTCGAATTGCAGCGACGACTGCGCGGGGGGATCTTCGTAAATCCCGGCCACCAGCAGTTGTTTTTCGTGTTGCCACTCCACCAGCTTGCCGACGGCCTCTTCGGGGTGCGCAAACAGGCTCCGGGCCAGCGATTCCGAAAGCACGATATGATTTTTCCCGGCGAGTACCTGATGCCCATCGCCCTGCAACAGCCGGAAAGAAAAGAGGTTAAAGAAGTTGGAATCCGCATACATGCCTTCCGCCTTGAGATCCTGATCACCGACCGACAGGGTATAGGTGCTCACGAATTTGTAATCGGCATTGGCCCGGATGGCTTGCTCGACTTCAGGAAATTCCCGCACCATCCCCTCCGCCATCGGCCCCGAGGTCGTCTGTCGGGTGAGGATGCCGCCTGCCTCCTGGACGTTTTCCATGAGTTGATACAGACGCGCATCGTTGGCGTGGAACTTGTCGACGCTCCGTTCGTCTTGTACCCACAGGAAAATAAGCAGGGCACAGGCCAGTCCGGTCGAGAGACCGATCAGGTTGATGATGAAGGAGCCTTTGTAGCGCTTGAACGTGCGAAACGTCAGCAGAAAATTGTGTCGGAACATAAGCAGAAAGAGGGGATGGAGGGAGAAAAAAGGCCGCATCGCGAATGGCCGGACGTAACGAAACACCTGGTACCAGTAGTGGAGGCGCGCGCGGAACAACGAGGTCTGTTCGAGCCGGACGTAAAACGCTTCCTCCAGATCGCCCTGCACTTCTTCAACGAGTTCGTCGCGCAGAAACCAGCACAGAAAGCGCTCGGCCAGTCGGGGCGGTATGGGGGACGTGTGGGACAACGGAATGCGTTTAGAATTGACCTCCGAAATTGAACATACCGGCGAAGGCCGGATACTGCCGCCAGAGCGATAGTTTGAAGTCGCGGGACGTTTCCAGGGCGCGTCGCCCGTAGGCCGTGATGGTGTAGATGCGTTTGCGGCGCCCGCCCCGCTCGGCGGTGGCCTGGCCCATTTCCGACGTCAGGAAGCCTTTCTTGGCGAGCCGGTCGAGCGTTGAATGCACCGCCCCGATGGAAACGGATCGGCCGGTTTGCGACTCGAACTCCTCCGAAATTTTGAAGGCGTACGCATCGTCGCCCAGAATGCCGACCAGCAGCAGCAGGGTCTCTTCAAAGTCACCTAATCGTGTTTCCAGCATTTGTTTCTAACTTGTAGAAGTTAAGGTAAAACGAGTTTTGAGATTTGCTCTACAATCTAGTAAGAAATTACAGGAACGGTCGGCTGGCGTGACGAACGACGGGCGTCTTGCCGACGCTATGCCATGACAGAAAGCATGCCGACAATCTCCTGCCCGAGCCGGACATCGCCTTCAATTTGCAGACGAGAGAGGGCTTCGGCGCGGGGAACGGCCTTCGTAAAAATGCGCCACGCCAGTCCGCGCGGCAGTAGCACGCGACTCTGTGGGGAAGTTTCGACCCGATCCATCAATACCCAGCCCTCGGACGCTTTCCGTAGCCACCAGGCGGGGGCAATGCCTTCGACGCTAAACTGGAGCACGGTACCCGCCGGAGCCGCTACGTTTCGGTAGTGGTGCGGTAGCGCCCGCATGAATGTCTCGAGAAGCGGTGTGTAGAGTTCCTCCCTGAGCAGCGCGTCGTCTTGCCCGACGGCCACCCGAATCTGTTGCTGGTGGTGCCACTTTTCGGTGTATTCCCGGGCAATGTGAAACCAGTTGGGTGAGGTGTCTTCGCCGGCCCAGCCGACCGCAAAAAGTGCATCCGCGTCCGGGTCGAGCGAGGCCAGGTGCGCGTGGTATTCCGCGTTGGTGCTTTCCAGCAGGGAAATGAGCAGGCGCGGGCTGATTCGCCGGGTCGCCTTGATCCAGTCGGCATTCAACGCATTCAGAAAGCCCACCAGATCCTGATACGAACGGATTTCCGGCGGCGTAATCCCGAAAAACTGATCTTTCGACATCGAAATGCCCCGGATGTTCCCGTCCAGCAAATGCAACGCCACGTCTTTCACCGTCCAGAGGGGCGCCAGGGTCTGCCGATTCCAGTCCTCGGCTTGCAACGACCGCAGCAGGTCAATCAACATCCGGTCGATGTGAGCAATCGGGGCGAGGGTCTGGATCATGAAAAGTCTTCCTTGAAAACAAGTAATTTGTCTATGTCGTGGATGATCGGCCGAAAAATAGTTTTGAGTGATTCAAAGAAATGCTTCGAGCCTGTAGCATAAGCAGCGATTACATCCACTGGGCGTTCATGTTGATCATTTATGATTTCCAGATCGGCACCGTTAGCAAGCAGAATGCCCACCATTTGCAGCGCTTCCGGATAAGGGGCACTTCTTCTATTCTGGAGCATGCCATCAATACAACCATCAATCGCTACGGCTAAGGGAAAGCCTCCGTCAATATTCACATCGGCACCATTAATGATCACAAATTCAAGGTTTTTAGGATGAGCGCTTTCTATGGCTGCGACGATGGGGTAAGTGTTGTGATTACTCTTTGTATTGATATCAACACCTGCGTCAAGTAATCGCTGGGCGTTGATTAGGTCTGACGCAAAAATATAGGTATTCAGCTTGCTCATTCTTAAAAATCGATGCGGTAGTAGAACAGGGGCAGGAACCCGAGTTGGTACTCTTCGCGAATGGGCGAGGCGTTCGGATCGAATTCGTTCGGGGCGTAGGTGAGGTTGAGCACGTTCTGTCGGTCGAGGATGTTGACCAGGTCTAGCGAAAATTCGTGGGCCACTTTGGGGCGATTCAGGCGGTAGCTGATGCGCAAATCTACCCGAAAATACGGCCGGATCTGCCAGGAGTTGCGCAGGGAATCGACGTATACCACTTCGCGCTCGCGTTCTGAGGCGGGCAGGTCGACCGGGCCGTAGCGGCGTCCGCCGGCGGTGGTCCACTTGGTGCCCAGTTGCAGGGTAGAATTGTTTTTAAAGCTGAACTCTTTGGTGACGAGGGCGTTGGCCGCGTAGTTGCCGTTGAAGTCGGTGTCGCGCCAGATGCCGTCGCTGCCCCGGTAGGTGGATTCAAACAGCGATCCGGTAAGCAGGAAGAAATAGCCCTGACTGAACGCTTTTTCCAGCGTCAGTTCCACGCCATAGTTCCGCCCGATGCCGGTATTTTGCAGCGTGTCGGGGAAAAAGCGGCTGAAGCCCACCCCCGTGTTGACCAGCGAAAACGACGAAGGCCGTACTGTAACCGGAATGTCGAACAGGTACTGGTAATACGTCTCGGCTTTCAGGCGCATGGTCCGGCTCAGGGCGCGGTTGTAGCTCAGTACGGCGTGGTTGCTCCGCGTAAAATCCATCTTCAGGTTGTGGAGTTGCGGCACGCCGTCTACGGTTTCCTGGCCGTAAAAATAGAGGTAGGGTGACTGCATCTGGCTGTGCCGGCCCAGCCCCAGCGAAAGCGCTTGCCCGTCGGCCAGGTTCCATTGCACGCCCAGCCGTGGCTCGAACGGCGATACGCTGCCGCTGAGCGAAAAATACTGCGCGTGTACACCTGCATTCAGCGTCCAGGCGTCGGAGAAACGGTATTTCCACTGCACGTACGGCTGCGCCAGCACGGCACTCCGCTGGGCGTCCCATCGCGTGCGGAACTGGTAATAGCGCGGCGTGCCTTCCACAATGTTGCGGAGGCTGTCCTGAAAATGAAAGAAGTACCAGTCGAGGTTCGCGCCGACGCTCAACGTGCTGCGGGCGCCGAATTTGTGGTAGGTCAGCAGGCCGCCCGACAGCTTGTGTTGCCGGAAATTGTAGTCGAGCAGCGGCACCAGCGAATCGACCTGGTAATTGTCGTTGGCATCGACGTGCCGGTAGACCAGTTCGTGAAATGCGCTGACCCCTTCGGTCGCCGTCAAGACCGTGGCTTTCAGGAAGGTGCGCGTACCGTAGGGGCGCGAGTACGTAAGGCCCACCGTGCCCATGTGCGACGAAAAGTACTGGTCGCGGTCGTTTTGTCCGTAGAGGTCGCGCACCGGTTTCTTCTGATCGGAAATCAGGATGTCGACGTGCGAAAGGCCGCCCAGCCCGAACAGCGCGAGGTTGCCGCCCTTCTTCAGCGGAAAATTGACGCGGAAGTTCAGGTCCTGGTAGCGGGGCACAGACGTTGTGCCGATGTCGATGCCCAGCGCCTGGAACAGCGACAGCGTAGAGTAACGGTAGGTGGCGAGGTACGAGGAGCGGTGGTTTTTGGTGAGGGGCCCTTCAGCCGAAAGCTCCGTGCCCAGCACGCCCAGTTGCCCGCTGAACTCGTGTTGTTCGTTGTTGCCGTTCCGGAATTTCAGGTCGAATACCCCCGCAATGGCGTTGCCGTACTGCGCCGGAAATGCGCCGGTGAAAAAATCGGAGTTGGCCAGCACTTTGTTGTTCAGAATGGTGACGGGGCCGCCCGCCGTGCCGGGAATGTTGAAGTGGTTCGGGTTGGGAATGGGCACACCCTCCAGTTGCCAGAGCACGCCCTGCGGCGAGTTGCCCCGGATCACGATGTCGTTCCGCGAATCGTCGGCCCCCTGCACCCCCGCGAAGTTGGAGGCCATCCGGGCGGGATCGCCCCGGCTGCCCGCGTAGCGTTCGGTTTCGTCGACCGTGAACGCCCGGGCCGAGACGGTGGCCATCTCGTTTTGCACTTCGCCGACGCCCGCGGCCTTCACTTCGACCTCGGCCATGGTGGTAATGGCTTCGCGCAGCGAACTATTTAAAATAACTTCTTTGGCCGAACCCACGATTACGTTCTGTCTGACGTCTTCTTCGTAGCCCAGGTACGTGAAACGGAACGCGTGGCGACCGACCGGCACCCCTTCCAGCCGGTAGTAGCCCTCCGTATCGGTGACCGTGCCCTTGGGTTGTTCCGGATTGCCGTCCAGCAACAGTACGTTGGCACCCACCAGCGGGGCCTGCGTTTCGGCGTCGGTGATGCGCCCGCGCACGGTTTGGGTGAGCGACTGGCAGACGGCAGAGAAGGTAGTGAGAAAGAGAAATGGAATCAGGAAGCGCATGTGGTGGAATGGCGACTTTGCCGGTAAGATACGCATTCTCGGGTATCTGTCTGCATCAGTGGCACTACCGTTGTCGCCCGGCCGTTATGCTGATTACCATGTTGGCTTTCGGCTACCAACTCCCGGAAACAGCCAGTACATTTGTCAGAATTTTCAAATCAGCTTTTTTACACACTTTATGAAAACAGTTCAGTATGTGTCGATTTTGTTAACCGGTGTCTGCCTGTGGTCATGTCAGGACAAAGAGCCTTCCGCCAACGAGCGGTTCGACGAGAACGCCAACCAGATTCAGCAGTACCTGAGTGACAACAGCATTGACGCACAACAAACCGCTTCGGGGGTTTTTTACCGCATTACCGAAGCGCATGCCGACAGCATAAAGCCGAAAACCGGGGAGCAGGTGTCCATTTCGTACGAAGGGTACCTGTTGGATGGGGCGCAGTTCGGTAAGGCCGATTCGACCGAGCCGCTGTCTTTTGTACTCAACGCCGGTCTGATCATCCCCGGGTTGAACGAAGGCGTGGCGCAGTTCCGGAAAGGTGAAAAAGGACAGATCTTTATCAACTCGTACCACGCGTTCTGGGACCAGGGGCGCGACAGTGAAACGCCTTACGTCGACATTCCGCCCTACGCACCGTTGCGGTTCGACATCAAGGTGCTCGACATCAAAACCGAAGATCAGCTGATTCGCGAGTTTATCGCCGACAGCAGCCTGACGGCGACGCGTACCTCGTCGGGCCTGTACTACGTGGAGCAGGAAGAAGGCCAGGGCGAACAGGCGGTCAACGGCAAGGAAGTATCGGTCGATTATACCGGGTATCTGCTGAGCGGCTACAAGTTCGATAGCGGCAAGTCGTTTGGATTCAAAGTCGGCAGCGGGGTCATCAGCGGCTTCAGCGAAGGCATCAGCCTGATGAAGAAAGGGGGCAAAGCCCTGTTGATCATGCCTTCGAGCCTGGCGTACGGGGAACAGGGAAGCAATGCCATCCCCCCGTATGCACCGCTGATCTTCGAAGTGAAATTAGTGGAGGTCAACTAAGCTGGCTTCCGATGCCTTTTCAAAAGCCGCTTTCCGGGCCGGGAAGCGGCTTTTTGGGTTGTTAGGCCTCAGGTCTGTCACTTTCTTTGTAACATCGTTGCGGTAGCGGCCCGGTTCCGGGGTGCGTACGCTTCCGATCACCACTCGTCTATGCTGATGCGCTTCGTCATTTTTCTGTTGGGGATAGGCTTCGTCGCTTGTCAGTCGGCCACCGAACCGCCGGCCGTGGAGCTCCTGCCCAGTCACGACTATACTTACGTGGACGTAACGCCCGCCGACCTGGCCTACCGGGAGGCGGTGTATGTACCGATCTACTCCGACATCTACTACATGGACGGCACCCGCCGCTTTCTGTTGACGGCCACCCTCAGCATTCGCAACACCAGCCTAACCGATTCCCTTTACGTGACCCACGTCGACTACTACGATTCGCAGGGGGAGCTGACGCGCACTTACCTGGAACAAACGGCGCTGGTGAAGCCGATGGCTTCGCTGGAGTTTGTCGTGGAGGATGCCGAACACCGGGGCGGGGCCGGGGCCAACTTCCTGGTGCGGTGGGGAACCCGCGCCGCTTCGGCACAACCCGTGATTCAGGCCGTGATGATCGGCGCGCGCTCGCAGCAAGGCATTTCGTTCCTGACCGAAGGTGTAGTGATTGAGCGGGATTCTACCGTTCAAAGCCCCTTGCCCGAGTGAGCAGAAGCTTCCTCTTCCAGCCCTAGCCAGCGGGCAACGGGGGCGACGGTGGTGCCTTGTACGAGGATGGAAACGATCACCACGATGAACGAGATGTTGAAGATCAGCTCGGCCTGGGGCACGCGTTGCACAACCGGAATCAGCGCAAACACAATCGGCGTGGCGCCGCGCAGGCCCACCCACGCGAAAAAGACTTTGCCCCGGCGCGAAGGCGACCGGAAAAACAGCAGCGACAGGTACGTGCCCACCGGGCGGGCCACCACGATCAAGAGTAAGGCGACGTAGAGACCGTAGCGGTACATGTGCGTGAGTTCCTGCAGGTACACTTGCAGTCCTAGCAGCAGGAACAGCCCGGTTTCCATCAACCACGAAAGGCCCTCGAAAAAGTGGATGTTCAGTTGCCGGTGTTGCCACGGTGCGTTGCCCAGCACCAGCCCCGCCGTGTAAATCGCCAGAAAGGCACTACCGCCCAGCAGCACGTTCAGGCCATACAGTACCAGGATCAGGCCGATCAGCACGACGATGTTTTGCCCACGTTTCAAGGTCACTTTGGTGATGATCCACCAGGTGACGCGCCCCAGCAGCAGGCCACTCCCCAGCCCGATCAGCATGGTCAACACAAAGCCGGGCAGCAGCGACAGCACGGGTTGGTCGGGGAGGAGCAGAAGGGTGGTCAGGCTGAAGGTCAGGAAATAGGCCATCGGGTCGTTGGTGCCCGATTCCAGTTCGAGCACTTCGCTGACGCCTTGCTTAAGCCGCAGGCCGGTGTTTTCCAGGATGGAGAAGACGGCCGCCGCATCGGTCGAAGAGATGATGGCCCCCAGCAGCAGCGCAGGTAAAAAGGCCCACCCCAGTACAAAATGGACAAACAGTGCGACACACAGGGCGGTCAGCAGCACCCCCAGCGTGGCCAGGGAAATTCCCTGCCACAGCACCGGCCGGAAGCGCTTCCATTCGGACGTGAACCCGCCGGCGAAGATGATGACACTCAGCGCCATTTCGCTGATTCGCAACGTCAGCAGCGGATAGTCGAAATCGAAATCGTAACGCCCGCCGTTGCCGACCAGCATGCCGATCCCCAGCGTGACGAGCAGCGAAGAGAAGCCAAAACGGGAGAGAAACCGACCGCCCAGAATGCTGAGGATGACCAGTACACCGGCAATGACCAAAAAAGCTGCGTAAGGGAGGGTAAGCATCGGCAAATCAGCAAAATGAGGACGGGCAGAACAGATCTCGGCCACGAAGATAGCGGACGCAGCGGCGGCCTGTGGGAGGTGCCCGGGCTTTCCCGAAAAAACTTTGCGCTAAAATCTGTCGGTTGTTTAATTTACACGCTTCCCTTGTCGTCCCACCCGGCAGCGTAGGAAAAAACAAGGCCTATGGTAGTCGTTGCGGTACTCCTGTACCTGGGAGGTACTTTGCTGATTGGCGCACTGACCAGTCGCTTCGTCAAGAACTCTGAAGATTTTGTGCTGGCCGGGCGTCAGTTGCCGCTGGTGCTGGCGGCCTCTGCGTTATTTGCGACCTGGTTCGGGGCCGAAACGGTGCTGGGGGCTTCCTCCGAATTTGCAGAACACGGCCTGATCGGCGTCGTGGAAGATCCGTTCGGGGCTGCGCTGTGTCTGTTCTTGGTAGGCTTGCTTTTTGCCCGGCCGCTCTACCGGATGAACCTGCTGACGTTCGGCGACTTTTATCGAAAAAAGTTCGGGCGGCGGGTCGAACTCGTCGCCAGTCTCCTGTTAATTCCCTCGTATTTTGGTTGGATTGCCGCCCAGTTGGTGGCGACCGGCATTCTGTTCCACACGCTGTCGGGCATTCCGGTGCTCTGGGGCGTATTGATCGGGGCCGCTTCGGTGCTGATTTACACGTACCTGGGCGGGATGTGGGCCATTTCCGTGACTGATTTTCTGCAAACGTGTGTCATCATCGTCGGCCTGCTGCTGCTGGCGTTCAACCTGCTGGACCGCGCGGGTGGGTTTGCGCCCATCCTGGCGGAAGTCCCCGACGGATTTTTCCGGTTTCTGCCCGAACACACGTGGGACGGGTGGATTACCTACTTGGCCGCGTGGATGACGATCGGACTGGGGTCCATTCCCGGGCAGGACATCTTCCAGCGGGTGATGGCGGCGCGTTCGGCACGGACGGCGGTGCGGGCTTCGTATCTGGGGAGTGCGCTGTACCTCTCGGTGGCAGCCCTTCCGTTATTTATTGCACTGTGCGTCAAGGTACTGCACCCGGAACTGCTGGCGGGCGACGCACAACTGGCCCTGCCGTCGATCGTCCTGGCCGAAGCACCTCCCTGGTTGCAGGTAGCGTTTTTCGGGGCATTGCTGTCGGCAATTCTCAGTACAACGAGCGGAGCGATTCTGGCACCGGCCACCATCCTGGCCGAAAACATTCTACGGCCGTACCTACAGCCCGACGAGCGGGTGTTCCTGCGGTTGTTGCGCCTCAGTGTCGTACTGATTACGCTCGTGAGCACGGTACTGGCCAGCATTCGTGCCGACATCTACGAGTTGGTGGGCGAGTCGTCGGCGTTTACGCTGGTCGCGCTTTTTGTGCCGCTGGTTGCCGGAATTTACGGCCGCCGCACCACGCCTACCGGCGCGATGGGGGCCATGGTGGGTGGATTTACCGTATGGGTGAGCATGACGTATGGACCCGTGCCCGAAGGGCCCCTGCCGTCCATCCTGTGGGGATTGCTGGCCAGTGTGGTGGGACTGTGGCTGGGCAATCGGGTACACAAACGGCCGCACAAAATGGTGGTCGGAAGCGACACTTCGCTGGAAGAAGTGGGCCCCCGCCGTACGCGGCGCTGAGCATAGCTGGTTTACCGGGCCAGCGAGGTCTCCGCCAAATCAAGTTCGATCAGATCGACAAGGCGCTGGTCGTGTGCACTTTTGGTCCCCGCACCCCGGTATCCCTGGTCGGGTCCCAGCAAAACCACGCGCGTGATGTCGGCGGGTGCTTGTGGTTCGCAGAAGTACAGCGTCACGTAATCGTGGTCGTGGGAGGGAAGCGAGCCGATTACCTGGTGCAAGGTCGTCTCGACCTTATGGGCGTCCGATGCCTGAAAAGCGAGGTAGTGGTACTTGCCAATCTTTTTGCCGTAGTGTTGCGGGTATTTCCGCACGACCGCCTTTTCGAAATTCGAGCACACGTCGGGCACGTGAAAGCGGTGAACGATCACAAAGTTTGTCATGGTGCAGGTGTGTTTGGTTTTACTAAAAAAAGTAATTTATTCAGATATACGCAACTCATTTTCAGGGTGTTAACCAGGATCGGAAAGCCTGCGTACTAGCATCATATGTCTTCACTGAGTTTTGCGGTTCCGTGCGAGATGTTACGACCCGCCGTCAGGAGCAGACCCGTTCCTCTGCATCTGACTTCAATCCTCCGACATACGACGACAAAAGTACGCGTCTTGTCGTCGGTTTGCCGAAATTTCTGCTACCTCCGGGCTTTGGTAATGAAAAAATAATCTTCTGGTAGGCGGCTAAAAGGAACTCGCAACGCTTGCCATCTCATCGTACTCGATCCAGTTTTTAACACATGTCTGAACTAAAACGCATTTTTCAGCGCATTGCCAGCAATGCCGACGACTTCATCGACGAACTTCGCGACCGTTTTACCGAGCATACCGGGGGCTACGGTCCCGTGCAACTTGTGACTTACCGGGGGCTGGGTAACAAAGAGGAAATCTACCTGAAAGGGCGGGTACTGCTGGACCGGAACGTGAAACCCGCGGGCGAAACCGACAGCGTCTGGCGTAACCTGATGGCGATGTACAAGCGGTTCAACACGCGCGAAATTCCCAATGTACGGGTACGGGCGCGGTTCGCGGGGCAGGAGCAAACCGTTCGGACCAACGCGGAAGGTTACTTCGAGGTACGCTTTGCGCTGCAGTTGCAACTTCCCGACTGGCGCGACTGGTATGAAGTAGAATTGGAGTTGCTCGACCAGGTCGCCGAAGGCCAGGAAACGGTCCGGGCAACCGGCCACGTGCAGGTGGCACACGCCGAAAGCGTGTTTGGGGTCATCTCCGACCTGGACGACACCGTACTGGAAACCGGGGCAACCAACCTTCTGAAAATGGCGCGGTTGACGTTCCTCAACAACGCCCGCACGCGTCTGCCTTTTGCAGGCGTGGCTGCTTTTTACCGGGCGCTGCAACGCGGGCCGCAGGGCAAGGGCTTTCATCCGATCTATTACGTATCGAGCAGCCCCTGGAATCTGTACGACCTGCTGGTGGAATTTTGCCAGGTACACGGCATTCCCGACGGACCGCTGATGTTGCGCGACATTGGCATCGACCAGGAAATGACGGGTGGCCATCACACCCACAAGCTGGCGCAGATCGAGCACATCATGCGCTATACTGATCCGTTGCCTTACATCCTGATTGGCGACAGCGGCCAGCAAGATCCCGAAATCTACGAGCGCGTGGTGGAAGAATATCCCGGCCGTGTCAAAGCCATCTACATCCGGGACGTGAGCGAAGATGCTCGCGACAGTGAGGTATTCCGTATTGCGCAGCGTGTGCGCGACCAGGGCGTGGAATTTGTGTTTGTGCGCGATACGCTCGACGCCGCGCACCATGCGCTTCAGCACGGGTACCTCTACGCCGGGGCACTGGAAGACATTGGGCTCGATGCCAAGCTCGATAAGGAAGCGCCTAGCGATCTGGAACAGATCATGGGATTGGAGGGCAAGTAAGTTGCCGGTGCTTCCAGAGAAGCGCGTAAAACTGATGAAAATGTCGTAACGAACCGCCAAAAAAAACGAAGGATTTTATCAATGTGTAAAAGTGACACATGAATTTGTTAAAAAGATTTGAAAAATAAGCCCTTAGTTTGGCGACCCTGGGCCGTGTGGGTACCTTTGTAATAGAAAGTCAGACGGACTTTCAAATGTAGGTTGTTTGGACAGTCAACTTGTGGTGGGGTTGGCTGTCTTTTTTTTGTCTTATTCCTGACGAACTCTTCGTCGGAGCAAACGATATGCAGCGAAAGCCAATCGGGTTACCTCGGTTGGCTTTTTGCATTTAGGAAAACCAGACGTGACGGGAGCCTGTCAAGGCTGCCACATCGCTTCTGATGAAGCATACGGATTGGAAAGAGCTTGCTTTGAAATTGAAGCTGTTTTTGGAAAATTGATCTACATTTCGAGAAAGTGGCTCTGGTTTTGAGGTTGGTTATCAGAAATGACTGTACTATTGGTAATAATTGCTTGAAATATGAGGATGGTGTTGCGAATCTCTAACCTCTGGGTAAAGGATCATGAAAAGATTGGAAAAATGAAGGAGGGGTTTTGCAGATGTGGTCCGTGGGGTTACCTTTGTAATAGAAAGTCAGACGGACTTTCAAATGTAGGTTGTTTGGACAGTCAACTTGTGGTGGGGTTGGCTGTCTTTTTTTTGTCCTATCCGGCCGAATTCACCTCCGTCGGCTTACTCCAGTGCCCGTTCTAGTTGGAGCGTCATCTTGGCAATCCGATCTTCCAGTTTTTCTGAGCTAATGGTTTCACGCATCCGGTCTACCAGAATGGGGAAGCCGAGAGGTGTGGGGCGTGGCGGTTGCTGCACCAGCGGCGTGAGTGCCTGGAGCCGCATCAGCACGTGGTGCAGTCGTGTGCTTTCCAGTTGCCCTTCCATCACCTCCCGATGGGCCTGTTGCAACAGCAGGTTGTGCGGATCGTAGCGTTGCATGACGTCGTACATCAGTTTGGTAGAGGCCTGTAAATGGCGTCCCGTCAGAGGCCGCCCCGGATATCCCTGAAACACCAGCCCGGCAATGACCGCGACTTCGCGAAAGCGCCGACTGGTCAGTTCGCTGGTGTGAACAGCCTGTTGCAGATCTTCCCTCAGGTGCTCTGCACTGAACAGCCCGCCTTGTTCCAACAGCTCCAGCGGAAACGGCTGATCGGCCAGTAGTTCCAGGCCGTAATCGTTGCTGGCGAACGAAATGGACACCGGGCGCAGCTGGCTGAACCGATACGCAAACAGGGTGGCGAGCATTTCGTGGACCACGCGCCCTTCGAATGGGTAGAGAAACAGGTGGTAACCTTCGCGGGTTTTTACATGTTCTACCAGCAATTCCTGTCGCTCGGGCAGGGCCGACCAGCCGCGCTGCACGTCGAATAAGGGTTGCAGGGCGACCAGTTCTTCGTCCACGATTTCATGGTGCGCTGCCTCTTCCATCTTTTCCCGCAACAGGTCGGCCAGGACCGACGAAAGCGGCATCCGGTTGCCCTGCCAGCGGGGCAGCACACCGGTTTTGCGCCGCGCTTTCCGCACGAATACCGTCAGCTCTTTCAGGCGCACAAACTCCAGGACCTGCCCGGCAAACCAGAACGTGTCGCCCGGCTCCAGTTTGCCCACAAAATTCTCTTCCACCTGCCCGATGGTTGAGCCACCCACCAGTTTCAGGCGGAGCATAGGGTTGCTCACGATGGTGCCTATGCCGAGGCGATGCCGCAGTGCGGCTTTGCGGCTGGCAATGCGGAAAAGGCCATCGTCGGTAACGTCGACCCGTGAGAACTCGTCGTACGCGCCGAGGCTGGCCCCGCCTGTGGTGATAAAATGCAGCACCCAGTCCCATTCGTCGAGTGATAAATTGCGGTACGCGTGCGTGGACGTGACCACGTCGAACTGTTCGTCCGCCCGGAAGCCTTCGCCCACGGCGAGCGTCACCAGGTATTGCGCCAGCACGTCGATGGGAGCCTGCAAGGGTGCCCGCCCTTCGATCACGTGGCGCCGGATGCCTTCTTTAAAGGCCGCCGCTTCCATGAGTTCGAGCGCATGCGTCGGGACGAAGTAGAGGACGCTTTCAGCCCCGGGTTGGTGCCCACTGCGCCCGGCCCGTTGCAGAAGCCGCGCGAGGCTTTTGGTACTGCCGATCTGCACGATGGTCTCTACCGGCGCGAAATCAACGCCCAAATCCAACGACGACGTGCAGACCACCACTTTGACGCGGCCTTCTTTCAGGGCCTCTTCCACCCAACTACGAATCTGAGCGTCGATGGATCCGTGGTGCATCGCGATTTGTCCCGCCAGCGTAAGGTCGGCTTCCAGCAGTTGCCGGTACCAGAGTTCGGTCTGCGCCCGCGTGTTGCAAAAGAGCAAGGTGGTGCGGCTTTGCTGAATGATGGGCAACACTTTCTCGACCATCTGCAGGCCGAGGTGGCCGCTCCACGGAAAGCGGTCGATGCGATCGGGAAACAAGGTTTGTAGCCGCAGTCGTTTGTCGAGCTCGGCGCGTACAATGACCCGCTGGTCCGTTCGCCCGGGCCAGGATTCTCCCAGCAGCACGTCGCGTGCTTCTTCCAGGTTGGCGATGGTGGCCGAGATGCCCCACGTCCGGAAGCCGGAGGGACGGAATTCCCGCAGCCGGGCCAGCCCCAGTTCGACTTGCACCCCGCGTTTGTTGCCCAGCAGCTCGTGCCACTCGTCTACCACACAGGCGCGGACCTGCCCCAGCAGTCGGCGGGCGTCTTTCTGACTGAGCAGGATGTGTAAACTTTCGGGCGTGATGATGAGGCACTCAGGGGGACTTTTAAGTTGCCTTTGCCGTACCGAAGAGGAGGTATCGCCGGTGCGCAACTCGACCCGCCAGGGCAAGCCGAGGTCGTCGCAGAAACCCTGCATCGCCTTTTGCAGGTCTTTCGCCAGCGCCCGCAGGGGCGTGATCCACAGTACCCGCAGCCCGTTTTTGCGCGGCGTTTGCCAGGCGTCGGGATGGTCGTGGAGGTAATCGGCAACGCAGGCACCCCACAGGGCCAGCGTTTTCCCGCTCCCCGTCGGTGCGTTAAGAAGACCGTTTTTGCCTTCCAGGAACGCCTGCCACGTCTCTTCCTGAAACGGAAATACCTGCCAGCCGCGCGCGTGGAACCAATGGTGCAGAGGGGAGAGTGTAGACATCAGGAACATAAACCGGGAAAAGGGGCCGTAGGTTCTGCGAAAATCAAGTCAACGGACTCGTCGCGCGGAGAAGAAAGGTTCATGTGTGGTGAGGTGGAAATGGTATTTTGTTGCGAAATAGGTGGTGCTCTCTAAACCCTGAATTCCAGGGATTGATGTGCCGATTTAATTGCAGATTGGGCTTGATTTTGAGAAACGTTCTGTTCGGGTAAGGTGTTGTGGTATATAGGATATTTTTTATATGATCGATTCCTTTTCTGTCGAGCCCATTGCTGGTCGTGCGTCACGCCTTTGGTATCCCAAACGGGTGTTGTTTACGCCGGATACCCTGCGCGAACCGTTCGGGCAACGCATCTACGAGCGGATTACTCGCTTGGGTTTGCCCGTCGAGGTCTTGTCGTCCAACCGGCTGACGGGTTTGCGGGGAGCCACCGAGCGGGAAACCTACCGTCAGGCGAAACAAACGCTGGCGATTGTCAACGCCCCGCCCAGTGCCCTGAAATTCCAACCGATTCCGCCTTCCGCCGACTGGCAGTTTCACCTGGCGCAGGGCTGTCCGGCCCACTGTCAGTATTGTTACCTGGCGGGCAGTTTGCAGGGGCCGCCGGTGGTGCGGGCGTACGCCAACCTGCCCGCCATTCTGGAAGCGACCCAAGCCTATGAACGGCCCCATCAGGTGACCACCTTCGAAGCCAGTTGTTACACCGATCCGCTGTCGCTGGAACACCTGACGGGCAGTTTGTCGACTGCCATCCAACATTTCGCGACGCGTCCCGGCACGCAGTTGCGCTGGGTTACCAAGTTTCATCAGGTAGCGCCGCTGTTGAATCTCCCGCACGCGGGACGGACACGGGCGCGAATCAGTCTGAATGCCGCCCCGGTCGCGCGATACCTGGAGGCGGGGACCTCGTCGCTTCCGGATCGGCTGGCGGCTTTGCGGCAGCTTGCGCAGGCAGGCTACCCGGTCGGCGTAGTGCTTGCGCCGATCATGCCGCTGGAAGACTGGCCGCAGCACTACGGCCAATTGCTAGACGCCTTGCAGGCCACGCTGGATTTTCCTGTTGACCTGACGTTTGAGTTGATCAGCCACCGGTTCACGCCCGGCTCCAAAGAGGTTTTGCAACGGTGGTACCCGCAGTCGAAACTGGAGATGGACGAGGCACAGCGGGCGGTCAAGCGGAACAAGTTCGGCGGCCTGAAATACGTGTATCGTCCCGAGGAGATGCGTGCGCTGCGGATGTTCTTCACCGACGAACTGGCCCGGCGTTTTCCTCAGGCGCCTATTTTGTACTGGACGTAAGCAAGGTGATGGGTCGCTAACTCCCGTACAATTGTAGCATTTCCTGCAGGGTTTCCAGCGTGTCGGCTTCTTCTTTGGGTTTGTCCTCGCGCCAGCGCAGGATGCGCGGAAAGCGGAGCGCCACGCCCGATTTGTGTCGTTTGGAAGCCTGAATTCCTTCGAAGGCCAGTTCAAAGACCAGCTTCGGTGTGACCGTCCGGACGGGACCGAACTTCTCCCGTGTGTTGCGTTTCACAAAGGCATCGACGCGGCGCATTTCGGCGTCGGTCAGGCCAGAATAGGCTTTGGTAAAGGGTACCAGATTGGGCCCATCCCACACGGCAAAGGTGTAGTCGGAATAGAGGTCGGCCCGGCGGCCGGTGCCGCGCTGCGCGTAGACCAGTACGCCGTCGATCGTCAGCGGTTCCACTTTCCATTTCCACCAGTCGCCCCGTTGCCGCCCCACGCGGTAGGGCGACTCCAGCCGTTTCAGCATCAGCCCTTCGGCCCCGAACTCGCGGGCGGTGCTGCGCAATTCACGGAGGGCCTCCCAACTGACCGAGGGCACTTTGGGTGACAGGTGGAGGATGGGCAGGTGTACATCTTCTACCAACCGCTCGAGCATCGCGCGACGTTCGTGTAGCGGTTGGGACCGCAGCGATTCGCCTTGCCACTCCAACAGATCGTAGGCGTAGATGACCACCGGTGCTTCTTTCAGCAGTTTGGGCGTGAGGGTTTTGCGGCCGATGCGCGTTTGCAGAATGCCAAAGGGCAGCGGCCGCCCGTCCCGGAAGGGCAACAGCTCGCCGTCGATGACCGTCCCTTCGGGCAGGTAATCGCCCAACGGGGCCAGCTCAGGGTATTTGTCGGTGACCAGTTCCTCCCCGCGCGACCAGATGTAGAGCGTGTCGTTGCGTTTGATCGTTTGCGACCGGATGCCGTCCCACTTCCATTCGGCCTGCCAGGCGTTCGGCTCGCCCAACGTTTCCGGCTCTTCGACCGGATGCGCGAGGAAAAAAGGGTAGGGCCGCGAATGATCTTCATCAGCATCTTCCTGCAAAATCAGTTGCTCGAACGAAGTTTCGCCGGGCTGCCAGTTGCCCATCAATCGGTGCGAGAGCGACGCCTTTTCCACCTCTGTGGCTTCGGCCAGCGCGCGTTCCATCAGGTTCCGCGAAATGCCGATCCGGAAATTGCCGGTGAGTAGTTTCGTGAATACCATCCGCTCGGCCGGGGTCTGTTCCCGCCAGGCCGATACCAGCGCTTCCTTGCGTTCCGGCTCGGGCATAGCCGACAGCGTCTGAAGCCAGTCGATCCATTCCGAAAGGCTGCGATCGCTCGTGCTGTCCGGGGGCGGCAACAGCAGCGCCACCGTCTCGGCCAGGTCGCCCACCACGTGGTACGATTCCTCAAAAAGCCAGAGCGGAATGTCGGCCGCTTCGGTGGCCCACTGGCGCAGTTGTGTGGTGTTGACTTGGCGGCGGGGGCGGCGGTGCGAAAACAGCGCGATGGTCCATATCTTGTCAGCGTCGTTGGCCGTCTGGAAGTACTCCTTCAGGATGGCGACTTTCTTGTTGGTTTTGTTGGTCTGGTCCAGCTGTTGGTAGAGCTGCGCGAACTGTTTCATGCGTCGGTTGGGTCGGTGTACCGTAGAAACGCGCGAAGGCCCCGAGAGGTTTGCTACAAAAGAGAAGGCACTGCCCTCCGAAGAAGACAGTACCTACCGTAAAACAAACGCACCACTACGTTCGCTTCTTTTGCTCTACACCACCAGGGTTTTTGTAAGGGTGTAACCATCCGTCACGTTGCCGGTCACGGCGTCGGCCATGTTGCCGTCCAGGCTGTCGGAGAAAATGCCGTCCTGCGTGTTCGACGTATCGGGCGCCCCGTTGTAGCCTTCAGAACTGTACACTTCCGTGTAGACGTCGACGGGAAACGCAATTTGCGACACCATGAGCGACCGCTCGTCCGCATCGAGCACTTCCACGTGAATGTGCGGTGCCCGCCCCCGGTACCAACCCGGAAAGATGCTGATGAACGACGCCTGACCGTTGGTATCGGTCGTTTGCCGGCCTCTCAAAAAGCTCACGTTGGTGTAACCGCTGTACTGTGAATAATTACCGTCCTTGTCGCAGTGCCAGACGTCGACTAAAACGCCTGCCAGCGGAGCACACGCGTTGCTTTGGTCCTGCACGGTAATCGTCATCAGCAGCGCCACGCCGGTGCGGTCGGCGACGATGTTTTCGCGCACCAGTTGCGCCGGCGTTTTAATGGGATAGGGTCCTTCCGTTTCGCGCGGCGACAAAGCACAGGCGTCCGTATCGGTGCCCGTGGGATTTTCCGGGTTGATGGTGTCTGCCTCTCGGGAACAGGCGGTGATGGCGGCCGGCAACGCCACAATGGCGCTCAACCCTGCCAGGCTATTTCTGATAAATTTCTTTCTGTCCATGGAATAAAACGATACGTGTTTGATGCTTTTTGAGAACTGACTTCACTCGGGCCCCCGCCTCTTTAGAGGAAGCATCGGCGATTTGTGAAACGTGTAAGGACACATGGAGCGCATCGCTTTTCACCGCTTTGAGCGTACCGTTTGAGAAGCGGACGTAGCGCAGGTCATGTGCGTACAACAGGATTTTTGTGAAGGCTCTGGTGCACTAACGCCGAAAAGGGAAGGATATGCGTGGGGGCAGGAGCGTGTCTAGACGCTTCGACCAATTGTCCCGACCAACCGGAGAAGTCTGCCGACCGTAGCCGGAACAGAAAAAAAGCGTGGTTACTTGAGCAGTGAAACGGCGGTGGGCGCGAGGGCGCGGCGCTCGTACCAGCGTAGGCGGTAGGCGTTCATGGCGGTGTTGCCCAATTTGGTCACCAGTCGGTAGTTGACAATCACCCCGACGGGCGCTCCGATGAAGGGGAGTAGCTGCGCAAACTTGGCGACGTCGAGGTAGTCGCGGTACTCCTGCTGAAACGTACGCCAGTCGTACTGGTGAATGTCGTCGGGCAGGGCCAGTTTCCGGGCTTCCCACTGAATCATCTGCTCGTAAACCGCCTGGCGTCGGTCGGCCGTACTGAAGGCCAGTTGCATGAGGTAAAGCAGATAGAGCCGCTCGCGGTAGTCGCTGACGTCGTAGCCGTACAACGCCGCAAGTTCGAACAGCATTTTGAGCTTGAGCCCCAGCAGCATCGGGAAATCGGCCAGTCCCAACAGGAATCCGCCCGCTCCGGTGATGCCGCCTTCGGCCGCGGCGGTTTTCCGGTAAAAGTCGATCCGTCGCTCAACCGCATGTTCGCGGCGTTCCAGAGTGGCCTGCCGGAGTGGCGCCGGATTGGTCAGTTCGGCTCCGAACAAAACCGCGCGGATCATCTGTTTCACGGCAGCCGTAATGGCGTCGGTCACGCGGTCTGGCATCAGGCCGTTGAGCTTGTCCTGCACTTTCTGCGCCACCTGATGCGTAAACGTGGGGCGTTCGTAGATGCGTTGTTGCCACGCTTGCATTTCCTGCAAGGCCTGGGCTTCGTACGAGGAGGGACGGGCAAAGTTCATACCTGGGGCATATTACGACGAAAGAACCTATGCTAAGTACGAAGCCGCCTGCCGAGATGATACGAAATTAGGACGAGGGGGAGATAGGGGGGATAGCCGGTGAGGGGCCACAAAAAAGCCCGGCGCAACTGCCGGGCTCAAAATGCTTGTGATTGGGTTCGACCGGTTAGCCACCGATGAAGAACGTAAGCCGGGCGTGGATGGCGCCGTTTTCGATGGTATTGTGCTGACGCGACTCCTCGTCGGCCACCAGGTTTTGCATGCCCAGCGAGTAACCCGTCTGGAGTTGCACGTGGTTGGAACGTACGCCGATCCCGAAGTTCATGCCGTAGTCAAAGCTGCGGAGATCGTAGTTGTCGCCGTCGCCGAACTGCAACGTTTCATCATCCGAAACCCGCATCTTCACGCCAAATAAATCGCTGGCGTAGTCGTACTTGTTTTTGCCGTACACCGCCAAGCTGGCGTAGGGGCCTGCAAAGAACTGAAACTGCGCCTCCGACAGCCCTACGCTCAACACGGCATTGACCGGCACCTCCAGGTACGAAACCTTGGTCCGCGAATAGCCCTCCACATCCTCATTCAGGGTATAGGCCGTGCCTTTGCCGCTGTACAGAAACTGCGGTTGCAACGAGAGCAGCGGCAGCAGTTTTACGTCGACTGCTACGCCGGCGGTCGGTTGAAGAAGCAGTTGCGTCTCCGGCGTCTCGCCTTCGTCGAAGTGCATGCGGTGGTGCGCCAGATTAACGCCGCCCGTCGGGCCGATCGAAAGTTGTGCAAAAGAAGAAGCCGAGGCCAGAAGGCTGATCCCGGTCGTTAACAGGAAATACTTGATTCTCATAACCGTCTTGATAACATTTTGCACTCGCAAGATAAGGCCTTCGGCTTTTCGAAGGTCGCGAGCGTACCTTTTCGGCGACAATTGCGTGAGAACCAGCGTCTAGATAAGAAAATACCCGGCAGATGGCGCGAGGCTCTGCCGGGTAAAAGGAATGATGATCGGGATGAGGTCAGACTTCCTGCCCCTGATCCAACAGAAACGCTTTAATGTATTCGTCGAGGTCGCCGTCGAGTACATTTTGCACGTCGGTCCGTTCCACCCCCGTTCTCAAATCTTTGATCAATTTATACGGATGCAGCACGTAGTTGCGGATCTGCGACCCGAAGTCGATGCGCTTTTTAGTGCCTTCGATCTTTGCTTTTTCTTCGTTGCGTCGCTCAATTTCCAGTTGGTAGAGCCGCGACTTCAACATTTTGAGCGCCTTGTCTTTGTTCTGCAACTGCGAGCGTTCCTGCTGACATTCGATGATGAGGCCCGACGGTTTGTGGCGCAGGCGCACGGCGGTTTCCACCTTGTTGACGTTCTGCCCACCGGCCCCGCCCGAGCGGAAGGTATCCCACTCGATGTCGGCCGGGTTGACGTCGATTTCTATGGAGTCGTCCACAACCGGATAGGCAAACACCGAGGCAAACGACGTGTGACGTCTTCCGCCCGAATCGAAGGGGGAAATGCGCACCAGCCGATGCACCCCGATTTCTGCTTTCAGGTAGCCGTAGGCAAACGGTCCGTCGATTTCGAGTGTGGCCGATTTGATGCCCGCCGTTTCGCCGGGCTGGTAGTTGACCTGCCGCACGGAGAAGTCGTGCTGTTCGCCCCACATGATGTACATGCGCAGCAAAATGTCGGCCCAGTCCTGACTTTCGGTGCCGCCTGCGCCCGGGTTAATCTCCAGGATGGCCGGCAGTTGGTCCTCTTCGCCAGAAAGCATCTTCTTGAATTCCAACTCTTCCAGCACCTTGATGGCCTTCGCGTATTCCCGGTCCATCTCGGCGTCTTCCACGTCGCCGGCCTCGTAAAATTCCCAGAGCGTTTCCACGTCGTCCATGGCCTGCTGCACTTCCGCGAAACTCTCGGTCCAGGCTTTCTTTTCCTTGATGGCTTTCATCACCGCTTCGGCGGCCTTCGGGTCATCCCAAAAGCCCGGCTCTGCGGTTTTGCGCTCTTCTTCTGCGATTTCTTCTACTTTCTGATCGTAGTCAAAGATACCCCCTTAAGGCCGAGGTGCGTGCCTTCAAGTCTTTCAACTGTTCGTTCGTCATGGTTTGATTTCTTTTCCACAAAGGTGGGCAATTTTTAAGAAACCGATTTTCTGTCCCCGGTGGGATGGAGCGGTGCGTGCCCGCGGTGGCTGGGTGCGGCCACGCTAGCGCTGCGGAGCGTCTACTAAAAAAACGAAACCCCCAGCGGAGTCGCCGGGAGTTTCGTCGTTGGGGCGCAATAGCGCTATTGTTTGATGGCACGCTGAAGCAGGACCTGCTGCGGCGTGGTGACTTTGATGAGGTAGAGACCGGCCGGCTGGGCCGAGAGGTCGATCTGCCAGCCGTTGCCCTGAGCACGCACCGGCACCTGCGGCAAGAGGCGTCCGTCCAGTGCCGTGACCTGCACCTGGGCCTGACTCAGATCCAGTTCCGCATCCGTGAGCGTGAAGCGTCCCTGGGTCGGGTTGGGGTAGACCTGCAAATGCGAAGTCAACTGAGCCGCTGCCGGGCTCAACCGGCGGGTGTTGTCGCAGTTGGTGGCCGCCTCGCCCAGCCCGGTGGGCATGGCCCCGGTGTTGGTGACGAAGACTTTGTCCAGTTGCGTGTAAGACTCGCGGAACTCCACATCCAGGGTGTTGCTACCCTGACTCAACGCACTGCCGCTGACGGGCAGGCTGACCCATTGGTAGTCCTGACCGACGGGCAGGTCCCAGCGTTCCCAGGCTCCGTCGTTGAGGCGTACCCAGAAGGAGTTGCGGCCGGAGCCGATGGCCCGCACGCGGGCCGAGATCGTGTAGGCATCGGCCTGCGGCGCGTCGATCACGAAGCGGACCCGGTCGGCGGTCTGCCCGGAGGGGCTGAAGTGGGAGGCCGTACTGTAGACGTACTGACCGTTGGCTGCCAGCGTGCTGGTGCTGGTGGTCCAGGCCGCGCCTACCTGAGCGCACTCCGCTTCCAGGTAAGTAGAGAAGTCAACGGTGCAGTTGGTGGCGTCGGGTCCCAGGCCGGTGGGCAGTGCGCCGTTGGTGAGCACCAGCTTGTCGAAGTTGGTGTTGAACTCGCGAATGCCCAGCTCCACCGTGTTGGTGCCCTGGCTCAGCGACTGACCGCTAAAAGGCAACTCGGCCCACTGGTAGTCCTGGCTAACGGGCAGGTCCCAGCGTTCCCAGGCGCCGCCGTTGAGGCGCACCCAGAAGGAGTTGCGGTTGCTGCTGATGGCGCGAACCCGGGCGGCAAGCGTGTAGGCACCGGCCTGAGGCACGTCGAGCGCAAAGCGAGCTACCTGGCTGTCGTCGGTAAGAGGGGCGAATGCAGAAGAAGCTCCGTAAACAAACTGTCCGTTGGCCGCCAGCGAACTGTTCGAGGTGGTCCAGGCCGATCCCAGTTGGGCACACTCCGCTTCGTAAGCGAGCGTAACTTCGGGGGCAGAAGCATCGTCGAGGAACAACACAGCCCCACGAGGCTGGCTACCGTCCAGGGCAGAAAAGTCATGCAGTTTGGTGAAGGTGGCACCATCGAGCGAGATCGAGAACAGCGTGCCGGCGTCGTGGCTGCCGCCGAAGCGGGTCAGGCCGTACAGCAACTGATCGGCCCCCAGGCTGAGGTTGCCTACCGGATGGGTACCGTTCGCCTCGGTGAAGTCGTACAGCTTCTGGAAGCCAGTGCCGTCCAGCTTGATGCGGAACACGGTGCCGTAACCGTTCGCGCCGCCTTCGCTGGTCAGGCCGTACAAGTAGCTGCCAGGACCTTCCACCAGGCGACCGAACGGTTCTAGGCCATCGGCGGTCGAAAAGTCATGCAGCACCTCGTAGCCGTCGGGGTTATCCCGCTTGACACGCATCAGCACATCATCTTCTGTGAACTGCCCAAACTCACCCACTTTGCTACGCGCTGTGTAATAGAGGTAGCCGTTGCTTGCTTCCAGGAGGCCGTTCATGTCCCAACCCGGCGAGCTGATGCCGTCCCCGATCGGATCGACCAGGCTGCCACTTGTATTCAGCCGGTAAACGAGACCGTAGTTGCCAAGAAACGACTGACCATAATAGCCGCCACCTCCTTCGGTGGTGTAGAGGAAGCCGTCGCTGCCCCGGATCACCCCCCAAAAGACTTCGTAACGGTTGTCGTCGTCGTCGGTGACTTCGGCCAGTGTGGTGTAACTGCTGCCATCCAGCGCAATCTGGTAGAGATAAGCCACGCCGCTTGTGGAGACGATACCGTTGGGAGCTACTTGGCCGTACTGATCGTCGACCGCGATGCCGTAGATGTACCCGTCCTGGCCGTCGACCAGCGTACCTACCGGGAAAATGCCGTCGTTAGGCGCATTTGTGTTGTTAAAGTCGTGCAGCTTTTCAACCGTGTGGTCTTGCAGAGAGTAGCGGAAAAACGTGCCGTACTGATACTGGCCTCCGTCGCGGCAGGTGCCATACAGATAATCGCCGATCTGGAGCAGGCTCTGGCCGTCGCTGTTTTTTCCCAGCGGTGCGCCTAATGACGCGATAACGTTGGCCGAGTAGGCAGTGCCCCCTTGCGATGACAGCTGATACAGTCCGGTTTCGGCACGGAATTGCGTTTCCGTCACGCCGTAGAACGAGCCATCGTTTCCGCGTACGAGACCGCCGAACGTATAAAAATCGGGTTGGGCGAGGGTGGTCAGGGCATCGTTGCTTTCCACGCGGAAGATGGTGCTGCGCCCTGCATCGTTCGAGTTGGGAACTGCTCCGTAGAGTAGCTGGTCACTGCCGACAACCAAAGCGGCGTGTGGGAAGAGCGCAAAGGTAGACGACCCGAAAAACTCAGGAGAAAGCACAGTGAAACCAGCGCCGTCGGGCATGATTTTGTACACCTGTGTGTACCGGTAGACTTCCGGGTAAGCGGCATCGTTTGTGTACCCCGCAATCCCGTAAAGGGCACCGTTTGCGGCTGCGGTAAGCGCTCCGGCCGGCACGTACTGCTCGTCGAACACGGCCAACGTTTCGAAGTTGCTGCCGCTCAACGTCATGCGGAACACACTCCCTTGCGAGGCACTGCCGTTTTGGGTGACACCGTACAAGAAGCCGTCGTGTTCCAGCAGCGCGAAATGCGGCTGGTAGCCGTCAGCGGAGCTGAAGTCGTGGAGTTTCTGAAAGCTGGTGCCGTCCGGCATAATGCGGAACAAGCTCCCTGCGCCTTCGATACCGCCGGAGCGTAGCCCTCCGTAGAAGTAGCCGTCGCTTCCGAGCAGCAAGGTCTGGCCTTCCAGACCTTCCGGCGCCGTAAAGGTACGGAGAACGGTCAGCGTCCCGTCCGGGCTGAGGCGGTAGAAGCTGGTGGTGGTCATTCCGTAGAGGTTGCCGTTGGGCCCCAGGGTCAGTCCCGACGTAGGCTGCCCTTCCTGCAACTGGAAGGAATGCAGCGCGACCGGCATGCTGCCCCCCTGAGGCATTACTTTGTAGGCAACGCCTAGTTCGTAAGCACCTCCTTCGGAAGAAACGCCGTAGAAAGCGCCATCGGTCCCCATCACGGGGCGATCGGTAGGTTGTGAACCAAAATCCGGGAATGTATACTCGACCTGGAAATCAGAGCCATCCGGGTCGCTGGAGAAGAGCGTGCCTGCTCCTGCGCCTCCCTCGGCGGTGGTGCCGTAGAGGCGGGTTTGGGCATACAAGAGGGTCGGGCTGAGGGTGCTGCCCAGCAGCATGCTCAGCCACAGGAGCGCAGCAGCGCGCCGTGGGTAGAGGTGATTGTACATGAGAGATTGGGTATGGTTGGAAAAAAATAAAAAAGCGACGGGAACTGCACACCGGGTTGTCCTCCGGGTCTGTGGTTGACAGATGCGAAAAAAATGGCGTGGCAGCAGAGGTGTTTCATAACAATCGAAGTCGAGCGGTTGACCTCACTGCTATCGCATGACCGTGCGGTGGCAGGGGTGGTTCGCTGGTACTGCGGTGTGGTGAGCACACCGTCGACAAAAGCCCTTCGTGAGAGGGTAACGCGAAGATATAGAATTGGTTACAAAGGAAGATTAAATTGTGTAAAAATAATATAGGGATAATTTAATAAGAGGAAGACCGGTATGCAAAAGGCAGCGCTGCGTAACCGGGAAGGGCATTTTTATCCAAATCAGAGGGGATAGGAACCTTAATTCCGGCACGTAACCAGGTGCGCTCTGCCGAAGGGTTTCTGTACCGGATCGGCCTGCCGGACCTCACACGACTCCCTAGCGACGGGAGCACTTCGGACGTTGCAGATCTCGTAAGCACAGCGTAAAAAAACAGGAGCGGATTACCAAACTGCTTTCGAAAAGGTATGCATGCATAAAAAGATTTGAAAAATGGCAGTCGGGTTTTGTGCCGCTGGGCCCTGTAGGTACCTTTGTAACAGAAAGTCAGATGGACTTTCAAATGTAGGTTGTTTGGACAGTCAACTTGTGGTGGGGTTGGCTGTCTTTTTTTTTGCCCTTTCCCGCTCCCCGTTGCCGTTGCGCCATTCTTTTTCCAAACCGGCAACCTATTTTGTTTTACGTAGGTTATTGTAGAACTTAAAGGAGCGTTGCGTGCCCCTGCCTCGTCAGGCGTCCACCACCCCCTTTGTCGGGGAACCCTGCGCGGCAACGCCCGACACCTACACACCTGAGCTATGAAGTATCTTTATTTTTTGCTGCCTGCGCTGCTGAGCACGGTTTCCCTCGCCCAGGAAATCGCGCAGAGCAACAGCATGGCCTATACCGACATCCCGGTCGTGCAGTCGTATCCCGATCGTCTGGAGTTCGATGTGGAAACCAACGCGTTGCGCGAACCCATCGTGGTGCCGCTGGGCGAAGCGGGGCTGCTGTACCTGCTGCAAACCACCCGACCGGTCGACCGCTTTTCGTATCGGTGGCTTTTTGTGAAGTGTGACACCACGCTGGGCGAACAGTGGCGGGGCGATTACATGATCACGGCCGATCAGTTTTACAAAACCTGGGCGCGCGACGGCGACAACCTGTACCTGCTTTTCGGAAAACAGGGCTCGTTCGATAACCTGTTGTATCAGATCAACCTGCAGGAAGGCAGTGTGGCGGTCTACAACATCTATTCTCTGCTGAAGGCCGATCTCGACCGGCTGGACGTTTCGGGCTACGACGCGCTGCTGACGGGCAACATCAACACGCGCCCGGTGGTGGTGCATTACGACCTCAACCTGCGGCGCTCGCGCGTGTTGTCCTCCATCTACGGCAACAATACCGAAGTCGACGCCATCTACTTCGATCCCTACACGCAGGACATCAACGTGCTGCTGGCCGTGTACCGGCGGCGGCGGTTCCGGCTGCACCTGAACGTCTACGAAACGGGGGGCGACCTGCTGCACACGGAAGAAATTGAGTCGTCCAAGGCACGCAATTTTTTGTCGGCACGCCTCACCACGCCCATGCCCGGGCGGCAGATGGCCATCGGGACCTACTCGGACCGGTCCCTGTACTTTCCGCAGGGCACCTTTGTGCTCAACTGGGCGCGGGGCGAACGCGAGGAGGTGGAGCTCAGCAAATTCACGGAGTTCGATAACTTCTTCAACCACCTGAAACCCCACCGCCAGGAGCGGATCAAGCGGCGCATTTTCCGGCGGCGCGAAAAAGGGAAGGAGTACCGGGTGCGGTACCGCTTTTTGCTGCACGATCTGGTACCGGTAGGCGACAAATACCTGTTTGTGGCCGAGGCCTATTATCCGCAGTATCGCTCGGAATCGTACCGGGGGAGCATCGGTCCGTCGGGGTATTCCTCGTATCGGGTGTTCGACGGATTTCGTTATACCCACACGTTTCTGTGCATGCTCGATGCGGACGGGAATCGCCTGTGGGACAACAGCCTCACCATGCCTTCGGTAGTGTCGTACGATCTGGTGGAAATGGCCGCCGTCTACACGCAGGGCGATACGGTAACGGCCGTGTTCAGTGACGAAGACCGCGAACTGATCGTCAATCGCCTGGTGAACGGGGAAAAGCTGGAAGAGCCCGCCGCCATCCATTACCCCATGGCCCACGAGGGCGACGAGGAATCCAAAACCAAAAGCTTGTATCTGTTTCCGTGGTACGGCAACCAGCTCATTGCCTGGGGCGAACAGCGCATCGTCAACAAAGACGCACCGCTGAGTGAGCTGAACCGGGGCGTCTTTTTCATCAGCAAGGTTAGCGCCGCGCCGTTGCCCGCGCAGGCGGAAGCCGACGCACCCAAGCGAAAACCTTAAGATCAGGCGGCGATGAGCCGCAGTTGGCTGCGGTGGATGTAGCCCGTCTGGCCGTTCCACTCCACTTCATACCAGACATCTTCCACACCTTTGACCGTGACCCGGTGGCCCCGGTCGATGACCTGTTCGACCGGCGACGCGGCCGACGGCGCCCCCATGAGGTAGATCTTCTCGCCACTGACGATGCCCTTGCGGTACGTGTCGCCGTAGTTGATGAGGTAAAACGCCGCCGTGAGGAAAATCAACAGAAACAGGGGATGGTAGATGGAACCCTCCTGGCGCTTTCGGTAGTACAGCGTGGCGGCCAGCATCGCCGCGGCGCCCACCAGCATGGCCGCCAGAAACCAGAGGCGGTACTGGTAGTACCAGGCCAGCATCCAGTCCAGTTCACTGAAACGATAGCCCTGAAGCTTGTTCTTCTCGGCAAGCGACTTCATCTTTTCAACCGTTTGCCGGTCGGGGTGGCGCAGGAAGTACACGTTCAGGTAATAGAGCGCTTCCGGGTAATTGCCGAGCCCCTCCTGGATAAACGACATCCGCAGCAGCATCTGCGGGGAGTAGACGTCATACTGCGTCCAGAGTTGGTCATATCGCTGAAACGCCCGCCGGTAGCGCGAAGCCGCAAACAGGGAGTCGCCCTCGTGCAGCAGTTGCAGGGCGGGCGTGGGGGGCGCGGCCTGCGAAATGCCGAGGGAAAAGAACAAACACAAGAAACACAATATTTTTCGGAGGCTGGGTTGCATGTAACGGGAGATAACTATACTTTTGCAACCGCAATTACGGGAAACACCCCGGAAAAAGCAACGGAAACACCGTTTCCATTTTAGTTTACGATTCCGTAGCTCAGCTGGTAGAGCAATACACTTTTAATGTATGGGTCCTGGGTTCGAGCCCCAGCGGGATCACAAAAGAAACAGTAAATAACGGAGAAAAGGCCGGGCTTTGCTGTTTTTTTATCGACGCCCAGGTGGTGAAATTGGTAGACACGCCATCTTGAGGGGGTGGTGCTCGTCAGGGCATGCTGGTTCGAGTCCAGTCCTGGGCACATTAAAAACATTCCGGGCAAACACGTTGCCCCGCAAGGTAGTAAGCCTCCTTAGCTCAGCTGCGGTTCGGTGCTCCGATAGAGCAACTGACTGTAGCGGCAAGAGAAAAGTAAAGTAAAGTATAAAGCCTCCTTAGCTCAGCTGGTAGAGCAACTGACTTGTAATCAGTAGGTCGCTGGTTCGATCCCGGCAGGGGGCTCCTGAAAATCAAGCACTTATGAGAAATCGTAAGTGCTTTTTTGTTTTTGGTGTAAGCAAAAGAGCAAACATCTCGACTTGCTTACACCAATATGCATTCTCCCATAGGTAGACTTTACACATGTTTAAAAAGGTTTTTCAAGGCATCGCGTCTCGGCGTATTGCTCTTAACTTTTCTCATCATGATACTAAACAGGGGTAAAAATTTAAGCGAGTAAAGAAATATAATAAATGTGAAAATATTTTTGCTTAATTGCACTTTATAGTTTCGTCTATCTCCCAAGTAGGCATGCTAAACGCACCTTTTGCATGCATGATCCGATCCGCGTTTCCCGTATCGTGTACCGGGTATCGCATACCGGCATCAGTCACGATTAGAGGTTTTTCTTCCTTATAATCCAAAGCTGATCGCTCGCATCAAAGCTATTTCCGGTGCCCAGTGGAATGCTCCCGGTCGGTGCTGGTGGTTACCCGATACGCCTGAAGTCCTACAACAACTACAGCGACTCCTGCCCTCGGCTGATTTTACCTGGTTGGTTGAAAAAACAAAGCCAGCGTTACCGCAGCTTCGTAAACAACTTCCTTCTACTCCCCTATACCTGATCAGCGGCGAGAGGTTCGCTTAGAAATAGTGGCTTCCAAGCTAGTACTTCATCTGCCAGCAGAGCTTACCGATATTGCGTTTGTAAAGGGACTTCAATGGTCACGGTGGAATGTCACTTCTTTCGTGTGGGAGATCACCCACGCTGAGGCGAATTTGAACCTATTACGACGCTACTTTCGGAACAAGACTTAACGAAATACAGCATCTGCCTTCACCAACCACGAAAGATGCTGCGCTGCCAAGGCTTATCCAGGTCCACCCCTTGGCTAGCAGGCGCTTACGACTGGTATTTCCGTTTGACGTAGGACTGATTACATTCGTTAAGCAGCTACCATATCCCAGATGGGATGCAGCCAACCGATTGTGGACCGTACCCGACACAGAAGTCATCAGAGAGCAGATCGCACGCTATGCGGAAGAAACGGATCGGGCACTACATTTTTTGCCTCTGAAAGAAAAGAGAGGTACACCATGTATTTCACCAGAACAGGTGCCTAATTACCGGACTTGCCCCAAAGAATACATTGAAAAGCTTCAGGTGCTGCGCTACAGTCTCAAGACGATCCGTACCTACAGTTACAGTAGCTTGTTCGAAGAGTTCATTAACTACTTTCACCACGAGGATTATCGAGCTCTCACCGAGAAAGATATTCTGGAGTTCATGCGCTACCTAGTGGAAGAACGACAAGTAGGTACCTCATACCAGAACCAAGCCGCGCCACGGTGGCCATCAATGCCATCAAGCGCTCCACGCCGGATTCTACTATGAAAAGGTGCTAGGGGACGTCGTAAGTTCTACCGCGTCGGCGGTCCGATTTACCGAACGCCCACACCGGGAGCGTACATTACCTATAGTATTGAAGGAGCACGAAATCCAGCCAATTCTGCGGATCACCAAGAACCTGAAGCACAGTGTATGCTCATGCTTACTTACTCAGCGGGTCTTCGAGTAGGAGAGTTGCTATACTTACCGTTGCGAGATTTGGACCGAGAGCGTATGCAGGTGCATACACGAGGGGCGAAAGGCAAGAAAGACCGAATAGGTATCCTATCTACCAAAACCTTACGATATTTGGAGGAGTACCTGATGTTATACCGTCTTAAAGTTTACTTGTTTGAAGGGCAGAATGGCGGCCAGTACTCCTTTCGAAGTGTCAGCAAGTTGCTGAAGGTAGCAGCACAAAGGGTCGGGATTCGGAAACCAATACGATGCATACGCTACGGCATTCATTTGCGACGCATTTGCTCGAGAAGGGCCGCGGCGGCGTACCGCACGGATCTTCGCTACATACAGGTGCTGTTAGGGCATGCGAACGGTCCGCCGTAGCGGCAGTAAACCACGGAGATATATACCCATGTGAGCACCAAAATGCTGAGTAGCATTCGCAGCCCGTTGGATGATATTGACCTCTAAACTATAATCATCAATGGTAAAAAGACTATATTCAAACTTTAATGAGCAACTTAGTATAACTATCGCTGGAAACAGAAGGGGTCGACTATAGCAGAAATAACGGCACCTTTTGGAAAAGGTGCGTCTATACATACGTTATGCTCAATGAAATAATGAATAAAGAAAAACATCTAACAAGCATAATAGGGTACCTGAATGATTTCTTTGGAGTTCTATCTGACGGATATAACCCAACGATAATATGGTTAAATATAGATTTAGAAAATAAACCTAACCCATCAGATTTATTCAAAGAACATTGGATAGGTGAAAATTCAATTGAAAATATATTAGAAACTAAAACTGAACTTAAAAATGATTTTGAATCACATCTGAATCACTATTTTGAATGGTCATTAGAGCATCTTAAGCTTGATAATAAAGCACCTGATATTTTCAAGTCTGAATATCATTTGGAAAACTTGAATGAACTAATTAACAAGGTGAAGTTGGAGATTTTTGAATACTTTGGTGAGAAAAAGTTAACCCTTATTGAATATACTATTGATGGTATTGATGGAAGCATAGTCAAGTATTTATTTATAGACTTTGAAGGTGGAAATGCTCATTTCGCCTTTGGGAATTATGTACATTAAAAAAAGAGCATAACACTATGTATGAAATCATAGCCCCGCAAAACCATCGCACAAACCCAAGCTACAGATTCATACATTAAACGTTAGGCATCATCAAAGACAAATAAAATGAACTTGTTGCATAGAATCCTAGGGACACAAAAACAGAAGAAGAAATTCAAAGAAATCAAAACCGAAGGATTTATTTATGCGACGTTAGTATTCTCACATGGTTGGAATGATCAAAGTGAACATTTGAATAACCGAGCATCAGTTATATTAGATATAGTACCAAATGAAAATGATATTGAATCAAAACTCAATTATTGGAACAAATTATATTACGATAATATAACTCGACATTTTTCAATTGGTGAAGAACAGCTGGATTCAATTTCGACAATTATTAATATAACAAAAGACAAGTTCAGAGAACTTTATAAGTATTGGCCAAAAGCATTAAGCGAGGAACAGTATGATCAAATATTTGATAGATTAAATTTAAAATTTGTACAATTTAAACCTCTCCAAGAACAACACAAGGGTAAATATGTGATCAAAGTCAATGAATCCTTCTGGAAAATTAAAACTCATAATAGTACATTACTTAACGACATAATGAATACTTATGAAGCAGAATTAAAAGACTTTGAATTAATACATAACACATATGAAAGTGCTATGAACTATGGTATAATTATCGTGGATAGATTATGCAATCAAAGAGACCCAAATAATCCCTACTATTATGAACAAAGGATAAAAGATCAGCTTAGAAAATTTAAAAATCTACCAATATTCAATTATAACATTATCGACAAAAAAGAAGAACTTGTCATTGGTGAATACAACAGGATAATAAAGGACAAGGAATTTGAACTTAAAATAATGAAAGAAACAATCGAGGTACTTAAGATTAAACCTTTTGAAATATTAAAAATAATGACGATGCCTAACAATGGCCAGCACACTGCCCAAGCCCCACATGCTAGCCGGACCGTTGTGCGCTACTAGAGTAAAATGACTTTAGACCAAGCAAAAGAGAAAGTACTTCAAGCTATTAAAGACAATCCAGTCTATAGTGGTGAACATCGAGTTGATGAAAATAGAATTATCGAAACCGATTTCGCTTGGTATATTCCATTCGTAAACGTTGACCTGGATAATCAACCATTACTTGCCGGGGCATACCAAGGATTTATTGTAGGTAGAATAAACGGAGACTTACATCAACCGGGCAGCGGATTTAGTCTTGATACGTGGATGATAGGTTTCAAATTGGGATTGCTCAACGGTCCTTACGACTTAATCATTACGAAAATCAATGACCTAAAGGCAACTAAGGATTTACTTAAAAAATTAGAACTTCAGTATTTCAATATGGTGGTCCCCAATGTTAGGACAGCGTTCGTTAGAATTTAAGTTGGTTCAAGCGGCTAGGTTGTAGATAGTTTCGGGCGTCTTATACCCAAGCGACTGATGCAGCCTTTCCTGATTGTAGAACTGAAAGTACTGCTTTAGCCCGAGGAGTAACTCCTTACAAGTTTCTGGTCGCTGTAAGTA